>NZ_JBWKKU010000022.1:0-51812 GCF_056431445.1 Saccharopolyspora sp. NPDC045941
GACCCGTGTCAGGCTCGGCCCGGTTTTCCCGGCCCGTGTCGCTCTGACTTGGATAAATTTACACACCCCCGAAACACCCCCTGCAACCACCCCCCCTTAAACATCAAAACACCAGGTCAAGAGCTGGTTTCGAGGCCGAAGAGGGTGGCCAGCTCGGTGACCGTCGAATCGACGTCGCGGTGGTGGACTCCGACCATGCCCGCCTCGACCGCGCCGGCCACGTTCCGGCGGAGGTCGTCAACGAAGACGCACTGCCGCGGTTCCAGCCCCAGCCGGCGCGCGGTCAGCCGGTAGATCTCGACACTCGGCTTGGCGACGCCGACCGCCCCGGACAGCACGACGGTGTCGAACAGCTCGGACAGGCCCGGGTCGGCGAGCCCGTTGGCGTTGGACACCAGGGCGGTTCCGATCCCGGCCCGGCGGATGCGCCGCGCGACGTCCAGCAACGGCGGTACGCCGGACGGCTCGTCGCCCGGATCGTCGAGCACCCCGGCGTAGTCCAGCAGCAGTCCCTTCAGATCCACGAGCCGCACGGTAGCTCACACGATCGGGGCGTTCTGGGGCTGAAGGTGACCGGATCCGGACCGCAAGTTCCTCAGTTAAGCGGGAGTCCAGTCCGCCGACCGCCTGGAGACGCCATGACCGCAGTGCTGTCGATCGAAACGACGCCGGCCGAGGCGGTGGCGGACAGCAGCGCCTCCGCCATCGCGGGGTTCATCGGCGCGCAGGTCTTCGACGTGCTCGCCGGGCGCCGTGCCTTGCACGAGGTGCGCGAGCACCTCGAGCCACAAGTGGCCGGGCTGCTGCTCACCACCCGGCTGCACGCAGCACAAAGCCCGGACTACCGGCTGCGATCCGTCCACGCCTGCCTGGTCACCGACTGCACGGTGGAGGCCTGCATGATCGTCGGGACGCGCTACCGGGTCCGGGCCCTGGTGCTGCGCCTGGAACAGGACAACGCGCACTGGGTGTGCACGCTGCTGTCCCTGGTCTGATCAGCGCTTCTTGTTCTTCTTCGCGTCAGCTCGAGCGGCGGCCCGGCGCTCGCGGCGGGTGCCGCTGCGCGACTCCGGCCCCTGGTCGCCGTCGCTGCTGGTCTCCACGTCACCGGTCTCGTTCGGTCCGGAGTAGCTCAGGCCCCGCGGCGTCGGCGAGTCGAGTCCCTTGCCGCGCAACGCGGACGGGACCTGCTCGCCGTCTGCCGCGGTGGGCAGCTGGCTCAACGCGGGGCCGGCGGATGCCGGCCGGGCGCGCTTGGGCCGCGGTTGCGGCGCGGGCTGGGCCGTCGGCTGCGGGGTCTGGGGCACGTCCGGCGTGCCGCTGCCGACCTGGCTCACCGACACCGGCATGGCCGGCGCTTCCGGTTCGGGCTGCGGCTCGGCCGCCTCGACCTGGACGTTGAACAGGAATCCGACGGACTCCTCCTTGAGCGCCTCCAGCATCGCCCCGAACATGTCGAAGCCCTCGCGACGGTACTCGATCAGCGGGTCGCGCTGGGCCATTGCCCGCAGCCCGATGCCCTCCTTGAGGTAGTCCATCTCGTAGAGGTGCTCGCGCCACTTGCGGTCCAGGACGCTGAGCACCACGCGGCGCTCCAGCTCCCGCATCGCGCCCTGGCCGACCTTGCCGTCGACATCGGCCTCGCGCTTGGCGTACGCGGCGCGCGCGTCCTCCCGGATGAGCTCCAGCAGGCGCTCCTTGGACAGGTCCTCCTCGTCGTCGACGAGGGCTTCCCAGCTGATCGACATCGGGTAGAGGGTCTTCAGCGCGGTCCAGAGCTTCTCGAAGTCCCAGTCCTCGGCGTAGCCCTCGGCCGTCTCCGCGTCGACGTAGGCCGTCACCACGTCGGTGAGCATGTGCATGACCTGCTCGTGCAGGTCCTCGCCGGCCAGCACGCGGTGCCGCTCGTCGTAGATGACGGTCCGCTGTTGGTTCATGACCTCGTCGTACTTGAGGACGTTCTTGCGGATCTCCATGTTCTGCTGCTCGACCTGGGTCTGCGCGCTGCGGATGGCGCGGCTGACCATCTTGTGCTCGATCGGCACGTCGTCGGGCACCTTGAGCCGGGTCATCACGGTCTCGACCATCGCGGCGTTGAAGCGCCGCATCAGCTCATCGCCCAGCGACAGGTAGAACCGGGACTCGCCGGGGTCGCCCTGACGGCCGGAGCGGCCACGCAGCTGGTTGTCGATGCGGCGCGACTCGTGTCGCTCGGTGCCCAGCACGTAGAGTCCGCCGACCTCGCGGATCTCCTCGCCCTCGGCCTTGGCCTGCGCCGTGATCTTCTCGACGACCGCGGGCCACTCGGCCTCGTACTGCTCGCGGTTCTCCACCGGGTCCAGGCCGCGGCTGCGCAGCTCGGCGTCGGCGAGGTGGTCGGTGTTGCCGCCGAGCACGATGTCGGTACCGCGACCTGCCATGTTGGTGGCGACCGTGACCGCGCCCTTGCGACCCGCCTCGGCGATGATCGCGGCCTCCCGCGCGTGGTTCTTCGCGTTCAGCACGTTGTGCGGGATGCCCTTTTTGGTGAGCAGCTTCGACAGGTACTCGGAGCGCTCCACGCTGGTCGTGCCGACCAGGACCGGCTGGCCGCGCTGGTACCGCTCTTCGATGTCCTCGGCGACCGCCTCGAACTTCGCCGGCTCGGTCTTGTACACCAGGTCGGGCTGGTCGGCGCGGGCCATCGGCTTGTTCGTCGGGATCGGCACCACACCGAGCTTGTAGGTGGTGTGGAACTCGGCCGCCTCGGTCTCGGCGGTACCGGTCATGCCGGCCAGCTTGTCGTAGAGGCGGAAGTAGTTCTGCAGCGTGATCGTGGCCAGCGTCTGGTTCTCGGCCTTGATCTCGACGCCTTCCTTGGCCTCGATCGCCTGGTGCATGCCCTCGTTGTAGCGGCGCCCGGCCAGGATGCGGCCGGTGAACTCGTCGACGATCAGCACCTCGCCGTCGCGGACGATGTAGTCCTTGTCGCGCTTGTAGAGCTCCTTGGCCTTCAGCGCGTTGTTGAGGTAGCCGACCAGCGGGGTGTTGGCGGCCTCGTAGAGGTTTTCGATGCCGAGCTGGTCCTCGATGAGGGTGACGCCGTCTTCGGTGACGCCGACGGTGCGCTTGCGCTCGTCCACCTCGTAGTGCTGGTCGCGCTTGAGCATCGGCGCGAGCCTGGCGAACTCCTGGTACCAGCGGGAGGACTGGTCGGCGGGGCCGGAGATGATCAGCGGCGTCCGGGCTTCGTCGATCAGGATGGAGTCGACCTCGTCGACGACGGCGAAGTAGTGCCCGCGCTGCACGCAGTCGGAGAGGCTCCAGGCCATGTTGTCGCGCAGGTAGTCGAAGCCGAATTCATTGTTCGTGCCGTAGGTGATGTCCGCGGCGTAGGCCTTGCGCCGCTGCTCCGGCGTCATGTCGGCCAGGATCGCGCCGACCTCCAGGCCCAGGAAGCGGTGCACGCGGCCCATCCACTCGGCGTCGCGGCGGGCCAGGTAGTCGTTGGTCGTGACGACGTGCACGCCCTTGCCCGTGATCGCGTTGAGGTAGGCGGGCAGCACGCAGGTCAGGGTCTTGCCCTCACCGGTCTTCATCTCGGAGATGTTGCCGAGGTGCAGCGACGCGCCACCCATCAGCTGCACGTCGAAGTGCCGCTGGCCCAGGGTGCGCTTGGCGCCCTCGCGGGCCACCGCGAACGCTTCGGGCAGCAGTTCGTCGAGGGACTCGCCGTCGGCGTGGCGGCGTTTGAACTCGTCGGTCTTGCCCCGCAGCTCGGCGTCGGACAGCGCGACGATGTCCTTTTCAAGCTCGTTGATGTGCGCCGCGATGTTGCGCAGACGCTTGAGCATCTTGCCCTCGCCGGCGCGGAGCAGTCGGGACAGGACCATCCGGTCGACCTCACTAGCTGATCGTGACGCGTCCGTCACGGACGCTTTGCGGTCATCGTATTAGAGCTGGTAGTGGGGACCCGCCATCCGGTGCAGGTCCGGGTGGCGGACCCCCACACGCGACTGTCCCCCGCGAACCACGGTACGCGGGGGACAGCTGTTCGGGTCGGCGTTGGCGCAGACTCGCCCTATAGCGCGTCAGCCAACCTGATCACTCCGTAGTCGAATCCCTTCCTCCGGTAGACCACGCTGGGCCTACCGCTGTCCGCATCGGAGAAGAGGTAGAAGTCGTGTCCGACCAGTTCCATCTCGTAGAGGGCCTGGTCAACCGTCATCGGCTCGGCCGGGTGGTCCTTCTCGCGGACGACGCGGCCTGGTTCGTCGTACCCGTTTTCCGCGGCCATCCGCTGGCCCGGGACCTGGGCGGCGTACTCGTCGACCTCCAGCGGCGCTTCTAGTAGCGCGGTCCGGCCTTCGGCCACGGCCTGGCCCATCGCGACGGGCCGGTCCGCCATCGCTGCGGTCGCCTGTGCCACGGATGTCGGGTTGTGCTGCCCGTAGTGCACCTTTCTACGGTCGTGCATGCGCCGGAGCCTGCTCTCCAGCTTGGTCGTGGCGGCATCGAGTGCGGCGTAGAAATCGCCTGCGCAAGCCTCGGCCCGCACGGGCGAGCCCTTGCCCATCAGCGTGATCTCGACTCGCTGGCAATTCTTGGCTTGACGGGGATTGCGCTCGTGGAACAGTTCCACGTCCGCCCGGATTGCCTTCTTGTTGTACCGCTCAAGCCGGGTCAACTTCGCATTGACGTGCTCCCGGTAGTGCGTGGGAACTTCGACGTTGCGACCCTTGACGACGATATCCATTCACGACCTCCGTTCCTTGCGTGCCGTAGGCGAGGTGTGCACGGCGGCGCCGGCTAGAAGGCGATCAGCTCACTTCCGGCGCCAGGGACATGGGGTTTCGCTCCTTCCCTCCCGCCTGGGTTGGCTGGATTGAGTGGCACGTTAGCTCGGTTTACCGATTTGTGACACCCCCCTTGTCGGGCGAAGTCAAGCGGCCACCGAGAGTGATTGCTGCCACCGTTCGAAGCAGGCCACGGGCGCGGGCGTGCCCTGCCCCAGTCGCCCCATCGGCCTCGTTTTTCACCCGATCGGGGGCTACGTGCCGTAGCTCCGCGCCGGGCCGCCGGAGGGCCGGGTCCTGCCTGCTCATAACTGGAAAACGAGTGGACGGCAGGTGAAGTTCCCGCGTCTGTTCGGGTATCGGCAATCCACCCGAATGCTTCAGGCGGCCGTCGCGGTCAGGCCGAGCACCGCGGCGACCTCGATGCCTGCGGTTCCGAGGACCGCCAAGCAGCTCGTGACCGTCGCGCCGGTGGTGATGACGTCGTCGATCAGCGCGACTTGCGCCGCCTGCGGCGGAAAACGACTCGTCCGGCCGAGCACTCGGCCGGACAGGTTGCGCACTCGTTCGGCCGCATCCAGCCCGGCCGAATCCGCCGCCCCGCGCGCGGTCACCAGGCAGTCCGCGACGGCCGCGGGATGGCCCGCGTCGGTCAGCCCGGCCGCGGCCCGGTGCGCGATGCGGGACATGTGCGCGCCGCCCCTTCGGCGGGAGGCGATCGTCCGGGACGGCGCCGGCACCAGGTACCAGGCCGGATCGAGCCGGTGCTCGACGGTGATCGCACGCAGGCCGATCGCGATGTGGCGGGCCAGCGGCTCGGCGAGATGGCGGCGGCCGGACTCCTTGTAGGCGAGCACCGCTCGCCGGGCGGCGCCCCGGTACCGGCCGAGCGCGTACACCGGCGGTACGGCTTCGAGCAGCGGGCGCTCGACTCGTCGGAGCCCGCCGAGCTCGCGCGCGCAGTCCCGGCACCACGCCACACCCGCCGCGTCGCAGCCCGCGCAGCGCAGCGGCAGCATCAGGTCGACCAAGCCGGAAAGCCCCGCACCGAACCAGGAAACGCGCACCGGCCGATGGTGCCGCAGATCGGCGTCCCGACTCACCGACGCGTGTCGGGTTCGGCGGTCAGCCCGGGAAGAACGGGATCGAGCCGCCGCCGATCGAGCCCTGGACCAGGGACCAGACGTCGTCGGTCTCCCTGGACTCCCAGATCCCGCTGCGGTCGCTGACGACCACCCGGCCGCGGTTGGCGACCGTGACCGCCTTCAACGGCTGGCCGAGGTTCGCCGCGGTGAACGGGACCCACTGGAACCCGTCGACCGTCACCTCGAAGACCGGCGTGATGTTGCTGTCGCTGATCACCACCAGCGAGTCGTCCTTCAGCCAATCGACTCCGGTGATCCGAACCCCCGGCGCAGGCAGCGTGATCGGCCGCTGCAGCACCACCTGACCGTCCTGATCGGACACTCCGGCGACCACGAGGCGGCCGCCGACCACCGCCGCCACCCGGGTCCCGTCGCGGGACAACCGCAGATCGCTGATCGGTCCGTCGGCGGTCAGCTGCCCGGCGTCGACCTGGCGCGACACCCAGCCGTTCCCGGTATCCAGTGCGCGGACCACGTTGCGACCGTCCACGACGGTCCACACCTCGGACCTCCCGCGCCAGGTGGGTTTGCTCATGTCGGCGCCCCGCACCGGGAGTTCGGGCAGCGGCGCGCCGTAGCGGCCGACCCGCAGCTCGACGCCGACGACGCCGACGACGCGCGTGACCGCCGCGAGATGGCTGCCGTCGAGCGACTGGCCCGCCCGGAGCACGTCGTACTCGCCCGATCCGGCCGGGCCCTGGATCGGCTGCGCGGTGTCGAGGGTGAGCAGCCGCTCGTCCACCACCACCAATCCCGGCAGGTCCGGGCGGGCGGTGTTGTTGGTCTCGTAGGAGCCGAGGTCGGTCGGCCGCAGGTCCTTCCCGTCCGGCAGCAGCGGCGCGCCCTCCACCTTCAGCCGGACCCGCGCGTTGTTGACGCTCTGCAAGGTGAACACCACCTGCGCGGCGATCAGCTGGCGGTCCTCCCGCGGGAGGGCGCCGAGATCGCTGAGGTTCACCTCCAGCGCACCGTCCCCGGGGTCGGCCGGGTTGGTCTTCGGGTGCACGCCGGGCGGGATGGCGGTGCGCATGGCCGACTCCAGCCCCGCGGACGGGCCGCTGGTCAGCAGGTCGATGACCTGCCTGGGCAGGGTGCTCGCCGGTTGCGACACCACGTACCGCACGTCCGGGACGATGCCGGTCGAATCGTGGTCCAGGAAGTAGATCGGGACGGCCTGGTAGACGGTGCTGAACGAGCCCTTGCTGGCGACGATCTCGGGCAGCGGCGTCGCGATGCGCCACTCCCCGTCCGCTTGCAGCTCCACCCGCACCTGGGCCTGGTACTCGCCGACTTCGGGGACGAAGGACGAGTCCGGCAGCAGCCGCCCCACCTTGTCGGCCTGCACGGTGACCATCTGCACGCCATCGGGCAGCGGCGTGGGCTGCGTCGCCGGGATCGTGTCGACGTTGTCCACGATGAGCAGGCCCGGCGCCGGAGTCCAGCTCCGGCGCGCAGCCGGGGTGAGGTGCTGTCGCGCGGACTCGTGGTTGCTCTCCGGGGCGGCGGACGCGTTGACGAAACTGCGCACCAGTGCGAGCGGGTCGGCGCCGTCCGGCGGCGGGGGCACGGGCGCGGTCGCGTTGCTCTCGTCGACCGCCCGGATCGCCCTCGGATCCGAACTCTCCGGGATCGATGCGCACGCCGACACCGACAGCAGCACCGCCAGCAGCACCACCACCCGACGCACGCCCATCATTCGTCCTCCCAGGAGTGTTCGGACAACCGAGCCGGCCCGCGGTCGCGGAAGTCCGGATCGCCGGCCTCCCCGTCCGTCGGCGGGTCGACGCTGGCCGCTAGCAGCGCTTCCGGTGCCGCGATCCGGCGGATGCCCGGCATCGGCAGCGGGCTGGTGTCGAACGCCTCGCCCGGCCGCCGGGGCAGGGTGAGGCGGAAGCACGAGCCCTCGCCGGGTTCGCCCCACGCGTCCAGCCCACCGCCGTGCAACCGGGCGTCCTCGAGGCTGATCGACAGCCCGAGGCCGGTGCCGCCGGTGCGCCGGTTCCTGGACGGGTCGGCCCGCCAGAACCGGGTGAACACCAGCTCGGCCTCGCCCGAGCGCAGGCCGACGCCGTAGTCCCGGACGGTCACCGCGACTGCCTGCTCGTTGCCGCCGAAGCGGATCTCGACCGGCCCGCCCTCAGCGTGGTCGATGGCGTTGGCCACCAGGTTCCGCATGATCCGCTCCACCCGGCGGGCGTCGGCGACGATGGAGAGCTCGCCCCCGGACGGGGCGATCAGCCGCAGCTCCACACCGCTCGTGTCGGCGATGGGGCGCAGCGCCTCCACGGAGCGGTCCACGATCTCGGTGAGGTCCAGCTGCTCGGCCGCCAGATCGGCGACGCCGGCATCGAGCCGGGAGATCTCCAGCAGGTCCGCCAGCAGCAGCTCGAACCGGTCGAGCTCGTCGACGAGCAGCTCGGTCGACCTGGACAGGCCGGGCGGGAACTGCTCCCGGGAGGCGTGCAGCACGTCGGCGGCCATCCGCACGGTGGTCAGCGGGGTGCGCAGCTCGTGGGAGACGTCCGAGGTGAACCGGCGCTGCAGCTGGCCGAACTCCTCCAGCTGCGTGATCTGCTGCTTGAGGCTGTCGGCCATCTCGTTGAACGACTCCGCCAGCCGGGCCACGTCGTCCTCGCCGATCACCCGCATCCGCTTGTCCAGGTCGCCTTCGGCCAGCTGCTCGGCGATCTGCGCGGCCTGCCGCACCGGCCGCACCACCTGGCGCGTCACCAGGTTCGTGATGGCGCCCACCATCACCAGCAGCACCAGCCCGCCGAGCAGGAGGGTCTGCTGCAGGACTTCGAGGGTGTTCTGCTCGGCGGTCAGCGGGAACAGCAGGTAGACCTGGAGCTGCCGGGTCGCGGTGCTCACCGGCGTCCCCACCGCCAGCATCGTGACGGAGGTGCCCTTCTCCCGGTGTGCGGTGGTGATCTTGGTGGCCAGCTGGCCGCGTTCGACGAACTGGCGCAGGTCGGACGGCACGTCGTCGATCGGGCCGGCGGCCGGCTGCTGCGACCGTTCGCCCGGCGCGCGCCCGTCGACCAGCACCGGCTCGAACGCGCCGGCCACCGTCTCGGTGGTGGACTGCCCGGAGGACGTCGTCGTCAGCCGGTTCAGCGCGGCTTGCAGCTGTTCGGTGACGTTGTCCGCGTTCGGGTCGACCGCGGTCAGCTCGCGCTCCAGGATCGGCAGGCTGACCTCGACCTGCGATATCGCGGCGGTTTCCTTCGTGGACAGCAGCTGCGACGTGATCTGCCACTGCAGCATCATGCCCAGCGCGAAGACCACGGCCATCGACAGCGCGAGGGTGCTGACCACGACGCGCAGCTGCATCGACCGCCGCCACAGCGCTTCGAAGCGGCGCCAGCGGCTGCGGACCTCCTCGCGGACACGACTGATCAGCCGCTGGACCAAGCGGCCTCGACGCGTCCACACCCTCACGGCAACCGTCCCCCGGGCCACTCCGCCACTACGACCCGGCTAGCAACTGTGTCAAAGGCTCGGCCGACCGCCCACACCGGTGCCCCGACCGGTGCGCAGTTCCGGATCATCGCGCCCACCCGCAGTCCGGTGCCGGCGGCGCGGTCATTTCCTCTTGTTCCACACCCGCAACTCGCGCCGCGCGCGGGCGAGAATCGCGATCCCGGGCCGGATCCGAAGTTCCGGACCGGACGAATGGGCGCCCGCTCGCGAGCGGGCGCCCATTTCGATCAGGACATCACGGGGGGCCGGCCTTGTAACCGACGCCGCGGACCGTCAGCACCACCTCGGGGCGCTCCGGATCGCGCTCCACCTTGGACCGCAGGCGCTGGACGTGCACGTTGACCAGGCGGGTGTCGGCGGCGTGCCGGTAGCCCCACACCTGCTCCAGCAGGACCTCGCGGGTGAACACCTGGCGGGGCTTGCGGGCCAGCGCCACCAGCAGGTCGAACTCCAGCGGCGTCAACGCGATCGGCTGGCCGTCGCGGGTCACCTCGTGGCCGGGCACGTCGATGGTGACGTCGCCGATGGTGAGCACCTCGGCCGGCTCGGCGTCGGTCCGGCGCAGCCGGGCCCGCAGCCGGGCGACCAGCTCTTTCGGCTTGAACGGCTTGACCACGTAGTCGTCGGCGCCGGACTCCAGGCCCAGCACCACGTCGACCGTGTCGCTCTTGGCGGTCAGCATCACGATCGGCACGACGGACTCGGTGCGGATGGCCTTGCAGACGTCGATGCCGTTCATCCCGGGCAGCATCAGGTCCAGCAGGACCAGGTCCGGCTTGAGCTCGCGCAAGGCAGGCAGCGCCTTGGTGCCGTCGCTGACGACGGCCGTCTCGAAGCCCTCACCTCGGAGCACGATGGTCAGCATTTCGGCCAGGGCCGGATCGTCGTCCACCACGAGCACGCGTGCCTTCATGGCCAACATGGTTGCACTTGTCGCCCCGCCGCCGTGCATCCACCCGCTGATCGTCGCCGCAGGTCGCGGCGGGACAACCGAATCGGCCCAGCGAATACCGCCGAATGGAGCATCCAGTCCGGTGGTTTCGCGCACCGATCCGATTCGACGCCGCGTGCCGATCGACTCACGTTGCGTAGCAACGGCTTGGGCCGCCTGGACGAGTGTGCACTTCGGACAGTGCGGGTGTTCGCCGCGCCGCCGAACGCTTACCGCGCGAGGACGTGCTGGTCGACGAGCGCGCCGAAGTCCACGTGGTTCACGCCGTCCACCACGACCCACGGCGACCACCAGTCCTCCGCCGCGAGCTGCTGGTAGACCTTGCCGCAACGCTGCTGCAGCGGGGCATCGGACTCGAAGTTGTCCCGCTGGCGGTCCACTTCGGTCCGCTCCCGGTGCTCGGCGCGGGCGGCCGCCACCTCCGACGGCACCTGCAGCAGGATCTGCAGATCCGGCTTCGGCAGCGCGAAGCGCGTCACCTCCAACTCGCGGACCCAGGCGACGAAGTCGCCGTGGCTGTCCTGGTGGAGCCGAGCGGCGCCGTAGGCGGCGTTCGAGGCGACGTAGCGGTCGAGGAGGACGACGTCGTGCGCGCGGAGGTCCGCGCGCAGCGCGTCCGCCGCGGCGCGGCGGTCGAGCGCGTAGAGGACGGCCATGCCGTGGACGGAGTCGCCGAGGTCGCCGTGGCGACCGCGGAGCGCTTCCGCGACGAGCTCGGCGTGGACGTCGTCGGCGTAGCGCGGGAACGCCGAGCGGGCCACGTCGTGCCCGCGGGCGGTCAGTTCTGCCGCGATGCCGTTGGCGAGCGTGCGCTTGCCCGCGCCGTCCAGTCCCTCGATGACGATTAGTCGACCCACGCCGTCGACGGTAGTCCAGCCGCCACACCCCCATCCGGACACCCTCATCCGATCGTCCCGGCGCGTGAATTCGCTTTCGCAGCAACCCGTTCTGCTGTATACAATCGGTATGCCAAAGACTCACTCGTACCGCGCGACCGTGACCTGGACCGGCAACACCGGCAGCGGCACCGCCTCGTACCGCGACTACAGCCGTGAGCACGTCGTGGACATCGATGGCAAGCCTCAGCTGACCGCATCGGCCGATCCCGCCTTCCGCGGCGACCCCGGCCTCCACAACCCGGAAGACCTCCTGGTCACGTCGCTGTCCGAGTGCCACATGCTGTGGTATCTCGGGCTGTGCAGCACCTCCGGCATCGTCGTCACCGCCTACCGCGACGACGCGAGCGGCACCATGGTGGAAGACCCCGCCACCGGCGGGCACTTCACCGAGGTCGTGCTCCGCCCGCAGGTGACGATCACCGACCCGGCCATGCTGCCGACCGCCGAGAAGCTGCACGAAGAGGCGCACCGCAAGTGCTACATCGCCAACTCGGTCAACTTCCCGGTCCGCCACGAACCGGAGATCCACATCGCGCAGTGACGAGCCGGCCGGCGTCGGCGCAGGACCACGAGCCGGGCGGGCTGCGGGTCGGCGATCTGGGGCCCGCCCGGACACCTGAGGTTCCGCCGCCCGGGCACGCAGGGCTTCAGTACCGGTAGTGGTCCGGCTTGTAGGGACCTTCCACGTCGACGTCGATGTACTCGGCCTGCTCCTTGGAGAGCTTCGTCAGCTCGCCGCCGAGGGCCGCCACGTGGATGCGGGCGACCTTCTCGTCGAGGATCTTGGGCAACCGGTAGACCTCGTTGTCGTACTCCTCGTGCTTGGTGAACAGCTCGATCTGGGCGATCGTCTGGTTGGCGAACGACGCCGACATCACGAAGCTCGGATGCCCGGTGGCGTTGCCCAGGTTCAGCAGGCGCCCCTCGGACAGCACGATGATCGACCGGCCGTTGTCGAACACCCACTCGTCGACCTGCGGCTTGATCCGCACCCGGCGCGCATCGGCTGCGCGGCGCAGGCCGGCCATGTCGATCTCGTCGTCGAAGTGGCCGACGTTGCCGAGGATCGCCTGGTGCTTCATCCGCCGCATGTGGTCGACGGTGACGATGTCCTTGTTCCCCGTCGTGGTGATCACGATGTCGGCCTGGTCGATGACGCTCTCCAACCGGGCCACCTGGTACCCGTCCAGCATCGCCTGCAGCGCGTTGATCGGATCGATTTCGGTGATGATCACGCGGGCGCGCTGGCCGCGCAGCGACTCCGCCGCGCCCTTGCCGACGTCGCCGTAGCCGCACACCACCGCGACCTTGCCCCCCATGAGCACATCGGTGCCCCGGTTGATGCCGTCGATCAGCGAGTGCCGGATGCCGTACTTGTTGTCGAACTTCGACTTGGTCACCGAGTCGTTGACGTTGATCGCCGGGAACAGCAGCTCGCCGCGCGCGGCGAGCCGGTACAGGCGGTTGACGCCGGTCGTGGTCTCCTCGGTGACGCCCCGGACGCCCGCCGCCGCGCGGGTCCACTTGGTGGGGTCGGCGGCCAGCGACGCGCGCAACGCGTCCAAGATCACCTTGAGCTCGTCCGGGTCGTCGTCCGCCGGATTCGGCACCACCCCGGCCGCCTCGCACCGCGCACCTTCGTGGACCAGCAGGGTCGCGTCGCCGCCATCGTCCAGGATCATGTTCGGCCCCTGGTCGCCGGGCCAGGTCAGCATCCGCTCGGTGCACCACCAGTACTCCGCCGGGGTCTCGCCCTTCCACGCGAACACGGGGACGCCCCCAGGTTCATCCGGAGTCCCGTGCGGGCCAACCACCACAGCGGCGGCCGCCGCGTCGTCGGTGGAGAAGATGTTGCAGGAGGCCCAGCGCACCTCGGCACCCAGCGACACCAGGGTCTCGATCAGCACGGCGGTCTGCACCGTCATGTGCAGGGAACCCGAGATGCGCGCGCCCTTCAGCGGATGCACCTCGGCGTACTCCCGGCGCAGCACCATCAGGCCGGGCATCTCGTGCTCGGCCAACCGGATCTGGTTCCGGCCGTCGGCGGCCGGCGCCAGATCCGCGACGGCGAATTCGACACCGCCGCGGGTCTGCAGCTTCTCGACACTCATCCTTCTCCCCCTCGGGAAGATGCGTGCTGGTCAGGGCACGGATTCGGCGGCCGACCCCGCACCGAGACTACCGTCGGTATTCGATCGATCACTCGTGGCGATAACATCTGGCCGGTGTCGCGCTAGCGCCGCTCCGCGCCGGCCCAGCGCGGCCCAGCCGCTGGTCCGCGCTGCACTCCGGCTTCGCCGCTCGCCGACCACGCTGGCCGCGGTCGCCGTGCTTCGCAGATCCCCGTCGGCCACGAGAGGCACCACTGCCGGAAAAGCACCGGGAAACCTGCGAGGAATGCGGGACATGGGGCGCCCCGGACGATCACAATCGGAGGGGCAGAGCTCGCCAGATGTCGATCAGCAGTGGAGAATCGCCACCGGCGTTTCGACGATCAACAACCGCACGGGAGGATCCAGTGCAAATACCCGGGCCCGACACCCGCGTCGTCGAGCTGCGGGTACACGGCATCCTCGGCACCACCGGCGACGAGCTGACCGATTCGGTCGCCTCGGTGGACGTCGCCGGCGACGGCATCGGACGCATCATGCGCCCGGCCGACCGACTTCGCCGACCGGTTCCCGGACCGATGCTGTCGGCCGGGGACCGCTCGGTGCCCCGCATCGTCGAAGGCTACGTCTGGGGCGGCATGACCTCCGGCGGCCTGGCCAAGGCCACCTGGGCCCTGCTGTTCCCGTTCGCGCTGGCCAACATGGCGCACTGGATGCTGCCGCCGGCCCGGACCGGCAACCCGATCAGCACCGCGCTCTCGTCCGTGCTGCGCGCGCTGCTCCGGATTTCGGCCCTGCTGCTGACGATGCTGCTCGTCGCGCAGCTGGCCGTGGTCACCCTGGACCTGGTCGCCGCGCAATGCCTCCGACCTGGCGTGCAGTGCATGGACTTCGTCCCGGGCGCCATCCGGAGCATTGACATCCTGCGTGCCTCAGCCGCTCTGCTGCCCGTTGCTCTCGTGATCCTCCTCATGCATCGCCTGTCCACTGTTTCCTGGCAGGTCTCGGCGCCGAAGACCGACAAACCGCAGCACTCGTCGCGGGCACCGATGCTGCCCGGCGCGAACGTCGTCGCGGACCCGGACACGCCGGTGCTGCGCACCCTGCACGTCATCGCGGCACTGTCCACTGTGGCGCTTCTCGCGCTCGGCGGACCGTTCGCGATCAGCGCCGATCCGCGCTGGCTGATCGCCGCGGCATTGCTCGTCTTCTCCCTGGTCGGAACCGTCGTGCTCGACGACCCGGCCGGAATGCGCCCCGACGGCAAGGAAAAGGCGCTGCGGATCACGCTCGGCCGCACTCAGCGTCGCGCGCTGATGACCGTTGCCGCGTTACTGCTGTGCACGGTCGCCCTCTTCCCCGGGCAGCTGACCGGCCCGCTGCCCGGCTCGGGCGACACGATCGACGCGATCACCGGCGCATTGGTGATCACATGCCTCGCGGTGGCCGTCCTGCTCGCGCCCGCCGCACTGCTCGCCCGCCCCGGCTGGAAGACCTGCCCGCCCCGGCTCCGCCCCTGGATCGGCGGCTGGATGACCGCCCCCGTGCTGATGCTCGCCTGCATGCTCGGCAACGGGTTCGGCGCGGGACTCGGCCTGAGCGTGGCCCGGGCGCTGGGCGCCTCGCAGGAGCCGGGCGACCCGGTGCTCATGCTGCCCACCGCCTACGACGACGTGACGATCTTCTGGGGCACGACGGCTGTGCTGCTGCTCGCCGCCGGGATCATCGGCACCCCGTGGATGCTGCTGAAGCGGTGGCGCGCTGGACGCCGCGATGGCGACGGCGCGGACAGCTCCGTGGGCACCGACGACTCGATTCCCGACGAGGTCGCCTTGCTGCACGCCGGGCGGCCCGCGGACCAGCGCGCCGCGGCCAACGCCTGGAAGTGGGCGGACTTGCAGCGCCGCTACTCACATCTCGTCCTCCTCGTGATCGCTGGGGTGCTGGCCGTCAGCACCGCGTTGACCCTGGTGGCCCGGGTCGCCGAACTGCCCGGCTTCACCTGGCTGATCGGAGTCGGGGTCGCCGCGCTCGCGACGCTCGCCGTCGGGCTGCTTCGGATGGTGTACCTGGCCGCCACCAAGCGGGACACCGCCCGCTACCTCGGCGTGCTCTGCGACCTGGCGCTGTTCTGGCCTCGCGAAGCGCATCCCGTGGTGCCGCCGTGCTACGCGCTGAAGGTGATCCCCGAGCTCGCCGCCCGCGCCACCGAGCACCTCGCCGACCCGAACACGCGCGTCGTCCTCGTCGGGCACAGCCAGGGCAGCCTGCTCGCCGCCGTCGCGACCGCCCGGCTGCTGGAATCCCTCCCGGAGGCCGACCGCGAACGGGTCGGCCTGGTCACCGCGGGCTCCCAGCTCCAGTGGGCCTACCCGCGGGCGTTCCCCGGCGTGGTGCCCCACGCTTCGCTGCGCGACCTGGCCGGCGCGCTCGGCGGCCGCTGGCGCTCGCTGTGCCGCGGCACCGACCCGATCGGCGGCGCCGTGACCACCTGGAACCGGCAGGTCTACGACGGCATGCTGATCGGGGTCGGGCTGCGTGCCGATGGCACCGAGGGGCCGCTGCCCGCCGCCACCCGCGGCCCCACCGGCGCCCTGGTGCTCGGCGGCGACCACTGGCTCCCCGACCCGCAGCGCGGCCCGTTCTCGTGCCGGCGCTGGGTGCCCGGCGTGCTCGGGCACACCGACTACAGCGGCGACCCGGAGTGGGACCGCGCCGTCGCGATGGCCGCGGGCCTGGAGTCCCCGGTTCGCGGCGCCGCGCTCCCGTTGCAGCCGCAGACCCCGACCCCGGCTCAGGTCCCGGCCACGGCGAGCGCGCCGAAGACGCCTCACCTGACGGCGCAGGGCGGTGACGGCGGATCCCTCACCGAGACCATCGAGGGGCTGACCCGCCCGAAGACCGACACCGAGGAGCCCGAAACCGCCCAGAACGACGAGCCGGAGCGGATCACGGCGGCGCCGCGACAGCAGGATTCGAAGCCCCGGCCGGAGCCTTCGGTGCTTCCGGAGATCACCGAGCCCCGCGGGCGCAGCGCCCCGTGGGAGCGCGGCATGGCGCTGCGCGCTTCCGAGCGCTGAGCAACGGCACGTAACCACCCGCCGGGCAGCCCGGCGGCGTACCAAAGCGGCATGGCGCGCTCCACGCGTGCGCCGAGCGCCGACCTCCGGCGCGGCGGAGGCGCTCCGGAGGATCGCGCCTCGCCGACGAGGCTGGCGGGCACGAACGCCGTAGGCAAGGGCCCGCCCTCGACCCTCGCATTCCTACCTCCGCGAGCCCTGCTGCTGCGGCATGCGGAGTGATGGCCGTTCCTGATTTGAGCTGTTCTCCGTGTCATGCCTCCATGATCCGGAGCCGGACGGCGGAGATCATCACTCAGCCAGGTGAACATTTGTTCGAATCACAGGCGAAAAAGCGGCGCCGCCCTCCGAGGGCGGCGCCGCTTCGATCGGTCAGCCAGTCACCCGGCTAGTCCTTGGAGCCCCCGTCCTGGGGCACCGCACCCCCTGCGGCCACCTCACCGGCCTGGCGCTGGGCCAGCCGCGAGTGCTTGCGGCCGTACAGGAAGTAGATCACCACACCGGCGACCATCCAGACCGCGAACCGGACCCAGGTCAGGGCGGTCAGGTTCAGCATCAGCCAGAAGCAAGCCAGGATCGCCAGGATCGGCACCAGCGGCACCAGCGGGGCCCGGAAGCCGCGCGGCAGATCGGGCCGGGTCCTGCGGAGCACGATCACGCCGAGCGAGACGAGCACGAAGGCGAACAGCGTGCCGACGTTGACCATCTCTTCCAGCTTGTCCGCCGGGAAGAAACCGGACGCGACGACCACGACCGCGCCGACCAGGATGGTGGCCCGGACCGGGGTGCCGTGCTTCGGGTCGGTCTTGGCCAGGCCGCGCGGCACCAGGCCGTCGCGGGACATCGCGAACAGCACGCGGGTCTGCCCCAGCAGCAGCACCATGACGACCGTGGTCAGACCGGCCAGGGCGCCGACCGAGATGATCGCCGCCGCCCAGTTCACGCCGTGCTGAGCGAAGGCCGTGGCCAGCGTTGAACGGCTGCCGTCCTCGGCGGTCGCGAGGTCGGTGTAGGGCACCATGCCGGTGACGACCAGCGCGACCGCGACGTAGAGCACGGTGACGATCGCGAGGCTGCCGAGGATGCCGCGGGGCGCCATCTTCTGCGGGTTCTTGGTCTCCTCCGCCGTGGTGGCCACGATGTCGAAGCCGATGAAGGCGAAGAACACCAGCGATGCCGCGGCCAGCAGGCCGAAGACGCCGTACGTGCTGGTCTCACCGCCGAGGATCAGCGACAGCAGCGACTGCTCCAGCTTCGGGCCTTCCTCGGCGGCGGTCTGCGCCGGCGGGATGAACGGGCTGTAGTTGGCCGCGTTCACGTAGGCCAGGCCGACCACGATGACCAGCAGCACCACGGCCACCTTGATCAGCGTGATCACCAGGCTGACGCGGGCCGACAGCTTCGTGCCGAGGGCCAGCAGGCTGCACAGCACCACCGTGAGCAGCACGGCACCCCAGTCGAACTGCAGCGGGCCCAGCGGCAGGACCGTGGGCACCTCCAGGCCGATCAGCTTGAGCACCTGCTCCAGGTAGATCGACCAGCCCTTGGCCACCGCGGCCGCCGCGACGGCGAACTCCAGGATCAGGTCCCAGCCGATGATCCAGGCGATGAACTCGCCGAACGTCGCGTACGAGTAGGTGTACGCGCTGCCCGCGACCGGAACGGTGGAGGCGAACTCGGCGTAGCACAGCGCCGCCAGCCCGCAGGCGATCGCGGCGAGCACGAACGCCAGCGACACCGAGGGGCCGGTGACATCACCGGCGGTTCGCGCGGCGAGCGTGAAGATGCCCGCACCGATGACCACGGAAACCCCGAAGACGATCAGGTCCCAGGTTCCGAGGTTCTTTCGCAGCTTGGTGTCCGGTTCGTCGGTATCCAAGATGGATTGTTCGACCGATTTGGTTCGCCACAGCCCAGTGCCTGGCACTGTCGCCTCCCTCATTGAGCCCAAATGGTGGGTCCGCACCCTAACGCGGCAGTATCTCGATCGGAACCAGCTGACTTGAGCACGCCACCCGTTTTGTTAACTCCTTGTAATGCAAACACGCACTGGTCTTACCCCCGGAAGCGGGATGTCTGCCCGTTTCGCCTACGTACGGTGATCGATCGGGAACCCCTCGACGTCACACAGGCACATGATGTCGGGGATCCCGGCCCGGGGCAGGGCCTGGCGCGTCGACGCGGCGGTCACGCGGTCGCGGCGCGGCCCCGCTCCAGGTCCGGTTCGAGGTAGATCAGCCGGGCCGCGGGCACCTTCGCCCGGACCCGCGCCTCGGCACCGTCGATCTCGGCCGCCACCTCGGCCACCGACAGCGACGGGGCGAGACCGATCTTGGCGGCGATCAGCAGCTCCTCCGGGCCGAGGTACTGGGTCCGGATGTGGATCACCTTCTCCACCCGCTCGGACTCCAGCTGGCCCACGATCTCGTCGAGCACGTCGCGGGTCGCGCCCTCGCCGATGAGCAGGCTCTTGGTCTCGACGATCAGCACGATCGCGATCGCCCCCAGCAGCACGCCGATGCACGCGGTGCCGATGCCGTCCCAGACCGGGTCGCCGGTCAGCGCGGTGAGGCCGACGCCGCCGAGCGCGAGCACCAGGCCGATCAGCGCGCCGAAGTCCTCCAGCAGCACCACCGGCAGC
Organism: Saccharopolyspora sp. NPDC045941; assembly: GCF_056431445.1. Classification (NCBI taxonomy): domain Bacteria; kingdom Bacillati; phylum Actinomycetota; class Actinomycetes; order Pseudonocardiales; family Pseudonocardiaceae; genus Saccharopolyspora; species Saccharopolyspora sp. NPDC045941. The sequence continues at coordinate 19,087 of NZ_JBWKKU010000022.1, forward strand.
TCCGGGGTCTTGGCCTGCCGAATGAACTGCCACCAGGTCAGCTCGCCCTTGATCGCCTTCGATTCCCGGATCGCGGTGATGAAGCTGAAGGTCTCCAGGCCGATCGCGATCAGCAGGATGACCACCGCCACCCACGCCGAGTGCAGCGGCTCGGGGTGCTGGATCTTGTGGATGCCCTCGTAGAGCGCGAACATCGAGCCCAGGCTGAACAGCAGCAGCGCGACGACGAACGAGTAGAAGTAGCGGTCCCGGCCGTACCCGAAGGGGTGTTCCGGGGTGGGCTTGCGCTGCGACGTCTTCTGCCCGAGCAGCAGCAGGCCCTGGTTCGAGGTGTCGGCGACCGAGTGCACCGCTTCCGCCAGCATCGACGAGGAACCGGTGAACAGGAACCCGCCGAACTTGGCCACGGCGATACCCGCGTTCGCGGCCAACGCGGCCAGGATGGCCTTGGTTCCGCCTCCTGCTGACACGATGTATCTCCCGATTCGGTGTGCGGGGAGGCCGGTGCCCGGCCCGATGACGGGAGAAATCTACCCGCTGGCCCCGCGCCGGGGGATCAGGTCCGCAGAACCGGGCGACCTCAGAACACGCCCGCGGCGGCGCGGAAGACCTGCGCGCTGCCGTCGGCGTCGAGCTCCACCGGGTGCACCTCCACCGCCGGGTCGGATGCCGCCAGCCACACCGAGTGGCCGCGTTCCAGCACCAGCTCGCGCGGCAGCGACCCGTTGCCGCTGGTCAGCCGGACGCGTCCCCTGGTGCACAGGAGTATCTGCGGCCCGGGCGAGTCCAGCCGGACCGCGCCGCCCTCGGCCGGCGTCCAGTCCAGCCTGGACAGTTCGAACTCGTCGGCCGGCGTCCGGTAGGCGGTCAGGTTGGCGTCCAGCGACTCGCCCTTGAGCACCCGCATGTCGCCGCAGGCGAAGTCGAGGACCCGCAGCAGCTCGGGCACGTCGACGTGCTTGGGCGTCAGGCCGCAACGCAGGATGTTGTCGGAGTTGGCCAGGATCTCGATGCCGGTGCCGTGCAGGTAGGCGTGCAGGTTCCCGGCGGGCAGGAAGATCGCTTCGCCGGGCTGGAGCACGATCCGGTTCAGCAGCAGGCTGGCCAGCACTCCGGCGTCGTTCGGGTACGCCTCGCCGAGTTCGAGCACCGTCCGGCACTCCAGCCCGAACTCGCCGTGCTCCCGCACGTGGGCCACGCAGGCTTCCAGCAGGTCCGGCAGCACCTCGCGCAGGTAGTGCTCGGGGAGCGTGATCCAGGTGGTGAACAGGGCGCGCAGGCCGTCGGCATCGGGTTGCGCGGCCAGCAGTTCGCGGTGGGCGCGCAGGCTCGGGACGGCGAGCTCGTCGAGCAGGCGCACGGTCCGCTGCGCGTCGCGGAACCCGGCCAGCGCGTGGAATTCGGTCAGCGCGCAGATCAGCTCGGGCTTCGCGGTGGGGTCCGGGTAGTTGCGGTTGGGGGCGTTGCGGGCGATGCCCGCTCGCTCCTCCTGGTGGAAGCCCTCGGCCGCCTGCGCCGCGGACGGATGCGCCTGCAGGCTCAGCGGCTCGTCGGCCGCGAGCACCTTGAGCAGGAACGGCAACCGGCCACCCCAGCGGTCCACGCACGCCGGGCCGAGGTGGTGCGCCGGATCGCTGTCCAGCAGGGACAGCAGCGACACCTCTTCCCCGCCGGACCGGACCACCCGCGACGGGTCACCCGGGTGGGCGCCCATCCACAGCTCGGCTTCGGGGTGCGGCGTGGGGACGGGCCGACCGAGCAGATCAGCAATAGCGGTACGCGAGCCCCACGCATAGGGGCGCACCGCGTTCCGCAGTAGCTCCACAGTCGATTCTCGCTTCCTCGTCCTAGCGTCTGCTCGTGCCCGACGCCCAGCACAGCACACCGCGCCGGACCGGCGGGCGGCATCGGGGCATCCCCTGAACTTTCCCTCAGTGAACCGCCATCGCCGGCCAGCCGGGCCCGTTCAAGGTTCCGGCGGCCAGCCCCAGGTACACGGCGGCCAGGTCGAACCGGGCGGCCAGCGCCGCGGACCGCAGCACGGCGTCGTCGCCCACCGACTCGCCGGGCGTGACCAGGTCCGCGCTGGGCAGGTCCCGCGTCGCGGCTCGTTCGAATGCCTCCCCCCGCGCGTCGTACCGCGCGCTGACCAGGAACACGCGCAGCAGCGCGCCCGGGTTGTCCTCGGGGTCGGCGAACAGATCCGCCTCGGAGCCGACCGCGGCGGCGGCGCGGTGCAGCGCCCGCTCGGTGGCCGCCTGCGGGTAGTCGGCGACGCCGCAGGCCACGCCTGCGTGGCAGCCGAGCGCGAACGCGCCGTGCGCCGCCACTGCCGTCGACACCGGGTCGAGGCCCCAGAGCAGCGGGGCCCGGTCGGCGAGCCGCAGGGCCAGCGACTTCGCGGGGTTGACCAGGGATTCGTGGCTCGGGTGCGCGCGTTCGGCTTCCCGGTCCAGCACGTCGGCCAGGCTCTCGGCGTCGAAGTGGAGCAGGCCGAGGGCGCCGAGCATGCTGAGCCCAGCCGCGAAGACGTGTGCGAACGACAGCGCCGGTGGCACCGGGATGCTCGGCGGGAGCAGCTTGGCGCGGCCCGCACCGGCGGCCGCGACCGGGCCGTCGGCCGGGGCGGCGAGCACGACCGACGCGCCGCGACGGCAGGCCACCGAGACCGACTCGGCCAGCGCCGCGTCGCCGACGTCGTCGGTGTGCGCGAAGACGACGTCCAGCGCGCCGACCCACGCCGGGACCGATTCGGCGATCACCAGCGGGACCGGGCACCGCGGCCCGGCCAGGGCCGCCAGCAGGCTGCAGACGCCCGGGCCGACGCCGGGGCGCGCCAGCAGCACCACGGCGCGCGGGCGCCCGTCGGCGAGCTCGGCCAGGTCCGCTTCGCCCGCCCTCTCCACCGCGGCCCGGACCTGCGCCCCGGAGAGCGCGGCGAGCCGCAGCAGGCCGCCGGAATCCACATCGGCCAGCCTGGCCGGGTCGTCGAAGAGACTGTCGTCCAGCACGAACGTCACCCCTCCCCGGCCGCGCCGGGGGCCAGCCCCCCGACCGCCTCGTCCAGCAGGAGCACCGGAATTCCGTCCCGGACCGGGAAACCACGGCCGCAGGAGGTGCAGGTCAGGTAGTCGGCCTGCGCGTCATCGCCGAGCCCCGGCCGCAACGGCGCGTGCTCCGGGCACGGGCATGCCAGGATCTCCAACAGCTGTGGTTGCAGGTCAACGGCCACTTTTCCTCCCAAATTCACCCGCGCCGACCTCGCGGGGCACGCACTCCTGCCATCGCGGCGACGCCGGGTCGTCATCCTCGGACGACTGCCAGCACCTCATCGCGCAGCGCGGCCATCGCGTCAGTGTCCCTTGCCTCCACGTTGAGCCGGAGCAGCGGTTCGGTGTTGGACGGGCGAATGTTGAACCAGGAGCCGTCCGCCAGCTCCACGGTAAGCCCGTCGAGCTCGTCCACACGAGCGCCATTGCGGTCACCGAAGGCCTCGGCCACGGCGCGCATCCGGGCCTGCTGGTCGTCGACCGTGGAGTTGATCTCACCGGAGGCGGCGTACCGCGAGTAGTCGGTCATCAGCTCCGACAGCGGCTGGTCCTGGCCGCCGAGCGCGGCGAGCACGTGCAGCGCGGCGAGCATGCCGGAGTCGGCGCGCCAGAAGTCGCGGAAGTAGTAGTGCGCGGAGTGCTCACCGCCGAAGATCGCCCCGGTCTCGGCCATCGTCTGCTTGATGAACGAATGCCCGACGCGGGTGCGCACCGGCTTGCCGCCGTGCCCCGAGACGATCTCGGGCACGGCCTTGGAGGTGATCAGGTTGTGGATGATCGTCCCGCCGGGCTCCTTGGCCAGCTCGCGCACCGCGACCAGCGCGGTGATCGCGCTCGGCGAGACCGGTTCGGCGCGCTCGTCGACCACGAAGCAGCGGTCGGCGTCGCCGTCGAAGGCCAGCCCGGCGTCGGCTCCGACCTCGCGGACCTTGGCCTGCAGGTCGACCAGGTTCGCCGGGTCGAGCGGGTTGGCCTCGTGGTTGGGGAAGGTGCCGTCCAGCTCGAAGTACATCGGCACCAGCTCGATCGGCAGGCCGTCGAAGACGGTCGGCACCGTGTGCCCGCCCATCCCGTTGCCGGCGTCGACCACGACCTTCAGCCGGCGGATGCCGCTGATGTCGACCAGTTCGCGCAGGAAGGCGGCGTATTCGTCGACGAGGTCGCGATGGGTGGTGGCGCCCTTGGCGCCCAGGAACTCCGGCACGCCGTGCGCGACCAGCTCCTGGATCTCGGACAGGCCGCTGTCCTGGCCGACCGGGGCGGCCCCGGCGCGGCACAGCTTGATGCCGTTGTAGCGGGCCGGGTTGTGGCTGGCGGTGAACATCGCGCCGGGCAGGTCGAGCCGCCCCGAGGCGAAGTACAGCATGTCGGTGCTGGCCAGCCCGATGTTGATCACATCGACACCCTGGCCGGTGACGCCTTCGGCGAACGCCGCGGCCAATCCCGGCGAGGATTCCCGCATGTCGTGTCCGATGACCACCGCCGGGCCACCCACGAGCCGGGTGAAGGCGGCGCCGATCTCCCGCACCACGTCGGCGTCCAGGCCGTCACCGACCACCCCGCGGATGTCGTAGGCCTTGACGATCCCCGACAGGTCCCGCACGCTGCACCCTCCCCGTTCCGCGTCCGACGACGTGGCTCGAAGCCTACCGGCGATCGAGGACGCGGTGGCGCCAGCTCGACACACGCGAGCTGTTCGTCACGATCTATTCACTCGTCGATCGGATCGGGCAGGGCGCGCAGATGTCCGCGCCGGCTGCCACCCGGGGCGAGGCCCTGGGCCTCGACCGGCCGGTCCGGCCGACCTGCTTCCCGCACGGCCTCCGCTAACGCGGTCAGGTCGTCGTCGGAAGGTTCCGGTGGCGCGAATTCGCCTTCGTGCCGCACGACCTCCCAGCCCTTCGGCACGGTGAGCCGCAGCGCGTGCGCTTCGCACAGGTCGTAGCTGTGCGGTTCGGCGTAGGTGGCGAGCGGGCCGACGACCGCGGTGGAGTCCGCGTAGGCATAAGTGAGCGTGGCGACGGCCGGGTTGGTACACCCGGTCCGCGAGCAACGCCTCACGCTCCGCACGACACGCACGATAGCGCCCTCGCTCCGGCGCGCGGCGCAGGCACGCGGAAACCGCTCGCGACAGCCCGCGCGAGCACCGGTTTCCGGCAGTCAGCTCTGCGCGAACAGCCGGCGGCGCGGTGGTCGATTTGCGCGGGTTGTCCCGTCTTCGGGGCCCGGCGTGGGCATGGCGGGTGGCGGAACGCGAATCCTCCCGACGCTTGTCCCGACCTTGACCGCCGAAGGCGTACCCTCGGCCCGTGGTGACCGCACGTGGATCTCGGCGTCGAAGCCGCTTCCGCCGGGACCGGCGGGGCCGTGGCCTGCGCGGACCGCTGTACCCGTCCTCGGTTCCGGTATCGCGCAGCCGTTCGCAGCGGTTCGACGCGCTGGTGCTGGAGGCGCTCGAACCGATCGAACAGCGCTGGCACGCCGAGCTGACCCAGCTCGACGTGGCTGTCGACGAGGTACCCGAGATCACCAGCACCACCCCGGAGAAGCTGGTCTGGGACGACGACGTGGTGGTGGACGCCAACGTGCCGCTGGCCCGGCTCGTCCCGGCGGGCGTGGACCGGCGCGGCCTGCCGACCCGGGCGCGCATCGTGCTGTACCGGCGGCCGCTGGAAGCGCGGGCCCGCGACGGCATGGACATGGCGGACCTGCTGCACGACGTGCTCGTCGAGCAGGTCGCGACCTACCTCGGGCTGGACCCCGACGTCATCGAAGGCCAGTGACCTCCGCCAAGGCCTCCACCAGCGCGTCCAGTGCCGACGTGTACGCGTGTTCGGGCGGCGTGGCGTAGCCGACGACCAGCCCGTCCATCGCGGGCATCGCGGCGTCCGGGTGGCGGAAACCGGCGAGCCCGTCCAGGGCGAGGCCCCGCCGGGCCGCGGCCGCGACAGCCGAGCGCTCGGAGCCCGGGGGCAGGCGAAGCACGGCGTGCAAGCCTGCGGCGACGCCGGTCGCGGTGACGTGCGGAGCACGTTCGAGGAGCCTCGCGACGAGCTGGTCGCGGCGGCGGCGGTAGCGCTGGCGCATGCAGCGGACGTGGCGGTCGTAGTGCCCGGAGTCGACGAAGTCGGCGAGGGTGAGCTGGTCGAGGACGCTGGCCCAGGCCTCCCGTTCGCCCTTGACCGCCAGCACGTCGTCGACCAGGTGCTCGGGCAGCACCATCCAGCCGAGCCGAACCGCCGGCGACAGGCTCTTGCTGACCGAGCCGATGTACAGCACGCGATCCGGGTCCAGGCCCTGCACCGCGCCCACCGGTTCGCGGTCGTAGCGGAACTCGCCGTCGTAGTCGTCCTCCAGGACCAGCCCGTCACGGGCCCTGGCCCAGTCGACGACGGCGGCGCGTCTGGCCGGATGCAGCGGGCCGCCGGTCGGGAACTGGTGCGCGGGCGTCAGCAGCACCGCGCGCACTCCCTTGCGGGACGGCAGTTCGTGGACGCGGGGCCCGTGCTCGTCGAGTTCGAGCGGGATGGTCTTGATCGACGCCTGGTGCAGCAGTTCGCGGTGAAAGGCGAGGCCGTAGGACTCCACGGCGAGCGGTCCGCGCAGGACACCGGGGAACAGCAGGCGTAGCGCGTGCGCGAAGCCGGAGCAGATCACGATCTGGTCCGGTCGCGCCCGCACCCCGCGGACCCGCGAGAGGTAGTCGGCGAGCGCTCGCCGCAGCTCGGGCCGGCCTTGCGGGTCGCCGGGGCCGAAGGCCTCGTTCGGCGCGGCGTTGATGGCTCGCCGGGCCGAGGCCAGCCAGGCGGTGCGCGGGAACGATGCGGCGTCCGGCTGACCCTGCCGCAGGTTGTGGACCGGCTCGGCGACACTTCGCGCCTCTTTCGGAGCACGGGTTGGTTTGCGCGGTTCGGCGCGCTGCGCGACGCGGGTGCCGGAGCCCTGTCGGGCGGTCAGCCAGCCCTCCGCGATGAGCTCGGCGTAGGCGGCGGCGACGGTGTTGCGGGCGAGGCCCAGGTCCGCGGCCAGCGAGCGGTACGGCGGCAGCCGCCTGCCCGGCGCCAGCCGCCCGGACCGGATCGCGTCCCGCAAAGCACCCATGAGCACCGAGCGGCGACTGCCCGGGCCTGACAGGTCCAGGTGCAGGTCGCTGCCCGTCCGCTCGGCCGAATTGACCCAAGATTCTGTCACGTGAATGCACTCTACGACCGGTCGATTCGCGCCATAGCGTGGAGCGCATGACGAACGACGAAACGAAGCGACTCGACTTCGCGAAGTCCGCGCCGAAGGCGTTCAAGGCCCTGATCGGGTTCGACACCGCGGCGCGGGAGGGCCTCGACCCCGCGCTGGTCGAGCTCGTCCAGATCCGCGCCTCCCAGCTCAACGGCTGCGCGTACTGCCTGCACATGCACACCACGGACGCCCGCAAGACCGGGGAGAGCGAAGAGCGGCTGCACATGGTGCAGGTGTGGCGTGAGGCGCGCGGCTTCTTCACCGAGGCGGAGCTGGCCGCGCTGGAGCTGACCGAGGCCGTCACGCTGGTGTCCCAGGGCGGCGTGCCGGCCGACGTCTACGCCCGCGCCGCGGAGCACTTCGCGGAGCCGGAGCTGGCCCGGCTGCTCGCGCTGATCTTCACCATCAACACCTGGAACCGCATCGCGCTCAGCACGGCGAAGGTCCCGGGCACCGACGAGCGCACCGCCGCCTGACGATCCGGACCGGTTTTTCCCAATTCTTCGGCGCAATTGGGAAAATCCCGCACCCGGCGGCGCCGCGGCTCAGGTGCTCCTGGGCTTCGCGCGGCGGCGTTCGGGGAAAGCCGCGACGAGGGCGAACAGGACGAACGCCAACTGCACGCCGAGGAACGCGGTGCGCGGCACCTCCGTGTAGCCGACCTGGACCTCGGCGGCGTTCTCCGGCAGCGGGATCGCCACCTGGTGGCCCCAGGCCGTGGCCAGCGGGAACGTCCGGCCGTCGATCCGGGCGTACCAGCCGGGCTCGTTCTCCGCGCCGAGGACCAGCGCCCGGCCGGCACCGCCCTCGGACATCCGGACCGTGAACAGCGGCAGCCCGGCGGCCACCTGCAACGGCCTCGCCTCCGGTGTCGGCGCGGGCTCGGTGCGCGCCTGCCGCGCGAGGTCCGGCCCGAGCAGCTCCACCGGGCTGTTCGGCAGCAGCAGCCGCAGGACGCGGCGCCCGTCGGGCAGCCGCCCGTGCTCGGCGACCAGCCCCGCAGCGACTGCAGGCAGCCGGGAATCGTCCGGCACCGCGATGAAACCGACGCCGCGAGCCGCCGACGCCGCGAGCGCGGCGCGCGTCCGCGCGGGATCGCCGGACTGCAGGTCGTCGTCGACCCGGCGGAGCCAGTCGACGGCCGTGCCGACCGGCGTGAGGTCGTCGTCGCCGAAACGGGGCGCGGTGCCGTCCACGAGCCGCGCGGGTTGCGGCCCGGGGTCGAGGACCAGCAGCGAACCGGGCAGATCCGCCGCGATGGTCGGCTGGGCTCGCAGCGGCCCGCCGACCGTCGCGAACGCGGCACCGGTCGTCAGCCCCAGCAGGCCGACCACCAGCGCCGGCAGCAGGACCTTGCCGGGCACGCGCGGTTTCCGCGCCACCAGCACGATCCACCCGCACCCGGCCGCGGCGATCACCAGCGGTCCGCCGGTCCAGCCGGTCGTGCTCGGGCCGCCGGTGATCGGTTCGGCGGCGAGGTTGTCCACCATCGCGGCCAGCGCCCAGCCGAAGACCGCGACGGCCGCGCCCGGCAACATCCGCGGAGACCAAGCGGTGACCAGCGCGGCGACCGCAGCGAGCGCGAACAACGCGCCGACCAGGCTCGCCGGCGACCCGTCCGGGCTCAGCGCCAGCAGCCAGGCACCCGCCGGGGTCTCGGTGATCCGCGCACCTAGGCCGTGCAACAACATCTGCGGGTGGTGCAGGAGCACCGCGGGCCACGGCAGCAGGCACGCGACGGACAGCAGCGCCACCGCGACCAGCCCGGCCACCCGGCGCCGATCGCGCGAACCCGCGCTCGGCAGCACGACGAAGGCGATCAGGGTCAGCACGATGAACGCGATGTGCAGCAACGGCGCGAAGGCGCCCAGCACCGCGAGGCCCAGCGCGGTCAGGCACGCCGTTCCCAACCACTTCCCGCCGGACTGCCCGAGCACCGAGACGATCCCGGCCAGCAGCAGCGGAACCAGGATGTGCGCGACCACGACGTCCAACCGGCCCTGCCCGGCGGAAAGCGAAGCCGCCGGCAGCAAGGCGTAAGCACCGGCCGCGACGGCTCGCCGCAGACGCGACACCGGGAGAGCGCGCGTCGCGAGGTAGCCACTGAGGCCTGCCAGCGGAGCGCCGAACAGCAGCAGCACCGACGCCACCACCGACGGTCCACCTAGGACAGTGCCGAGCAACGCCAGCACCAGCAGCGACGGGGAAGCCGGCGTGCCGGTGCCGCCGTTGACCGGGTGCCAGGCCGCCAGGTAGTCGCGCCACGTCGTCGCCAGATCGGCCACCGGCAGCATCCGGCCGCCTTGCAGACCGGCCCCGAAGCGGTCGGCGATCAGTCCATTGGTGACGAGGGCGAACAGCACCAGCAACGCAGTCAGCACCACGGGCGGCGTCAGTACCAGTTCGCGCAGCACTCGCCAGCGGTCGACCGGCACGATCAGCAGGTCCCGCCGGATCGCGTCCCGCTTCAACGGCGACGGCTTCGGCGCCCCGATGTCCGGCACCGGCACCACGACCAGCCCCGACCGGCCCGGCTTGTCGGGCCGCGGCGCTTCGGGGTCGGCTTTGATGAGCCAGCCCGTCGGCTCCCGCCCCAAGGCAAGATCGCGCCGCACCCGCTCCCGGACCAGGCCCTCGAACGACGTGCGCGCCCAGTTCCGCAACCGCGCCGGCCGGCTCGTGAACAGCCCCCGGACGCCATGCCGGACCGGGATCGTCGCGGCGCGCGAAGCCCGGCCGGCCAGCAGTTTCAACCGCCCGCCGAGCAAATCTCGCAGCACCGCGAACTCGGCGCCCGCCTCGCTCCACCGCCGCAGCGCCGCGAAGCCGCACATCCGCAGCAATGCCAGGCAGAACAGCCGCGGCAGGCCCAGCAGGAACGCCCACACCGGCGCGTTCACCAAGAACGTGCGAACCCGATCGGCCCGCTCCCCCACTTGGGGGCCGCGCTTCGCGGCCGCATGCCGCATCCGCGCCCCGGGAACCCACCGGACGCCGTGCCCGTCCAGGTTGATCCGCCAGCCCAGGTCGACGTCCGCGCTGCCGCCGAGATCCGCGTCGAAACCGCCGAGCTGCTCGAAGACATCCCGCCGCACCAAGGCACCGGCCGTGGTCACCGCCAGCACGCCGGACGAGGAGGGCGTTTCGCCGACGAGTTCCGGGTCCAGTTCGGACGGTACGGTGCCGGTCCGCCGGTGCCCGGCGGCATCCGTGCTCAGACCCGCGTCCACCACCAGCCGGGGATCCGCCCAGTCCAACCCGAGCGGGCCGAGCAGCGCCGCGGCCGAATCCTCCTCGGCGGCGCGCAGCAAGCGCTCCAGGCATTCCGGCTCGGGTGCGGAATCGTCGTGCAGCAGCCACAACCAGTGCCCCGGATCGGCCCACTGCTTGGTCGCGTGCGCCAGGGCTTCCGCGACGGCGGCGCCGAACAGGGTGTCGCGCGGCATCGTGAGCAGGTCGTCGACGACTCGGTCCCCACGCGCCCGCGCCAGGAGTTCCGCGGTGCGGTCCGCCGAACCGGTGTCGACGGCCACCACGTGCCGCGGCTTCTCCGTCAGGTCGCCCAGCGCTGCGAGAACCTCCGGCAGCCACGAATCGCCGTCGTGACAGACCAACACCGCCAGCACCGGCGCGACCAAAATGCCCTCCCACTAACCTGATCCACTACCGCTGAACGGTAATGCACCAGGAGCGGAAGAAAACCCCCTCGAAACGAACTGCGGCCGATCAGACCGCGCGACGCTTGAGCTTGCGGCGCTCCCGTTCGGACAGCCCGCCCCAGATGCCGAAGCGCTCGTCGTGCTGCAACGCGTACTCCAGGCATTCGGAACGCACCTCGCAGCCCGCGCAGATGCGCTTGGCCTCCCGCGTCGAGCCGCCCTTCTCCGGGAAGAACGCCTCCGGGTCGGTCTGGGCGCACAGCGCGCGCTCCTGCCATTCCTGTTCGTCGTCGCCCATCTCGAACAGCTCGGCCAGGACGTCGAGTTCCGCCGCGGTGGCGTCCCCACGCTCCGCGAGGCGGCTATCTCCTGATTCCCACATCGTTTGGTTTCCCCCGATTTCTCCCGTTCCCGCCGGCCCTCCCCAGGGCCGGAACAGGACGCACTCCTGATCGCAGGTCGCCCGGCCCCCGTCGGCCGGGAGCCCCGCGCTTCGACGGCGGCGGCGCCGTCGCCGATCGACCGCACCGCCCGCCTCTCACCGCGGGCGGCACTTCGATCGACCCGTGCCCGACCGGGTCTCCCGTACCCGGTCGGCCGCCGCCTGCGACCATCCAACCGGTTTCCACCCGAGGAACGATCATTTCAGCGACGAATGACACTGCTGTGATTACACCCGTGTAGCTCCTTGCGGTCAAGCGGAGACCTTCCGTAGGGGGACAACCCCCGCAGGCCGCCCGATGGGCGCGTTCGGCGCATCGCCGGTACTCCGTGCGCAGCATCGGCAGGCCCCATGATCATGGATACCACCGCGCGGCCGCCCGTGCCGGGGACGGCCCGCGAGTCGTTCGTGGACACTGGGGGCGTGAGCAAATCCGCGGTTCGAGTGAGTCCCTTGTTCCTCGGCCTGGTCGGGCTGACCGTGCTGGGCGGCGTGCTCGCCACGCTCGAGAACAACGCCGCCCGGGTCGGCGGCGTGGTGCTGATCGTGCTCGGCGGCTGGGCGACTTCGTTGTGCCTGCACGAGTTCGGGCACGCGATCACCGCGTTCCGCGGCGGCGACTGGTCGGTGCGCGCCAAGGGCTACCTGACGCTGGATCCCCGGCACTACACCGACCCCGTCCTGAGCATCGTGCTGCCGCTGATCTTCGTGGCGCTCGGCGGCATCCCGCTGCCGGGCGGCGCGGTGTGGATCAACCACCACGCGCTGCGGTCCCGGCGCACCGAGTCGATGGTGTCGCTGGCCGGGCCACTGATGAACCTGGTGCTGGGCCTGCTGATCAGCGCCGCCGTCGCGATCGTGCCGATGCCGACCGGGCTGGCGGCCGGGCTGTCCTACCTGGCCTTCCTGCAGGTGATCGCGTTCGTGCTGAACATCCTGCCGATTCCCGGCCTGGACGGGTACGGCGCGATCGAGCCGTGGCTGTCCGCCCCGGCGCGGCGGTTCGGCGAGAAGGCGCGGCCGTGGGCGCCGCTGGTGCTGTTCCTGCTGCTGATCGGGGTGCCGTTCGTCGGCCAGGCGTTCTTCGGGCTCGCGTACTTCGTCTTCGACCTCGTCGGCGGCGACACGCTGCACAGTTACCTGGGGCAGAGCATGTTCCGCAGCATCTTCGGTTTCCTGTGATGCGTCCGCCTGCTGGACCGTCACCAGGTTCACGCCCGGGCGCGCGGCCGGGCGTGCGAGGATCGGGGCCGTGAAGGTCGTAGTTCTGGTCGGCGGAGTCGGCGGCGCGCGTTTCCTGCTCGGGGTCAAAGCGGCGTTGGGACTGCCCGCGATCGGCGAACCGCAGCAGCAGTCCGAGCACGAGATCACCGCGGTGGTCAACGTGGGCGACGACGTGTGGATGCACGGGTTGCGGGTCTGCCCCGACCTCGATACCTGCATGTACACCCTCGGCGACGGCATCGACACCGAGAAGGGGTGGGGCCGGGTCGACGAGACCTGGTCGGTCAAGGAGGAGCTGGCGGCCTACGGCGCCGAACCGACCTGGTTCGGGCTCGGCGACCGCGACATCGCCACCCACCTGGTGCGGTCCCGGATGCTGCGCGCGGGCTACTCGCTGTCGGCGGTGACCGAGGCGCTGTGCGACCGGTGGCGCCCGGGCGTGCGGCTGCTGCCGGTCACCGACGAACGGGTCGAGACGCACGTCGCGATCGACGATCCGGAGCACGGCGACCAGCGGGCGGTGCACTTCCAGGAGTGGTGGGTGCGGTACCGCGCGGAGCCGAAGGCGCACGCGATCGTGCCGGTGGGCGCGGACGAGGCGAAGCCGACGCCGGCCGTGCTGGACGCGATCGAGCAGGCCGACGTGGTGCTGCTGGCGCCGTCGAACCCGGTGGTCAGCATCGGGACGCTGCTCGCGGTGCCGGGCTTCCGCGCCGCGCTGCGGAAGACGTCCGCGCCCGTGGTGGGGCTGTCGCCGATCGTCGGCGGCCGGCCGCTGCGCGGCATGGCGGACGCCTGCCTGACCGCGATCGGGGTGGACAGCACCGCCGAGGCGGTCGGCCGGCACTACGGCTCGCGGCAGGACGCCGAGGGCATCCTGGACGGCTGGTTGGTGCACACCGGCGACAGCGCCGACGTGCCCGGGGTGCGGGTTCGCGCCGTGCCGCTGCTGATGTCCGATGTGGACGCCACCGCCGCGATGGCGCAGGCGGCCTTCGACCTGGCCCGGGAGGGGCGATGAAGGATCACGCGGCCGCAGGCGGGTTGCAGCTGTTCGCGGTGGGCGGGCTGCCCGAGTTCGGCCCGGGCGACGACCTGGCCGCGTCGATCGCGGCGGCCGCGCCCTGGCTCAGCGACGGCGATGTCGTGGTCGTCACCAGCAAGGTGGTGTCGAAGGTCGAGGGCCGCATGGTGACCACGCCGCGCGACCCGGAGCTGCGCGAGAAGCTGCGCCGCGAGCTGGTGCTGGCCGAGGCCACCCACGTGCTGGCGCGCCGCGAGCGGTTCATGATCACCCAGAACAAGCTGGGCATCGTGCAGGCGGCCTCGGGCGTCGACGCCTCGAACGTGGCGCTGGACCAGATCGCGCTGCTGCCGGACGACCCGGACGCTTCCGCGCGCAAGCTGCGGGCCGGGCTCGCCGAGCGGCTCGGCGTGCAGGTCGCCGTGGTGGTGACCGACACGATGGGCCGCGCCTGGCGGGTCGGCCAGACCGACGTGGCGATCGGCTCCGCCGGCCTGCGGGTGCTGCACCGCTACGCGGGCACCACCGATTCGCAGGGCAACGAGCTGGCGGTGACCGAGGTCGCGGTGGCCGACGAGATCGCCGGGGCGGCCGACCTGGTCAAGGGCAAGCTGGGCTCGGTTCCGGTCGCCGTGGTGCGCGGGCTGACGACCGCCGACGACGGGTCGACCGCCCGCGACCTGACGCGGCCCGTCGAGGAAGACCTGTTCCGGATGGGCACCGCCGAGGCGCTGGCGCAGGGCCGCCGCGAGGCGGTGCTGATGCGCCGCTCGGTGCGGGCGTTCGCGGACGGCCCGGTCGACGCCGACGCGGTGCGCCGCGCGGTCGGCGCCGCGCTGACCGCTCCCGCGCCGCACCACACCCGGCCGGTCCGGTTCGTCTGGCTGCGCGATCGTCCACTTCGGACGAAGCTGCTGGACGCGATGCGCTCCGCCTGGCTGACCGACCTGCGCGCCGACGGGCTCTCCGAGGAGGCCGCGCAGTGCCGGGTCGGCCGCGGCGACCTGCTCTACGCCGCACCGGAACTGGTGCTGCCGTTCCTGGTCCGCGAGGGCGCGCACGACTACCCCGACGAGCTGCGCGCCGACGCGGAGCGGCAGATGTTCACCGTCGCAGGCGGCGCCGCGGTGCAGGGGCTGCTGGTGGCGTTGGCGGCCGAGGAGCTCGGCTCGTGCTGGATCTCCTCGACGATGTTCTGCCCTGAGGTCGTCCGGTCGGCACTGGACCTGCCCGACTCGTGGGAGCCGCTGGGCGCGGTGGCGGTCGGCCATCCCGCTGAAGCGGGCGGCGGGCCACGGGAACCGCGGGAGCTCGACGGCGGATTGGTGGAGCTGTGAGCGGGCCGCACTCGGACGCGCTGCGCGTCCTCGGCGATTGGCGACCGGCCGATCCGCAGCAGGACGCATTGCGCCACGCCTTCCTGACCTTGCTGGACGCCCGCGCGGACGCCTGCCTGCGGGCCTGCGAGCCGGGCCACGTGACCGCGTCGGCCGTGCTGCTCGACGCGGCGGGCGAGAACGTGCTGCTCACGCTGCACCCCCGGGTGGGGATGTGGTTGCAGCTCGGCGGCCACTGCGAGCCGGCGGACACGTCGCTGGCGGGGGCCGCGCTGCGCGAGGCGACCGAGGAGTCCGGTGTGGACGGTCTGGTCGTGGACCCGGAGCCGGTGCACCTGGACGTGCACCCGATCACCTGCTCGCTGGGCAAGCCGACCCGCCACTTCGACGTGCGCTTCATCGTGCGAGCCCCGGAAGGAGCCGAGCCGGCCCGCAGCGACGAGTCCCTGGACCTGCGCTGGTGGCCGCTGAACGCCCTCCCCGAAGGCTCCGACATCGGCCCCCTGATGGCCGCCGCCCGCGCCCGCGGGTGACTAAGCGGATTCCTTGAAAACTGCGGCTTCGAGCCGCCGCACGCGCGCTTCGATGTTGTTCGGTCCAGGATCGGACAACGCCGCCTCGATCAGCACGCGAATCCAGGCCGTGGCCTTCATGTCCTCCTCGGCGGCCCGGGCACGCACCCGATCCAGCAAGGACTTGGGCAACCGCAGCGAGGTGGTGATCATCGGATCCGGCGGGGCAGGCTCGGCCTCCCAATGCCCGGATTCCATTTTGGCACTCATGTCGTGGGTGTCGTAGTACTGCGCGAGCTCATCCAACTTCGCCATGTCTCTACCTTCTCTTACGCCGGAAGGTGCGGCGCTCTCTGTGGGTCATTTCGCGTGCCGTCACCACGTACCAACGTCCATCCATCCCGTCGGACAGCACGACTAAGAGATAGCGACCGGCCAGGGTGCGACCGAACAGCAACTCCACGCCACCCGCGTCAGGGACTACCCACTGCGGCCGGCTGTACACCACCTCCTCTACCTCACCCGGCACGACGCAGTGCCGAGCTATGTGCTCCTCGGATCGCTCCGTCCACAAAATCTCACGCACGCACAGAGTAGAACACAACGCATTGCTTTGCAATGCGTTGTGTGAAGCCTTCGTGATCGACTTTCACTCGAAGAGGTCGAGGGCGATCGGCCGTTCGTCGCGTGCTTCTCGGACCGCCTGGACGATCTGATCCATCGTCAACAACCCGCCACCCACTGGATCCATCTCGGCGAGCCCTTGGTGCCGATCCGGGCGGCCGGATCCGTTGGCCGGTCCGGCAGAGAAACCCGTTTCCCAATCAGAGTTCATGGTTATCAGGATGCCGTCACATGGTGCGGTAGTTGCGGACCGGCATTCTCGGGGCGTAGCGGGGGCGTTGGACGCCCGCCGCGCCTAGGTAGCGGACCGCTCGGTGGCGGTGGCCCTCGTACGGGGCCAGGGCTTCGAGCATTCCCTCGTCGTCCAGGGGGCGGCCGACCAGGGCCGTGCCGACGATCGTCGGCAGGTGGAAGTCTCCGACGCTGACCGCGTCCGGGTCGCCCCAGGCGCGCTGCGCGACCTCGGCCGCCGTCCACGGGCCGATGCCGGGCACCTTCTGCAGCAGTTCCCGTCCCTCGACGCCGCGCAGCTCGACCGCCCGTTCCAGCCTTCCGGCCACCGATGCGGCGGCGAGCAGCGTGCGGCGACGGGCTCCGTCGATGCCCACCCGATGCCACTCCCAGTCCCGGATCTGGCGCAGCTGCAACGGATCCGGTGCCGCCCAGAGCCCGTCGACCGGCCCCGGGGCGCGGCTGCCGAAGCGCCGGCAGAGCTCCCGCCAGGACCGCCACGCCTCCCGGTTGGTGACCTTCTGCTCCAGCACCGCGGCGACCAGGACGTCCCAGACCCGGCCCGATGCGCACAACCGCACGCCCCGCGATGCGCGCCGACCGCGCTCCACGACGTCGTGCACCGCGACGAAACCGCTGTCGTCGTCGGAGGCGCCGAGCAGGTCCGGCACGTTGTCCAGCACGAAGCTCGCGCCCTGCCCCCACGCCGTCGCGGTCACGGTTCCGGCGTGATCCTTCTGCAACCGCAGCGTCGTCGGGCCGACCTGGGTCGTGGTGGCCCACCACACCTCGCCCGACGTGTCCACGCGCGTGGTCGGATCGCCGTTCCCCCGGCGCAACGGGGCCAGCACCCGCGGCAGGTCCAGCGGATGCGACGGGTGCCAGGTCCGGGTCAGGGCATCGCTCATGGTCCCCCGACCGTACGCCGGCTCAGTCCGCGGAGAAGCGGACGCCGCCGGCCGGCAGCTCGACGCCGGGCCAGACCCGCGCCCCGCCCAGCAGCTCGCAGTCGGCGCCGATCCGCGCGCCGTCACCGATGATCGCGTCGCGCAGCACGGCACCCGCGCCGATCGTCGCGTCGTTGCCGATCACGCACCGCTCGACCACCGCGTTCGGCTCGATGCGCACGCCTTCGAAGAGCACCGATTCCGCAACGCGCGCACCGGATTCCACGGTGCTGCCCGCGCCGATCGCGCTGCCCCCGCAGACTTCCGCGTCGGCGGCGACCTCCGCGCCGTCCAGCACCAGCGCTTCACCGCGCTCGCCGGGCAGCGCGTTCGACGGGGCCACGCCGAGGACCAGGTCCGCGGAAGCCCGGACGAACGCCTCCGGGGTTCCCATGTCCAGCCAGTACGAGGTGTCGACGTGGCCCTGCACGCGCGCGCCGGACGCGAGCAGTTCCGGGAACGTCTCGCGCTCCACCGACACCGGCCGACCAGCCGGGATCGTGTCGATCACCTCGCGGCGGAACACGTAGCAACCCGCGTTGATCTGGTCGACCGGCGGGTTCTCGGTCTTCTCCAGGAACGCCGTGACCCGCCCGTCCACGTCGGTGGGCACGCAGCCGAAGCGGCGCGGATCGGCGACCTTGACCAGGTGCAGCGTCACATCCGCCGCGGCGCTGCGGTGCGTTTCCAACAGGCCCGTGAGATCCACGCCGGAGAGGATGTCCCCGTTGAACACCAGCACGTCGTCGGCGCTGAGCCGGTCCGCGACGTTGCGGATCGCGCCCGCGGTGTCCAGCGGCTCCGGCTCGACGACGTATTCCAGTCGCAGGCCGAGTTCGGATCCGTCGCCGAAGTGCTCGGCGAACACCTCCGCCTTGTAGGACGTGCCGAGCACCACGTGCTCGATGCCGGCAGCCCGGATCCGGGACAGCAGGTGGCTCAGGAACGGGACTCCGGCGGTCGGCAGCATCGGCTTGGGCGCCGACAGGGTCAGCGGCCGCAGCCGCACGCCCCGACCACCTACCAGCACGACCGCTTCCGCCGTCGGCGACGCGGCCGGGTCCTGCGCATCCGCGGACATCGGCGTTGATCCTCCTCTACCTGATGCACTTCAGTGACGAAAACCCATTGGGGGGAATACTCTGGCAGGGGCAACGGCATAATGAGCACTGGGCTCGCCCGCAGCGGCCGCGCCCAGTCCGACGCCCGCCAACGCGGACCACCGACTGCGAACGACTGAGAGGGCATCCCCATGGACCCGCGCCTCCGAGCCGACGAAGCACTTGCTCGCGCGCGGGCACGCGGCGCGTTCGTCGTCACCCCCGACAATGCCACCTCGCCGATGGATGCCGCGAGCACCGTGCGCATCCCGCGCGAGGTCGTCAGCCAGGCCGAACCGGCGGACATCACGCAGGTGCTGCCCGGCGGTCCCCCCCGGCAGCAGCCGCAGCGGCAGGAGCCCCAGCACGGCGGCTGGCCGACCGAGGATTACGAGCAGGGCCAGCAGAATCTGCCGCCGAACCCGTACCACGCGCAGCGCGCCCCGCACGAGTTCGGGCCGCTCGGTTCGCAGGCCGGCCAGCACTACAACCAGTACTAGGGCTGTTCTACAAGCGGCGTCAGCCGCTTGAAGTGCGGGACTCACTGTCGTCAGCGGGCCGCGATGCGGGCGCGGGCGGTCAGCGCCACGCGCAGGGCGAGGCGCAGCGGCGCCCAGGCCGGCCCCGGGTAGCGGTCGGCGAGGTAGCGGTAGGCGCTGCGGTGGTGCTCGACGAGCATCCGCTTGGAAGCGCCCGCCGTGGAGTGCCCGCCGATGTGCATGATCTCCGCGCTCGGCACGTAGACGTTCAGCCAGCCCTTCTTCCCGAGCCGGTCGCCGAGGTCGACGTCTTCGAAGTACATGAAGTAGCGCGGGTCGAAGCCGTCGATGGAGTCAAACGCCTCGCGGCGCAGCAGCAGGCAGGAGCCGGACAGCCAACCGGCGGGCCGCTCGGTGATCGTCGTCTCGGACTGGCGGTAGGCGCGGGACCACGGGTTCTTCGGCCAGATCTTGGCGAACACCGCGTGCCCGGCGCCGCGGCCGATCGACGGCAGCAGCCGCGCCGACGGGTAGACCTCGCCGGTGGGCTCCTTGATCAGCGGGCCGAACGATCCGCCGCGCGGCCAGCGCTTCGCCGCGGCCAGCAGTTCGTCGAGCGAGCCCGGCTGCCATTCCAGGTCCGGGTTTGCGATCACGACCCAGCCGAATTCGTCGCCGAGCTCGGCGACGCCGCGGTTGGCCGCGCCGCCGTAGCCGAGGTTGCCACCGGTCGGCACGAAGTCGACGTTCGCTCGCTCCGCGGCTGCCCGTTCGGGCACGCCGTCGGTCGAGGTGTTGTCGGCGAGGATCACCCGGACCGAGCGCTCCGTCGCCTTGGCCAAGGTGTCGAGGAACTGCTCCAGGGTCTCGCCCGGGGAGTAGGTCACGGTGACAACGGCGACTTCATCGCCGTAGGTGCGAGCGTCGGTCACACCGATACATTCTGCCGAACGGCGCAGACCGGACGGCCACCCGACCGCAGTTCCCCGCGAGCACGCCGACGGAGGCTCCGTTTCCACTGGTCAGACCCTGTGAGCACATTGTGTCGCGATAGGAGCACAAAACACTCACGGCCCTGAGCAGCCTGTTCTAACGGGTCTTGGTGTGGATGTGGTGGGCCCTGGCGAAGGACTCTCGGTGCTGCGTGGCGCAGGCCGCCCAGGTGAACTCCTTCGCCCGGCGATGGGCCGCCGCGGCGAGCGCGGCACGGCGGGCCGGGTCGTCCAGCAGTTCGGTCAGGCCGTTGGCGATCTCGCCCGCCCCCACCCCACAGTAGGCGACGGCGTCGCCGCCGACCTCCGGGAGGCTCAGCCGCCGCGTGGTGAGCACCGCGGCGCCGCAGGCCATCGCCTCCAGCACGGGTAAGCCGAAGCCCTCGCCGATGCTCGGGTAGGCGACCAGGTGCGCGCCGCCGAGGAACCCGGCCAGCTGGTCGAACGGCAGGTAGCCGGCCCGGATCACCCGGATCCGGTGCGGCACGGCCTCCAGCGCCCGTTCCACGCGGGTGTCCCAGCCCGGCTGACCGGCCAGCACCAGCGCGGGCGAGTCGGTGCGGCCCTGGCAGGCGATCGTGAAGCCGCGGATCAGCGCGGGCACGTTCTTGCGCGGCTCCAGCGCGCCGAGGAAGGCGACGTAGGGCTGGTCGTGCAGGCTCAGCCGGTCGCGCACCTCCTGGATCTCCTCCGGGGTCGGCGGGTGGAACCGGTCCGGGTCGACGCCGTGGTACATGACCGGCATCCGGGCGCGGTCGGCGCCGACGGATCGGGCCAGCTCGGCCGCGGTCGCCTTGCTCGGCACGATGCACAGCGTCGCGCGGCGCAGCGCGGTGCGCGTCCACGCGCGGAAGAACCTGGCCTTGACCGGCGAGTGCACCGCGGGGTTGGTGAAGAACGTCGCATCGTGCAGCGTGACCACCGATGCGGCCGGGTTGGCCAGCGGGGTCGTGTAGTGCGGCGAGTGCAGCACGTCGACCCCGAGCCGGCGCACCAGCAGCGGCAGGGTCGTCTGCTCCCAGGTCAGGCGGGCCGTGCGGGTGGCGACGGCCTCGGTGGCGGGCACCACGTCGGTGCGCGGGGCGATGGCCGCGTACAGCTCCGCGTCGCGGGGCTGGCAGGCGACCGTGAGCCGGGCACCGTCCGCGTCCAGGGCAGCCAGCAGGGAGTCGACGTATCGGCCGACGCCGCCTCGATCCGCTGGTACTGCGGTGGCGTCGATGAGGATGTGCGGCTCGCCTCTGTGCACCAGAGCAGATTACGGTGCGGATGGGTGAACCTGCGTCGAGTCGGCGAAAATGTGTTCTGTCCTGCTTTGCCCGGTGAAGGTCCTAGTCGGCGCCGCCGGGACCCCCGGATCGGGTGACGATGTCGAGGTGCTGCCGCCAGACCTGCCGCGCCGCTCGTGACCAGGTGAAATCCGCGACCCGTCGAGAACCCGCGGCGATCAGCCCGGCCCGCCGCCCGGGGTCGTCGACGACCGCGCGCAGGGCGGCGGCGAGCGAAGCCGGGTCGGCCCGCGGCACCGTCACGCCCGCCCCGCCCGCGACCTCCACGAGCGCAGGTGCGTCGGAGTGCACGATCGGCACGCCGAGCGCCATCGCTTCGACGAGCGGGAGGCCGAAGCCTTCCGCGAGGCTCGGCGCGGCCAGCGCCGTCGCGTTCCGCAGCAGCGCCGCGAGTTCGGCGTCGGACACCGACTCCAAAACCCGCACGCCTTCCGCGCCGCAGTCGGCGGCGATCCGCAGCACGTCGACATCGCCCCAGCCACGGCGGCCGACGATCAGCAGCGGCACATCCGGCGCCGCGGGCTCGGCCATCGCCCGCACCAGGTGTTCGTAGCCCTTGCGCGGCTCGATTGTGCCTATCGCCAGTACGTACCGCTCGGGCAGCACCAGCCGGACGGCGATGGCCGGGTCGGGTTCGGCCAGCAACGACGGCGTGACGCCTTCGCCGATAACCTCCAGCCTCGCGTTGACCGGGACGCGCTTCGCGAGGTCCGCCGCCACGACGGCGGTCGGCACTACCAGCGCGTCGGCGTGCCGCGCGGCCCGGGCGATCGCCCGCCGGTGCCAGGAAACACCGCGCGGCGTCAGGGTTTCCGGATGCGTCCACGGAACCGTGTCGTGCACCGTCACCACCAGGCCCCGCCCGCGCTTCGCGGGCGGCGCGAGCGGCGTCATGGCGTGCACCGAGTCACCGCCCGGCCAGAACGGAACGCCGCGTTCCCAGGCCGCGATCAGCGCGCGCCGCGGCAGCGGCAGCACCCGAGGCCCGAGCACGCCGGGAACCCATGCGGCCTCAGGATCACCGCCGCGGCTGATCACGCTGCTCAGCTCCCACCCGCTCGGCGCGGTTCCGGCCATCGCGCGCAGCAGTTCCCGCGTGTAGCGGCCGGTTCCGCCGGGAACCGGCGCGAGCAGCTGCTCGGCGATCGTGACTAGCTCGGGCACCCGCCCAGCTTCCCACGCCGCCGCGGCGCCGGAGTCCCATCGCGGGCGGGGCGCAACTCGCGAGGAGTCGCACCGGTCCGGGGGGATGAGACCCGCGACGTTCCGTAGCTTCCGCACACCACTCCGTGAGCGTCCGACGGTTTCGCGAGAACTCGGCCATCGCGAAATTGCGCCACCAGCGGCGGGCACCGGATCGCTGGTGCGTAACGTCTTCGGGCGTGACGGCGTCGGAACGGGTGCGCAGCACCGTTGTCGTGGTGACCTGGCGGGGGCGGGACCACATCGAGGCGTGCCTGGACGCGCTGGCGACCCAAGATCGTCCACATCGGACACTCGTGGTCGACAACGCCTCCGACGACGGCACGGCCAGCCTGATCGCCGCCCACCCGTCGGCGCCGGAGGTGCTGCGGCTACGCCGCAACACCGGCTACGCCGGCGGGATCGCCGCTGCGCTCGACCGAATCCACACTCCTTACGTCGCGTGGCTCAACGACGACGCTGCGCCAGCCTCCGGCTGGCTCGCGGCGCTCGAAGCCGCGCTCGACGCGGACGGCTCCGCCGCCGCAGCGTCCTCCGTGCTCCGCACGCCGGACGGCCGGGTGCAGTCCGCCGGCGTGCGCCTCACGGCCGACGGCCACGGCGCTGACGCGCCTGATGCCTCCGGCGGCGTGTTCGGCTTCTGCGGCGGGGCGGCGCTGCTGCGCACCGCGCACCTCCGTTCCGCCGGCGGTGTTCCGGCTCACTTCTTCTGCTATTACGAGGACACCGACACTGCGTGGCGGCTGCGCCTCGCGGGGCACCGGATCGTCCCGGCCGCCGATGCCACCGCCTCGCACCTGCACGGTGCGACGACGCTGCCGGGTTCGGCGCTGTTCCACCGCTGGAACGAGCGGAATCGCCTGCTCACCCTGCTTCGCTGCGCTCCCGCTCCGGTCGCGGCACGGGAACTCGCCCGCTTCGCGGCGATCACCCTCGCCCTGCCGTTGCGCCGGGCGACCGGAGCTCGTTCCGTTCCCGACGCGGCGAACTTCCACGTCGCCTTGCGGCTCCGCGTGCTGGCCGAGGTCGCGGCCGGTCTACTGGCGGCGCTCCGCGCCCGGCGACAGATCGGCCGTACGGCGCGGGTTCCGCGGCGCGAGGTCTGGAACACCTGGGCAGGAGCCTGAAACCGGCACCGTCGCCCGCCGACGAGCGAACGGCCCGTTCACCCCGCTAGGCGGAGTCAACAGGCCGTTCACTCCGCCCAACACACAGACCCGCGCCGACACGCCCCGGCGTGTCCTGGTCCCACCACAGCTGCGATCCGAACCGTTCTGCGAGCGCTGCGTGCGAGGCGAACGGTCCGTTCACCTCGCGGGCCGGGTTCGCTCCGCCCCGGGCGGCCAGGTGTCGGGATGGCCGCGTTTTCGCGAACACCCCGCAGGCTGCGCCGGGGCATGGTGCACGCTTTAGGGCGTGGCTGAATTGTCCGACAGCACCCTGCCCGTCGTGTCGGTGATCGTGGTCAACTACCGCGGCGCGGACGACACCATCACCTGCCTGCGCGCGCTCCGCGACGAGCTCGACTACCCGGCCGACCGGCTGGAGGTGCTCTGCGTCGACAACGCCTCCGGCGACGGCAGCGCCGAGCGGATCCGCGCCGCCGCTCCGGAGGTGCGGCTGATCGAGTCGGACACCAACCTCGGTTTCGCCGGCGGGTGCAACCTCGCCGCCCGCAGCGCCACCGGCCAGGTGCTGGCCTTCCTCAACAACGACGCCAAACCGGATCGCGCCTGGGTGCGCGCGGCCGTCGCGGTGCTGCGGTCGGAGCCGACGGTGGGCGCGGTCGCCAGCAAGGTCCTGGACTGGGAGGGCCGCCACATCGACTTCGTCGACGGCGGGCTGACCTGGTTCGGGATGGGCTACAAGCGCCACGCGGGCGAGGTCGACGACGGCTCGCACGACGCGGCCAGGGACGTGCTGTTCGGCACCGGTTCGGCGCTGTTCGTGCGGGCCGAGCTGTTCGCCGCGCTCGACGGCTTCGACGAGCGCTTCTTCATGTTCTACGAGGACGTCGACCTCGGCTGGCGGCTGAACCTGCGCGGCTGGCGGGTCCGCTACGAACCGGGTTCGCTGACGTTCCACCGCCACCACGCCTCGATGGCCGAGGTCTCCTCGGCCCGCGAGCACTACCTGCTGGAGCGCAACGCG
Organism: Saccharopolyspora sp. NPDC045941; assembly: GCF_056431445.1. Taxonomy (NCBI): domain Bacteria; kingdom Bacillati; phylum Actinomycetota; class Actinomycetes; order Pseudonocardiales; family Pseudonocardiaceae; genus Saccharopolyspora; species Saccharopolyspora sp. NPDC045941. The sequence goes on from NZ_JBWKKU010000022.1 coordinate 43,584, forward strand.
CTCGCCGCGCTGTACAAGAACGTCTCCGACGAGACGCTGGCCAAGGCGCTGCCCGCCGCGATGGCGCTGGCCGTGCGTCGGGCCACCGCGCGCGGCGAGATCGACCCGACCCAGCTGGAGATCACCCGGCGCGGCGACAGCGAGGACGACAGCCCGGTCCCGATCGACCGGTCCGCGCTGGCCGGGATGCTGGCGATCGACCAGTTCGTCGAGCTGCTGCCGTCGCTGAAGGAGTCCCGCGAGGAGGAGCAGCGGGCGCGGGTGCGCACCGACGCCGACCTGGTGCCGTTGATGCGCAAGGCGATGGAGCCCGCCTACCCGCTGCCGCGCTACCTCGCCGCGCACGACGCGCTGGTCGAGGCGTTCGGCCTGGACGAGCTCTTCGGCCGCCCCCGGAAGGTCGTGGTGATCACCGGCGACGCGGTCACCGAGCGGATGGCCGGCCCGGCGATCCGCGCGTGGCACATGGCCGAGGTGCTCTCCGCGGAGCACGAGGTGCGGCTGGTCAGCGTCAACGCGCTGGTCAGCCCGCCGGAGTCCCGCTTCGCCGTGGTCGCGGCGAAACCGCGCGAGCTCGGCGCCCACGTCGACTGGGCGGACGTCGTGGTGCTGCAGGGCCACGTGCTGGAGATGGTGCCGGCGCTCAAGAACGTCGAGTCCACCAAGATCGTGGTCTGCGACGTCTACGACCCGATGCACCTGGAACTGCTGGAGCAGGGCCGCGACACCGACGACGAGCGCCGCGCGAAGGACCTGGCCGGGGTCACCAAGGTGCTCAACACCCAGCTGCAGCGCGGCGACTTCTTCCTCTGCGCCTCGGAACGGCAGCGGCACTTCTGGCTGGGCCACCTCGCATCGCTGGGCCGGTTGACCCCGGGCCTGTACGACAACGACCCCACCGTCCGCTCGCTGCTGTCGGTCGTGCCGTTCGGCCTGCCGTCGGTGGCGCCGCGCCGCACCGGCCCGGCGATCAAGGGCAACCGGTCCGGCATCGCCGCCGAGGACAAGGTCGTGCTGTGGGCGGGCGGCGTCTACAGCTGGTTCGACCCGCTGACGCTGCTGCACGCGGTGCACCGGCTTTCCCACCAGCACAACGACGTCCGGCTGTTCTTCCTCGGCATGAAGCACCCAAACCCGGACGTGCCGGAGATGGGCATGGCCGGGCAGACCCGCGGCCTGGCCCGCCGGCTCGGGCTGACCGACAAGTTCGTGTTCTTCAACGAGACGTGGGTGCCCTACGGCGAGCGGCAGAACTACCTGCTCGACGCGGATTGCGGCGTCACCACGCACTTCGAGCACGTGGAGACGACGTTCGCGTTCCGCACCCGCGTGCTGGACTACCTGTGGTCCGGGCTGCCGGTGGTGACCACCGACGGTGACTCGTTCGCCGACCTGGTGCGCGAGGAGGGCATCGGCGTCGTGGTCCCGGCCGAAGATCCGGACGCGCTGGCCGCGGCGCTGGAGAAGGTGCTCTACGACGAGGAGTTCGCCGCCGAGTGCCGCCGCCGCATCGCGCCGGTCCGCGAGCGGTTCACCTGGGAATCCGTGCTGGCGCCGCTGACCGAGTTCTGCCGCGACCCGCGCCCGGCCGCCGACCGGCTGAAGGCGAGCGCGCCGCTCGTGCGCAGCCCGCAGCTGAACCGCGTCGAGACGGCGCGCCGGGACATCGCGCTGCTGCGCGAGTACCTCGACGCGGGCGGCCCGCTAGAGGTCGCGAAGCGGGCGACCGGGCGGCTCCGGCGGCTCGCCGGCGAGCGGTTCCGTGGGCGCTGACCTGCGCGTCCTGCTGGACGGCACGCCGCTGCTCGGCCGGCGCACCGGAATCGGGCGCTACACCACGTCCCTGGTCGGCGAGCTCGCGGCCCTGGTGGACGTTCGGCTGATCGGGTTCACCACCCGGGGCTGGCGGGAACTGCGTTCGCTGGCACCGGACGGAACGCGCGCGGTCGGGCCCCCGATTCCGGCGCGGGTGCTGCGGAAGCTCTGGCGGCGCGGCGCTTTCCCGCCCGTCGAACTGCTCGCCGGGTCGGCGCAGGTGGTGCACGGCACGAACTTCGTGCTGCCGCCGTCAGCCCGGGCGGGCGGCGTGGTGACGGTGCACGACCTGGCGTTCCTGGACGATCCGTCGCTGGCCGAACCCGACTTGCCCGATCTCGTGCGGAGTTCCGCGCGGCGGGCGCGGGTGGTGTGCACGCCGACGGCAGCGGTGGCCGACGCCGTCAGCGCGCGGCTCGACGTGCCGCGGGAGAAGGTCCTGGTGACTCCGCTCGGCGTCGATCCCGAGTGGTTCTCCGCGGCGCCCATGGATTCCGAGCTGGAAGTCCACTATGGACTTCCGTCGGAGTACCTGCTGTTCGTCGGCGCCGAAGGTCCCCGCAAGGGGCTGCCGACGCTGCTCGAAGCCCACGGCCCCGACCTGCCCCCGCTGGTCATCGCGGGCCCCGGAGAGCCGGGCAGCCGGGGCGGCGTGATCCGTACCGGTTACCTCCCCGACGAGCGCCTCCGCCGCCTGGTCGCCGGCGCCGCCGCGCTCGTATTGCCTTCGCGCGACGAGGGATTCGGCCTACCGGCGCTGGAAGCCATGGCCTGCGGAACGCCGGTGGTGTGCTCGGACATCCCGGCCCTCCGCGAAGTCACGGCGGGCCAAGCGATCCTCGCACCTCACGGCGACCCGGCGGCCCTCGGCGAAGCCCTGCACCGAGCCCTGACCAACCCGCCGAGCGCGGAAACCGCCCGCGCCCGAGCCAAAACCTTCACCTGGCGGGCCTGCGCGGAAACCACGATCACGGCATACCAACGCGCAACGACCTGAACACACCTCGGACATGCGCCAGGCCAGGCTGACGTCGTTCCGGCCTCGCACCAGCCGTTATGGGGCTGGAACGGCTTTTCAAGGTCAACTTCACCGGCTCAGGTGACGTCACCTTCCCCTGAGGGCTTCGCCGTCCGCTTCGAAGGCCGCCGCCAGGGCTTCTCGCCAGGGGCGCATCGGGGTCAGGCCCGCTTCGCGCCAGGCCGCATCGGACAGGACCGAGTAGGCCGGCCGCGGCGCCGGGAGCGGGAAGTCCGCCGTCGTGCACGGGTTCACCCGGTTCTCGTCCGCGCCCAGTTCCGCGAAGATCGCCCGGGCGAACTCGAACCAGCTCGCCTGGCCGGAATTGGTGCAGTGCAACACCTTCTGCTTCGGATCCCGGCGCTCGGCGACCTGCCCGGCCAGTTCCAGCAGGCCGTTCGCCAGGTCCGCCGCCCAGGTCGGCGAGCCGATCTGATCGTCCACAACGGACAGCGAGTCCCGCTCGCCGGACAGGCGGATCATCGTCTTCACGAAGTTCCCGCCGCGCGCGCCGTACACCCACGCCGTGCGCACCACCCAGGCCCGCGCGCCGGATTCCAGCACCGCCTGCTCGCCTTCGAGCTTCGTGCGCCCGTACACCGAGCGCGGCCCGGTCGGGTCCGCCGGCTCGTACGGCCGGGTCCCGTCGCCCGGGAACACGTAATCCGTCGACACGTGCAGCAGCGGCAGGCCGCTGGTCCGGCAGGCCTTCGCCAGGTCGGCGGCGCCTTCGGCGTTGATCCGGGCCGCGCGATCCGGGTCGGACTCGGCCGCGTCCACTCCCGTGTAGGCCGCGGCGTTGATCACCACCGGTTCCAGTTCGGCGTCCTTCGCCGCCTCCGCGAACGAACCCACCGCGTCGGCGATCTCCTCGGCGTCGGTGATGTCCAGCTCCTTGGAGCCGGGCGCGTGCACCAGCGCGCCGGACCGCGCGGCGAGGATGCGGGCCAGCTCCGAGCCGAGCTGGCCGCGGCCGCCCGGGACCAGCACGGCGAGGCGGCTCACTTCGCCGCCTCCGCGCGGGCCTTCAGCGGCTCCCACCAGTCGCGGTTCTCCTGGTACCAGCGGACCGTCTCGCGCAGCCCGGTCTCGAAGTCGACCTGCGGCCGGTACCCCAGTTCCTGGACGATCTTGCCGTGGTCCACCGAGTAACGGCGGTCGTGGCCCTTGCGGTCCACCACCGGCCGCACCATCGACCAGTCCACGCCGAGTTCGGCCAGCAGCCGCTCGGTCAGTTCCTTGTTGGTCAGCTCGGTGCCGCCGCCGATGTTGTAGATCTCGCCCGGCCGACCGGATTCGGCCACCAGCTGGATTCCCCGGCAGTGGTCGCCGACGTGCAGCCAGTCGCGCACGTTGAGCCCGTCGCCGTAGAGCGGCACCCGGGCGCCGTCCATCAGGTTCGTGATGAACAGCGGCAGCACCTTCTCCGGGAACTGGAAGGGCCCGTAGTTGTTGGAGCAGCGGGTGATGCACACCGGCAGGCCGTGCGTGCGGTGGTAGGCGCGGGCCAGCAGGTCCGAGCCCGCCTTCGCCGCCGAGTACGGCGAATTCGGCTCCAGCGCGTGGTCCTCGGGCCAGGAGCCTTCGTCGATGGAGCCGTAGACCTCGTCGGTGGACACGTGCACGAACTTGCCGACCCCGGCGTCGAGCGCGGCCTGCAGCAGCACGTTCGTGCCGACGACGTTGGTGAGCACGAAGGCGTCCGAGCCGGTGATCGACCGGTCCACGTGGGTTTCGGCGGCGAAGTGCACGACCACGTCCACGTCGGTGATCAGGCCGCCGACCAGCTCGCGATCGCAGATGTCGCCGCGGACGAACTTCAGCCGCGGGTTGTCCGCGACCGGCGCCAGGTTCGCCTCGTTGCCCGCGTAGGTGAGTTTGTCGAGCACGAGCACATCGGCATCGGAGAACGCGGGATACGCGCCGCTGAGGAGCTGCCGAACGTAGTGCGAGCCGATGAAGCCGGCCCCACCGGTGACCAGAATCCGCATTGCGCCCTTCCTCGCCGGGTTTACCGCGGCCCGCAGCGGGCCCGCGTCCGCAGTCTGGCATGACACGGCGCGCTACGACGCAGGTTCCTGCGCTACTCAGCGTCACAAAGGTGTCTAACCCTTATGAGGGATGTCACCCCTGTTACTGGGACCTGCCCACCCGCCCCAGGTTCACCGCTAGCCTGCAATCGGAACACGAGCAAAATCACTTCGCCAACATGTAACGCTCGCCGACAGGCCAAGGAGGATTCGGCGTGGAGGACCGGCCGAGGTGGCCAGGTGGCCCGCAGGGCCAGCCCGGTAGATCCGTGCCGCCCCGCGGCCCCGGCGGACAGGGCCGGCCGGCGTCCGGCGGCACCCCGCCGGGCGGGCGGCGCGGTGGCGCTGCCCCGCCGCCCGGCGGCCCCGGCCGCAGGCCAGCGCAGAGTGACGCCCGACGCCGCTCGTCCCCCCGTTCGGGTAACGAGGAGGTCCCCCCGGAAGGCGACGTCTGGCAGCGGCGGCGCAATCACCGGGGCGCCCGGAACTTCGGCCGGGTTCTGTTCGCGCTGCTGTCCGTGCTGGTGCTGAGCACCACCGGGTTCGGCTGGGCCATGTTCCGGCCCGGGGCCGGCGGCACCTCCACCGCCGATGTCATCGGCAAGGGCTTGAGCGCCCCGGACGGCGCCACCGACATCCTGCTGATCGGCAACGACAGCCGCAACGACGCCTTCGGCAATCCGCTGCCCGACAACGTGCTTCGCGAGTTGCGCACCAGCTACGACGGCGGTGACCTCACCGACGCGATGATCCTGGTCCGCATCCCCAACGGCGGGCAGAGCGCCAGCGCGATCTCCTTCCCCCGCGACACCCTCGTCGACGTCGGTCTCGGGGAGGGCAAGACCAAGCTCACCGAGACGATGAACCGCGGCAAGCACGCCGAGATGGCGAAGCTGAAGAAGGAAGGCGTCACCGACCCGAAGGAGCTGGAGGAGAAGTCCCGGCTGGCCGGCAAGCAGCTGCTGCTGAAGACCATCGAGGACGTCACCGGCGTCAGCATCGACCACTACGCCGAGGTCAACCTGCTCGGCTTCTACGACGTCACCAACGCCATCGGCGGCGTCGAGGTCTGCCTGCTCGAGGACACCAAGGACAAGGACTCCGGCGCGGACTTCCACGCGGGCAGGCAGACGATCCAGGGCGCCGACGCGCTGGCCTTCGTCCGCCAGCGGAAGGGCCTGATCAACGAGCTCGACCGCGGCAGGCGCCAGCAGGTCTTCGTGTCCGCGCTCGCCCACAAGGTCATGTCCACCGGCACGCTGACCAACCCGGCGAAGCTGACCGAACTGGTCAACGCCATCCAGAAGTCGGTCATCCTCGACCCCGCGCTGGCCAACGACGTGCTCGGCTTCGCCCAGCAGATGCAGGGCATCGCGGGCGGGAACGTGCAGTTCTTCACCGCCCCGGTGCACCTCGTCGGCTCGTCCGGCTCGGAGGACGTCACGATCAAGATCCCGGAGGTCCGGCAGTTCGCCGCGGATCTGCTGCTGTCGCCGACCGAACGGCAGCAGAAGCAGGTCGCGATGCAGTCCCGGGCCGCGACCTCGGTCAGCGTCTACAACGCCTCCGGGGTCAGCGGGTTGGCCGCGCGGGTGCTCGAAGAGATCTCCGGGCAGGGCTTCAAGGCCGGCGGCAGCTCCAACGCCGACACCATGGACCGCTCGGTCATCTACTACGCGACCGGCGAGGAGGCCGCCGCGAAGCAGGTGTCGGATTCCCTCGGCGGCGTGCCGACGGAGGTGCGCTCCAGCGTCGAGGCCGGCAGCGTCGAGGTCTACCTGGGCAAGGACTACAAGGGCCCGGGCACGCAGAACTTCGCTCCTGCCCAGACCGTCCAGCTCGACAGGCTGAGCCAAGCCGGTCCGCTCCTGGCCCAGCCGGCGACCGACGACGCGCCCGCGATCACCGCGGACGGCGTGCCCTGCATTCGATGACCGGCGTCACGCCGGCGGGGTGAGCGCGTCTCACCTCCGAGGTTTTCGCCGGGCTGCCGCTCACGGGTTCCCCTGGCGGTTAACCTTGGTCGTCGGCACGCAACGGTTGGGGGAACGACGTGGGCGAACCGGAACGGGAACCGGAGGTGGCGGAGTCGGTCGGCCCGCAGCGGGCCGGGATCCGCATCGCCGGCCGCAGCCTCCTCGCGCTGGTCTCGGCCGTCGTGCTCGCCCTCACCGCCATCGGCTGGATCGTGGTGGACCGGCTCAGCGACGTCAGCTCCGCCAAGGTGCTCGCGGACGCGCCGCCGGGGCCGCCCGCCGACGACGGCGCGACGGACGTGCTGCTGGTCGGTAGCGACAGCCGCACCGACGCGCAGGGCAATCCGCTCCCGCAAAACGTGCTGAAGCAGCTGCGCACCGAGGCCGTCGGCGGCCTGAACACCGACAGCCTCGTGGTGATCCGGATCCCGCACAACACCGCGCAGCCGACCGCGGTTTCCATCCCGCGCGACACCTACACCGACGTGCCGGGCGGCCGGCCGGAGAAGATCAACGCCGTCTACGGGCTGACCAAGAGCGCCGCCGCGGAGAGGCTGCGGGGCGGCGGCATGCCGGAGTCGGAGATCGAGCACGCCGCGCGGCTCGCCGGGCAGCGCGCGCTCGTGCAGACCGTGCAGGGCCTCACCGGGGTCCGCATCGACCACTACGCGGAGCTCAACCTGGTCGGGTTCTTCGAGCTCACCGAGGCCGTCGGCGGCGTCGACGTCTGCCTGCAGCAGGCCACCAGCGACAAGGACTCCGGCGCCGATTTCGCCGCCGGGCGGCACACCATCAGCGGCGGCGACGCGCTGGCGTTCGTCCGGCAGCGGCACGGCCTGCCGCGCGGCGACCTGGACCGGATCGTGCGCCAGCAGGTGTTCATGGCCGGGCTGGCGAACAAGGTGCTGTCCACCGGCACCCTCACCGACCCGGGGATGATCAACGACCTGGTGCAGGCGACCCGCCGCGCGGTGGTGCTCGACGAGGGCTGGGATCCGCTGGGTTTCGTGCAGCAGATGCAGGAACTGGCCGCCGGGCGGGTCACGTTCGTGACGCTGCCGGTGTCCGACTCGGGCGCCCGCGACGACCGCGGGCAGTACATCATCGACGTGGATCCGGCGGCTGCGCAGGGCTTCTTCGAGAGGCTGACCAACCCGGACCCGCCGCGCCTGGCCCCGGCGGCGCGACTGCGCCTGGACGGCACCGCGCACGCCCAGCAGCCGATCACCTCCGACGGCGGGATCCCCTGCGTCAACTGACCTCGGGCCGCTTCGAACGCGGTGCGTAGTGGGGAGTTGGGGTGAAGCCGGCGCGACCAACAAAACCCCGCCAAATCGCGGCGAAGAGAACAGGAACCTAACCAGAGAATAGCTGGCTTGAGAAAGGGAAG
>NZ_JBWKKU010000022.1:51822-135419 GCF_056431445.1 Saccharopolyspora sp. NPDC045941
ACCAGGCAAAAAACAGAGTACCCCACCGACGATGGCGCCCCCGCATACCCCCCCCTGCCGCCGGCTACCCGAAGTGTGGTGGTTGGTGTCGCCCCCCCCCCCCCCCCCCGCGCCCAGCAGACTCCCGGCCGGTCGCGGCGAGGAGCACGGCCCCTCGCCCGGGGACTGGTCGTTGTGACAGATGGCGGCGGCGGGCTCCGCCGGGAAGCTGGTGGCGACATCGCTTCCCGGAAAGGTCCAGCACCGGCATCATGACTAATTCCCCCGTCCCCGAAGAGGAAACCACCACCCGACCGGCGCGGCGGAGCCGCCGCGCGCTGCTCGGCATCGCCACCGCCGGAGCCGCGGTGGGCGCCGTCGGCACCGTGACCGGCTCGGCGCTGCCCGCCTACCTCGCCGGGCCCGCCACCCGGCCCGCTCCCGCCGCCGCGCCCAGCGGGCGGTTCGCCGGCAAGGCCGTGCTGATCACCGGCGGGACCTCCGGCATCGGGCGGGCCACCGCGCTGGCCTTCGCCGCCGAGGGTGCCCGGGTGTCGTTCTGCGGCCGGCGCACCGAGCTGGGCAGGCAGGTCGAGGCGGAGATCCGCGCGGCCGGGGGCGAGGCCGTCTACCTCCCCGCCGATGTGCGGATTCCCGAGCAGCTGCAGCACTTCGTCGACGAGACCGCGCGCCGCTTCGGCGGACTGGACATCGCCTTCAACAACGCCGGCATCACGAAAACCGCGCCGCTGCACGAGATGCGGCCGGAGGACTTCGACGACGTGCACCTGACCAACGAGCGCGGCGTCTTCCTGTCGATCAAGTACGAGGTGCCGCACCTGCTCGCCCGCGGTGGCGGCGTGATCATCTGCACCTCGTCCGGTTCGACGCGGCCAGGCGGAACCGCTTACACCGCGAGCAAACGCGCGATCGAGGGCATCGTGCAGGCCGCGTCGCTGGACTACGGCACGCGGGGGATCCGGGTCAACGCGATCCTGCCCGGCACCACGGACACCGCGTTCGTCCGGCCGCCGGGCATCCCGGACGCGGTGTGGCCCGCGTTCCGGGACGCGTGGGGGCCGCTCAACGTCAGCGCCCTGGAGCGGATGGCCGCGCCGGAGGAGATCGCGCGGGCGGTGCTGGCGATGGCCGGCGACGACTTCGGCTACATGACGGGCTCGTCCGTCGAGGTCGGCGGCGGGCCGAGCCGGGGCGGCAAGATGCGGATGCCGCCCGGCATTCCGTCTTGACCGCTCGCCGCGGCTCCTAAGCTGGTGGCGTGATCGGCCGGGACGAGGAACTGCGCGTGGTGGGCGGCATCGCGACCGGAGGCGCGCTGGTGATCCGCGGCGAAGCCGGGATCGGCAAGAGCTCTCTGCTGGCCGAGGTCGTGTCCGGCGCGCCGGACCGGGTGCTCCGCGCGAACGGGGTGGAATCCGAGGTCGAGATCGCGTTCAGCGGGCTGCACCAACTCCTCCTCCCGGTGCTGGACGAGATCGGCGGGCTGCCCGACCCGCAGGCGGATGCGCTGCGCCGGGCCCTGGGCACGAAATCCGGTGAGACGACGGATCGGCTGGTCTGCGCAGGAGTGCTGGGGCTGCTGAACCGGCTCGCCGAGCGGGCTCCGGTGCTGGTCGTCGTGGACGACGCGCATGACGTCGATCGCGCCTCGGTGACCGCGCTGCTCTTCGCCGCGCGACGGCTGGCGGACCGGCCGATCGGCATGCTCTTCGCGGTGCGCGATCCCGCTCCGCGCGCGGTGGACAGCGCCGGGCTCGCCGAGCTGCGGCTTTCCGGGCTGGACGGCGAAAGCGCGGCGCGGCTGCTCGACGCGCTCGGCACGCCCGTCGACGGCCCGACCCGCGACCGGCTCGTCGCCGCCACCGCCGGGAACCCGCTCGCGCTCACCACGCTGGGGCGCAGCGCGGACCGGGACCGGCTGGCGCTCGACGGAACCGTGCCGGTCGGCGCGGCGCTGCGAGCCGCGTTCACCGCCCAGCTCCAGGCGGTCCCAGTGGAGACGCAAGCGGCCTTGCTGATCGCCGCGGCCGACGACACCGGGCGCCTCGACCTGGCCGAAAGCCTCGGCGGCCCGCTCGATCCGGCGGAACGGGCCGGACTCATCGAGGTCTCCGGCGGTCGCCTGCGCTTCGCGCATCCGCTGGCCCGCGCGGCGACCTACTCGTCTGCGACCAGCAGCGAGATCGGCCGGGCGCACCGGCGGATCGCTGCCGCCCTGGCTGCCACCGATCCGCCTCGCGCCCGCTGGCACCGCTGCCTGGCGACGGCCGGGCCGGACGAGGCGCTCGCCGCCGAGCTCGAAACCGACGCGCACGACGCGGAGGCGCGCGGCGGTCTTGCCGCGACCGCTTCGGTTCTGCTGCACGCAGCGCGGTTGAGCCCGGCAGAGGCCGATCAGGAGCGCCGGACCGCGGCGGCTGCGCACGTCGCCTGGAAGTCCGGTCACGTCGGGCTGGCGCGCACGCTGCTGTCGCGGATCAGGGAGAACACCCCGACTCAGGTGCGCACCCGCGGCCTCGTCGAGCTCTACAGCAGCGATCAGGTCACCGCGCTGCACTTCCTGCGCCGCCACGCGCGGGCGGCCCAACTGCCGGACCAGGCCGGGGAGCTGTTCTTCCTGGCCGCCGATGCGGCGCTGCACGCCGACCGGCTCGGCGACGCCCGCCGGCTGGCACGGCAGCTGGCCGACCTGCCCGGGTTCCGGGATTACGGCCGGTGGCTCGCGGACGTGCTGGAGCTGCGGGTCGTCGACGCCGAGCCGTGGGAGGTGTTCGACGCCGCGCCCGAGCCGGTCCGCCGTTCGGGCGCGCACCGCTGGCTGCTGCCGATGCTGCTCAACCGGTTCGGCCGGGAGCCTTGGGCGGCCAGGGAATTCGGGCTTGCCGCCCACGAGCAACTGCGCACCACGGGGATGCTGGCCATCTCGGCGATCGCGCTGCCGTGGCTGGTGGAGCTGGAGTTGCGGCTCGGGTTGTGGGCGGACGCCGCGGAGCACGCCGAGGAGGGCCTCCACCTGGCCCGCGACACCGGCCAGCGGCCGCGCGAGGCCGACTTCCTGTCCCAGCTCGCGCTGCTAGCAGCGTGGCGCGGTGATACCTCGGGCTGCCGACGGCACGCGCAACTCGCCCTGGAGCGAGCCATTCCGGTGCACAACAGCCTCGCCGCCGCGCAGGCGACCTGGGCGTTGGCGGTGTCGGAGCTGGCATCCGGCGACGTCGAGCAGGCGAGCGACCGCTTGACCGCGCTGTCCGCGCCGGGCCTGCCGCAGGCCCACGAGCACATCGCCCGACTGGCCGCCGCCGACGCCGTCGAGGCTCATGTCCGGGCGGGGCGCGTGGAGCGGGTCGTCGAGACCTCGATCGATCCGGCGAATCCGCCGTGGTTGCAAGCGGTTCTGCACCGCTGCCGGGCGCTTGCCGATGATTCGGAGAAGCACTACCGCCTGTCCACATCGGACGTCGATGACTTCCCGTTCGAGCGGGCCCGCGGCTCGCTCCTGCACGGCCAGTGGTTGCGCCGCGAACGGCGGCCCGCGGAAGCCAGCGCCGAACTGCGGGTCGGCATCGACCTGTTCGAGAGCCTGGGAGCGCGGCAATGGGCGGAGCGGGCCCGCGGCGAGCTGCGCGCGTGCGGCGGGTCGGCGCCTCGCGGCGACGTCGCCGCGCTGACCGCGCAGGAGCGCGAAGTCGCCGCGCTCGCCGCCCGGGGGCTGAGCAACCGCGATATCGCCGCGCGGTTGTTCATCAGCCACCGAACCGTCGGATACCACCTGCACAAGGTGTTCCCGAAGCTCGGCATCGCCAGCCGGGGGCAGCTGCGCGGCTTCGACCTCGAACCGTGACTCGCACCGCCGCGGGTGCTACAGGGCCAGTCCCCGAAGCCGCGTATTGGTCGTGCACGAACCGGGGACCGAAACTCCCGCAGGGGGCCGCCACCCGCACCGCCACGCAAAACGAGTGCAACCACCCCTTAGGCTCGCGGCATGAGCGTTACCCAGGCACTGCTCGGTCCGCTGCTGGCCGGCGGAGCGCCGAAACCGCTGATCACGCACTACGACGACGCCACCGGGGCGCGCATCGAGCTGTCCCGCGCGACCACCGCGAACTGGGCGGCCAAGACGGCGAACTGGCTGGTCGACGAGCTCGACCTGGAGCCGGGCGCGCCGGTGCTGGTGGCGCTGCCCGCGCATTGGCAGACCGTCGGGGTGCTGCTGGGCGCCTGGTGGTGCGGGGCGCACATCACCGACGACCCGCAGGGCGCCGAGGTCGCGTTCGTCCCGGCATCCGACCTGGACAGCGGCAAGGGCGCGCACACCATCGCCGCCGTGGGCCTGGACGCGCTCGGCGCGCCGGTGCGCGGCCTGCCGGGCGGCGTCGCCGACTACGTGTCGGACATCCGCGTGCACGGCGACGACTTCAGCCCGCTCTCGCCGGTCGGCGGCGACGACCCGGCGCTGCTGGACCTGTCGGTCGAGGACCTGCTGGCCGAGGCCCGGCGGCGCGCCGAGGCGCTGCACATCGGCCGCGACGACCGCGTTCTGTCCACATTGGAATGGCAGCTGCCGGGCGGGGTCGTGGACGGCTTGCTCACCGTGCTGTCCGCGCGGGCATCCCTGGTGCACTGCACCAATCCCGACCCGCAGAAGCTGGAGCAGCGCCGCGCCGACGAGCGCATCACCGTCGACCTGACCTAGAGACGGTGGGCCAAGCGGCTACGCCGCTTCGAATGCGAAGATCAAAGCTCTCGACGAAGGGCGCCTCCGGCCGCGATCGCCGGAGGCGCCCTTTCGCCTCGATCAGGCCGCGGCCTTCTCGCGGCTGGCCGCCGACTTGCCGGCGAACAGGCCGGTGAGCGTGAAGCGCGGGCCGCTGAAGCCGAGCGCGAGACTGGCAGCAGCGAGCACCAGCACGTACTCGAAGCCGCCGTCCGACATGAAGAACCCGCCGCTGAGGTGCGCGGTGAACAGCGCTCCCACCATGACCGCCGCGAGCAGGGTGCCGGCGACCGGCATCAGCACGCCCAGGATCAGCCCCAGGCCGCCGAGCAGCTCGACCAGCGCGGTGAACCACGCCGCGACCGCGGGCAGGCCCATCTTGCCGAACGAAGTCACGACGTTGTCAATTCCGTAGAGCACCCACTTCTGGTAGGCGTGCGCGAGGAACGTCGCGCCCACGACGAGGCGCGCGACCAGGATCGTCACGTCACGAAGGCTGTGCTGCATGGGGGAACCTTTCAAGGTCGGTATCCGTCACCAAGAATGTACATGAAGCTTCAAACAACGATCCCCGTCGAGAAGATGCTCACACGCATCCCGCAACGTGGAACCATTCCGCGACAACTCGCCAGAAAACTGGCAAACGACCAGTACCACCCCGTTGCTACCGACGGGTAACATCGGGGAATGTGCGACAACCAGGCCCTTTTCCACCTCGACGGCGAGCTGTTCGTCCCCAGCGAAGCGGCGGGCAACCCGTGGGGCGAGCTGACCGGCGGCGGCCCGATCGCGGGGCTGCTCGCCCGCGCCGTCGAGCGGCACACCGATGACCCCGACCTGTTCGTCGCCCGGCTCACCGTCGACCTGATGCGGCCGGTGCCCCGCACCCCGCTCGCCGCCTCCGTTCATCCACTTCGGACCGGAAAGCGGCTGCACGTCGTCGAGACGACCCTCACCGCAGGCGACAAGGACGTCGCGCACGCCACCGCCCAGCTGCTGCGCCATTCCGATGTGGACGGACCGGAACCCGACGAGGCGGCGCCGTTCCCCGGCCCGGCCGGGATCGCCGAGGGCCACCTGCTGCCGCCGGAACTCGGCCTGCGCTGGGGCGTGCACGACGTGGTGCAGGTGCGGTGGATCGCGGACCAGAGCGCGACCGGCGCCAGCCGGGCGTGGATGCGGATGCCGCTACCGCTGCTGCCCGGCGAGCCGCTGAGCCCGCTCGGTCACGTCGCGGTGCTCGTCGACTGCATCAGCGCGGCCAGCCCGATCGGGCCGATCTTCGGGCCGTGGATCAACACCGACATCACGCTCTACCTGCACCGGCCGTTCGAAGGTGAATGGCTCGGCATGGAGATCCGGCGGGAGGTGCAGCCCACCGGCATCGGCGTGGCCAGTGCCCGCCTGTACGACGAGCGCGGCCCGATCGGCAACGCCCACGAGGCGGTGATGGTCAACCAACTGGGCTGACCACCACGGCTCCCCCACCCAGGAGCGAACCGCGGTCCGCAATTTCCATTGAAATCGAAGGTCCGATTTCCATTGAAATTGCGGATCTTCGGCGTGCCAGCCACCCGACACGCCGAAGGTTGTGGACAACTCCCGCAATTTCAATGGAAATTGCGGACGACCCGGGTGGGCGTGAGGTCAGCCGTGGGCCTTCTGCTGGAGGGCGTCGTGCTTGCCGAGGACCATCGTCTCCAGGTCCGCCTGGAACTTGGCCATGTCCGCGCGCAGCCGGGCGCCCAGCTCGCCGGAGTCCGCCGCCAGCGTCCGGACCGCGAGCAGGCCCGCGTTGCGCGCCCCGCCCACCGACACCGTCGCCACCGGCACGCCGGCCGGCATCTGCACGATCGACAGCAGCGAGTCCATGCCGTCGAGGTACTTCAGGGGCACCGGGACGCCGATCACCGGCAGCACCGTCGCCGAGGCGACCATGCCCGGCAGGTGCGCCGCGCCGCCCGCCCCGGCGATGATCACCCGGATGCCGCGGTCGGCCGCGGTGCGGGCGTAGTCGAGCATCCGCTGCGGCGTGCGGTGCGCGGAGTAGACGCCGGCCTCGAACGGCACGTCGAACTCGGTGAGCGCGTCGGCCGCGGCCTGCATCACCGGCCAGTCGGAGTCGCTGCCCATGATCAAGCCGACCAGTGGATTCTCGCCTGCCACGCTCGGACCTCTCGCTTCGCTGCGTCGTACGGGTGCTGGGTCAGTGGATCTCGTGGCCGTCGAGCCACTCGGCGTGCGACAGCCAGTGCGCGGCCAGCCGCGCCTGTTCCCGCACCTCGTCCATCCGGTCGCCGAGCACGGTGATGTGGCCGAGCTTGCGCCCCGGGCGCTCGCTCTTGCCGTACAGGTGGACCTTCGCGTGCGGGTAGCGGGCGAACAGGTGGTGCAGCCGCTCGTCCACGCCCATCTTCAGCTCGGTCGGCGAGCCCAGCAGGTTGGCCATCACCACGGCCGGCGCGGTCGGCTCGGTGCTGCCCAGCGGGTAGTCGAGCACGGCCCGCAGGTGCTGCTCGAACTGCGAGGTGCGGGAGCCCTCGATGGTCCAGTGCCCGGAGTTGTGGGGGCGCATCGCGAGCTCGTTGATCATCAGGCCGTCGGCGGTCTCGAACAGCTCGACCGCGAGCACGCCGGTCACGTCGAGCGACTCGGCGATCTTCAGCGCGAGGTCCTGGGCCTGTTCGATCAGCTCCGCCGAGGCGTCCGGGGCCGGGGCGAGCACCTGCACGCAGATGCCGTCCTCCTGCACCGTCTCCACCAGCGGCCACGCCGCACCCTGCCCGAACGGCGAGCGCGCGACCAGCGCGGCGAGCTCCCGGCGCAGCGGCACGCACTGCTCGACGAGCAGCTGCGAACCGCTCTCCAGCAGCTCGGTGACGGTGCGCTTGGCGCTGTCCGGGGTGTCGAGCACCCACACGCCGCGCCCGTCGTAGCCGCCGCGGGCGGTCTTCAGCACGCACGGCCAGCCGTGCTCCGCGCCGAACTCCAGCGCGTCGCCGACCGAGGTGACCTCGGCGAACGGCGGCACCGGGAGGCCGAGTTCGGCGAGCTTGCGGCGCATCACGAGCTTGTCCTGCGCGTGCAGCAGGGCATCCGGCCCGGGCTGCACGGAGACACCGGACGCGGCCAGCGCGCGGAGGTGCTCGCCGGGCACGTGCTCGTGGTCGAAGGTGACCACGTCGCATCCCTGCGCGAAGTTCTTCAGCGCCTCGAGGTCGGCGTGGTGGCCGATCTCGACGTTCGGCGCAACGAGTGCCGCGGCGTCGTCCGCCGAGGTCGCCAGCACCTTCAGCGACTGCCCCAACGGGATCGCGGCCTGGTGGGTCATCCTCGCGAGCTGCCCGCCACCGATCATGCCGACGACTGGGGTTCCGGTGCGGTGGTCCACGCCGTCAGCCTAGAGCGGCGACCAGCCCGCACCAGCGCCGGGACCTCCCGACGCGACCCACCTCACAGCCTCGAGGCTCGCGGAAATCGGTCCTCCAGTTTCAATTGAAACTGGAGGACACCGGTGTCCCGGGCGGCGACGGGCCCGGAGACTTCCGCGGTTTCAATCGAAACCGCGGTCACAGGGACGCCAGCAGCTCGCAGGCATCGTCGTGACCGTCCGGCAGGACGTCCTCGCGCAGGACCACCGGGCCGCAACCGCGCAGGGCCGGATCAGCCGCCAGGCGGTGCTGGATCGTCCAGCGCGCCTGGACGCAGCGGGCGGGCAGCAGGCGGTCGCGCTGCGCCAGCACCACCGCCGTCGCGGACCGCAGCAGCGACGTCGTCTCCCCGCCATCGAACACGGTCCGCAGGGCGTCGGCGATCAGCACCATCGCCATCATCCGGGGGTAGTCGTCGGCGGTGGCGCCGAGCGAGACCGTGACCAGCACGTGCCCGTTCCCGGCCGGGTGCCCCTCGGCGCGGGCCGCCCGGTACACCTCGTGCAGCCGGGTGCGCAGGTAGCCCGCGGTGGTCAGGCCCGTGAGCGGGTCCTCCACCTCGCGCCCGACCGACATCCGGGCCACCACGTCGGACCAGCCCAGCGCCGTGGCGCGCACCATCGCGGTCGGCACCGCGTCCGGATCGGCGGACACCAGCCCGTCGCGCGAGCCGACCGACACCGCGTGCAGCGCGGCGAGGTCCTGCAACGTCCCGGCCAGCCCTACGCCCGCCTCTGCCCGGGACGCGCCGAGATCGGCCAGCGATTCCGCCAAGCTGTCCCCCGCCACGACCGCCGCGCACACCACATCCACCGCCTCCGATGCCCAATCGCTCGGAAACGGCCAACCTGCGGCAAGGCTGGCCGTGCGCCAGCGGGATCGCAGCGCACGCCGACGCCCGTCCACCGTCGTCGCGTCACACCTAAGCGGCCACTCCCTCATGCTCAACGCCCCTTCTTTTCAACGCCTGTCAAGGGGACGGAGCAATTCGTCGCCCATGACGGTGGAGTCGATGGCGCGGGCAATAAGATCTAGATCACAATAATCTTCAGCTTTCACACGTCATCACATCGGCCGAAGATGACTCCCTACTACGAACGGGATCGGCGAACGCCCTGCGGGGAGGAAGGTGCGGCGTGGCGACAGTACCGGCGGAAGTGCAAGGGCCCAGCGACACCGAGCTGCTGGAAGAGGTCCGCAGCGGCTCGTCCGCGGCCTACGCGCAGCTGTACGAGCGGCACGTCGGCGCGGCGTACAACATGGCGCGGCAGGTCGCGAAGTCGCCGGCCGAGGCCGACGACCTGGTCTCCGAGGCCTTCGCGAAGGTGCTCGACACGCTTCGCGACGGGCGCGGCCCGAACACCGCGTTCCGCGCCTATCTGCTGACCGCCCTGCGGCACACCGCGTACGACCGGACCCGCCGCGAACGCAAGGTGCAGCTCGCCGACGACGTCGCGGAGGTGTCCGGCGCCGACGTGAGCGTGCCGTTCACCGACACCGCGGTCGCCGGGCTGGAGCGCACGCTCGCCGCGCAGGCGTTCACCCGGCTGCCGGAACGCTGGCAGACCGTGCTGTGGCACATCGAGATCGAAGGCCAGACGCCGGCGCAGGTGGCGCCGCTGCTCGGCCTGACGCCCAACGGCGTCTCCGCGCTCGCCTACCGGGCCCGCGAAGGGCTCCGCCAGGCCTACCTGCAGGTGCACCTCGGGCAGCTGGACGCCGCCGAGGCGGGCGTCGAGCAGTGCCGGGCCGCCGTCGACCGGCTCGGTGCGTGGACCCGGGGCGGGCTGTCCAAGCGCGAAACCACCCAGGTCGAGACGCATCTCGACGGCTGCGACCGCTGCCGCGCGCTGGCCGCTGAGCTCGCCGACGTCAACGGTGCGCTGCGCGTCATCATCGCGCCGCTGGTGCTCGGCGGGTCGGTCACCGGCTACCTCGCCCTCTCGTCCTCCAGCGGAGCGGCCGGCGGCGCGGCAGTCGCCGCGGGCAGCGCCTCCGGTGCGGCGGGCGCCGCCAGCGCCGGGCCGCGCCAGGCGGTCACCGCCGGGGCGGCCACGGCGGTGCTGGCCGCGGCCGTCGCCCTCGCCCTGGCCTCCGGCACCGACCAGGCCGTGCCGGTCGCGCAGGCTGCGCCGCCGCCCGCCGCCCAGCCGCCACCGCAGCCTCCGGCTCCGGAGCCTCCGGCGGCTCAGCCACCGGCCCCGGCTCCCCAGCCACCTGCGCCGCAACCGGCGCCGGCACCCGCGCCGCCGCCACCGGCTCCGCCTGCGGCGACGCCGGTGCTGAACGCCTCGGGGCCCGCAGAGCCGATCCAGCTGGTCGCCGGCGGCGATCCGGCCGCGTTGCCGATCAAGGTGAACAACAGCGGCTCCGGGCCGTCCGAGCCGGTCGTCTCCACGCTGAAGCTGCCGCCGGGCGTGTCCGCGCAGCTGCCGAACGCCATCCGGTCCGGGCCCGCCTCGACGAGCCCGCAGAGCTGGGTCGCGTCGTCGATCCCGGTTCGCGCGCAAGCCCCGGACGCGCCCTCGGTGAGCTGCACGCACGGCTCCGGCTCGATCACCTGCGCCACCGATCGCGGCCTGCGTCCCGGCGAGTCGTTCGTCTTCGACTACCGCATCCAGGCCGACGAGTCCGCGACCGGCGGCGAGATCACCGCGAACATCAGCGCGGGCACCGAGATCCAGCTGCGGCTGCCGACGGTCCCGGTCGTGGTCCAGCCGCCGACGCCGGTCGACGGCGTGGACGTCCGGACCTACTCCTGGAACTCGGGTGGACTGCGGCTCTGCGACGGCCACGACGCCCCGGGCCACCTGCCCTGGCTGTGCAGCCGGATCGCGATCGATGTGCGCAACACCGGCACCAGCACCGGGCGCGCCGAGGCCGTGGCCGAGCTGCCGCCGGGCGTGCAGGCGACCGGGCTGTCGCCGATGTGCGACTTCGAGCCGGGCCGGATCCGGTGCGCCGCCGAGCTGGCGCCCGGCAAGTCCTTCCACAGCGAGGCCTGGGTGACCGCGCTGCCGGGATTCCCGTGGCCCGAGCTCCCGCGGCCGGTGGGCCTGCTCGCGCCGGAGCCGGCCGGTCCGGTTCCGGCGGACGGCTGGATCATCCGCGAGGTGACGATCCCGGTGGCCGCCGCGCTGGGATCGGCCGACGACAGCGACCCGGTGACCGTGCGGCTCTGGTTCCCGTGGCTGCCGACGCCGCCCGAGCCGGAACCGCCGGCGCCGACCACCAGCGCCACGCCGGAGTGCCCGTGGCCGCCGCACCCGGGCTGGGGCGACCGGCCGCCGTGGGAATGGGGCCAGCGCCCGCCGCACTGCTGGTGGCCGTGGCCGCCGGCGAACCCGTTGCTGCCGGACTCGCCTGTTCCGACGACGGCTGTGCCGCCGACCAGCACGACGACCACGACGCCACCGACCACCACTCCGCCGACCACGTCGACGCCGCCGAGCAGCACCACGCCACCGACCAGCACTGCACCGCCGACCAGCAGCACGACGCCGCCCACCACGACCAGTTCGGCACCGCCGAGCAGTTCGACGACGGGGTCAACGTCACAGCCGCACCGACCGAGGTAATTCGGCAACTGAGCTCGCCCGGTCGGAGCAGCTCCGTAGACTCGAAGTTGTGTCCGCTGTCGATTCGGTACTCGCTCGCATCCCGCAGCCGTACCGGTCTCTCGCGATCCGGCATCGCGAGCTGTTGAAGTTCGGGGTCGTCGGCGCGATCACGTTCTTCATCGACACGGGCATCTTCTACGCGCTGAAGCTGACGATCCTGTCGCCGAAGCCGGTCACCTCGAAGATGATCGCGGTGCTGGCCGCGACGATCGTGTCGTACGTGCTGAACCGGGAGTGGTCGTTCCGCACCCGCGGCGGCCGGCGGCGGCACCACGAGGCGACGCTGTACTTCGTGATCAGCGGCATCGCGGTCGGGATGTACTCGGCGCCGCTGTGGGTCTCGCGGTATCTGCTGCACCTGCAGACGCCCTTCACCAGCCGGTTGGTGGAGGAGATCGCCGACTTCACGTCGGGGCAGATCATCGGGTTGCTGGTCGGCATGGCGTTCCGGTGGTGGGCGTTCCGCAAGTGGGTCTTCCCCGCCGAGCAGGCCGACCGCCGGCCCGCCCCCCGAGACCGCATCTCCACCCGCTAAACGCTCCACCGCAATCTCCATTGAAATGAGGTTTTTCCAACCTCGTTTTGCGTGGCGGTGCGGGTAGCGGAACCTCAGAGGCTCCCTGGTCTGTGGGTGCCCCTCCTGATGTATGTCCAATACACGGCGGAGGGGCCGTCCTCGCCGAGGGAACCCCGGAGGGGTGCGCACCGTGAACCCGCGGCGGTGCAGGTGTCGTAGGTGGGCTATGCGCCTGCGGCGCATGCGACAGCCCATCGACGTGCGGCTTTGCGACCCGCGGCTGCGGGCCGACCAGGATGAAAAACGCTCAATCGAACCTTCGATTTCAATGGAAATTGCGGCGTTCGCGCGAGCACCAGCGCGCGGACGCCTGCGCGGCGGGGGTGCCGGGAGGTCAGCGCGGGGTGGACTCGCGGTTCCAGGAGACGCCGAGGATGTCGTCGGCGCGGGCGATCGGCAGGTACACCTCGAACATCGCCGGGCGAGCCTGGCTCAGTTCCAGTCGGCCGCCGTCGGCCTCGACCAGCGCGCGGGCCAGCGCCAGGCCGACGCCGGTCGAGCCGCGCCCGGAGAAGCCGCGCTCGAAGACGTACGGCACCAGCGCATCCGGCACGCCGTGGCCGGAGTCGCCGACCTCCACGACCACGGTCCCGGCGCCCTGCCGGGCCGCCAGCGTTACCGTTCCCTCGCCGTGCCGGAGCGCGTTGTCGAGCAGCACGCCGATCGTCTCCCGCAGCCGCGTGGGCGTGGCGCGGGCGAGCACGCCTTCCGACACCTTCAACCGCAGCGTCCGGCCCTCGGCCTTCAGCGGCTCCCGCCACTCCCCCGCGACATCGGTGAGCAGGCTCGACACGTCCAGCGGTTCGGCGTCCCGGGATCGGGCCGCGGTGGCCGCCGCGAGCAGGTCGTCGAGCACGCCGGAGAGGCGTTCGGCCTGCTCAAGGGCGGCGTTGGCCTCCTCGGTGATCTCCGGGTCGTCCGTCGCGGCGAGGGCCTCCAGCCGCAGGTGCAGCGCGGTGAGCCTGCTCCGCAACTGGTGCGAGACGTCGCCGACGAGGTCGCGTTCGCGCTGCACCAGCTGCGACAGCGCCGCGCCGGAGGCGTCCAGCGCGTCGGCGACGCGATCGAGTTCCGGGACCTGGTGCCGCTGCGGGTCGGCGCGGAAGTCACCGGCACCGAGCCGGGCCGCGCGGGCCGCGACGTGCTTCAACGGGTCGGAGAGCCGTCGGGCGGTGAGAGTCGCGACGATCATCCCGGTGCCCGCCGAGAGCACCACCAGCATCAGCACCAACCCCGCCACCTGCAGCTGCTGGGTGCGCACCGGGCCGCTCGGCGCGGCGATGGTGACCGTGCCGCTCTGCACCATCGGCACGCTCTCCACCAGCGGTTTCTCCCCGGGATCCGGGCCGTAGGTGTAGTCGTGCGCCTGCGTGCGCACGATCAGCCGGGCGCCGTCGGGCACCGCCAGCCGGGCGGCGTTGAGGTCGATCGCGCGCTGCGAAGCGATCTGCTCGTCGAGCAGCGTCGCGATCTGCTGGGCTCGGGTGGACAGATCGCCCGCGGTGAGGTCCTGGACGAGCTTCAGCGCGCTGAACCCCAGCGGCAGGCCGAGGACGACCGCGGTCACCGCGACGGCGAGCAGCGTGGCCTGCAGGATTCGGCGGCGCATCGTGGATCAGTCCGAGTTGAAGCGGAAACCGACGCCGCGCACCGTGGCGATCCGGGTCTCGTCGAGCCGCCCGTTGCTGTCGCTGAGCTTCCGGCGCAGCCACGAGATGTGCATGTCCAGCGTCTTGCTGCCCTTCCGGTCGGACTCCGGCCAGACCTCTTCCAGGATCTCCTCGCGGGTCACCACCTGACCGGCGTGCTGCATCAGCACCCGCAGCAGCTCGTACTCCTTGTTCGCCAGCTGCACCTCGTGCTCGTTGACCAGCACCCGGCGGGCGGTCAGATCGAGCCGGACGCCGGAGGCCTCCAGGGTCTCCGGGGCGCCGCGGCGCAGGAGGGCGCGGATCCGGGCCATCAGCTCGGCAAGCCGGAACGGCTTGGCGACGTAGTCGTCGGCTCCCGCGTCGAGGCCGACGACGAAGTCGACCTCGTCGGTGCGCGCGGTGAGCATCAGCACCGGGAGGCCGCGGCCCTGCGCCCGCAGCCGTCGGCACACCTCCAGGCCGTCCATCTCCGGCAGCCCGAGGTCCAGCACCAGGAGATCGATCCCACCGGAAGCCGCGGCTTGCAGCGTCGATGGGCCGTCCTCGATCACCTGCACCGAATAACCCTCGCGCTGCAACGCCCGGGACAGCGGCACAGCGATGGCCGGGTCGTCTTCTGCCAGCAGCACCACGCTCACGCTCTCCAGCCTAGAGGGCGCGGATGATCACGTCCGGCGTCATGGGCGATTCGCCGGACCCGGCTGGTCGCGGGCCCTTGCCGGATCGCCCGGGGAGGCGGACTAGGGTTCCTGGCGTGACCAGCGATCTCGATCTCGCACTGCACCTCGCCGACGTCGCGGACGGGATCACCGGCGCCCGGTTCCGGGCCAGGGATCTGAGCGTGGACCGCAAACCCGACCGCACGCCGGTCACCGACGCGGACCTCGCGGTGGAGGACGCGGTGCGCGAGGTGCTCGCCGCGCAGCGCCCGGACGACGTGGTGGCAGGCGAGGAGCGCGGCGGCACCGCCGGCGAAGGCCGGGCGTGGGTGCTCGACCCGATCGACGGCACGAAGAACTTCCTGCGCGGGGTCCCGGCGTGGGCGACGCTCATCGCGCTGGTCGACGGCGGCCGTCCGGTGGTCGGCGTGATCAGCGCGCCGGCGCTCGGGAAGCGCTGGTGGGCGGCGGCCGGGGCGGGCGCCTGGTGCCGCACCGGCGACGCGGAGCCGGAGCGGATCGGGGTGTCCGGGGTGCGCGACCTCGCCGACGCGTACGTGTCGACGACCCACCTCGGCACCTGGGTGGAGTACCACTCGCGGGAGTCCTACCTGCGGCTGATCGACGCCTGCTGGGAGAACCGGGCGTTCGGCGACTTCTGGCAGCACTGCCTGGTTGCGGAGGGCGTGATCGACATCGCCGCCGAACCGATCGTCAACCCGTGGGACGTGGCGGCGGCCCAGGTCCTGGTGGAAGAAGCGGGCGGCAAGTTCACGGACCTGTCCGGAGAGCCCCGCTACGACAGCGGAAGCGCGCTTTCGACCAACGGCCACCTGCACTCGGAAGCACTGCGACTGCTGCAGAAGTAGGCTCCGGCGGCCGGCCGCGAGGCGCGCCGATCCGGTCTGGGATCGCCAACGGAGCAGGGCACCCGGCGAACTCGTGGATCACGCGCCGCCCAGCAGAAAGCCCGGCACCGAGCGGCAAAGCCGCGCTCACCGATGAATTCAATCCACTGTGGACGCTTCTGCGGTTCGCAGCCCGGGTCTGCTCGCCGCTACCAGCGTTGAGCCGGCAGCGCTCACGACCCGGCGGCGCCGCTTTCGGCCTGCATAGGGCTCGTGAGTACTTTTGGGCTGCTGTAGCGCTCCAAAGTACTCACGAGCTCTTGCCTGCGGATGCGGGCCGTTCAGTCCGCCGGCTTGGCCTTGGCCAGGAGGCGGGCGTAGGCCGAGCCCGCCGCCAGGAGGATCAGGCCCGCGCAGAGGAAGGCGATCACCCGGGCCACGCCGTCCAGGGTCGCCAGGTCGAACAGCAGCAGCTTCGCCAGCGACACAGCGATCAGCACCATGCCCGCGATTCGCAGGTGCTTCACCCGGACTCCGCGCAGCAGCAGCGCAATCGCCGCCACCACCCAGCTCAGCGTGATCAGGATGTGCGCGGTCAGGAATCCCGCCCGCGCGTCGTGCACCAGGAGGCACGCCGCCATCGTCGCGCTCGCCGTTCCGTACAGCAGCGCCAGTCCCGAAGCCGCCCACGGCAGCAGCGATTCCGGCAGGCCCGCCAGCTTTCCGATGCGCACCGCCGCGACCGGCAGGGCCACCGCCACCAGCGCGATCAGCAGCCCGGCCAGCAGGCCGCGGACTCCGGTGCCGCCGTGGTACCAGAGCAGCACGGTGATCGGCAGCTCGTAGATGAACGTCAGCAGGAAGCCGAATGTCGCGTAGCACGTCGCGCCGAGCAACACTCCCCCGCTGCGCAGCACGAACGCGCCGACGCTCAGCAGCAGCGCCTCGCACAGCAAGGCCGTTCCCCAGCTCGACGAATCCAGGAAGACCAGCGTCGTCTGCACCGCCGCGACGGCGGCCATCCCGCCGACCGCGGCGACGAACCTCGTCGACAACCGGCTCCGGAACGCAGGCGTGAACCGCCCGACGGCCCAGATCGCCAGCAGCAGCACGGTCATTCCGCCGCCGATCGTGCCCGCCGCGGGGCGCTCCAGCATCAGCGGCCCGGCCAGGAACGTCGGCGTCGGCGCGGCGATGAGCAGGCCGATCGCCGTCCAGTCCGCGGCCGGCCGAGCGGCGGCGGTGATCGCCGCGACCGCCACGCCCAGCACCGCGGCGACGAAGATCGCGGCCACGAGAGTGCTGTCGTCGACCCACATCCCGCGCACGCTCGCCGCCAGGGTGGCCAGCACGGTGGGAATTCCGGCCGCCAGCGCGAGGCCCGCCCAGCCCCGCCGAACCTGCACCGGCGTCGCCGCGACCTGCAGCAACACCAGGAAGCTCACCAGCAGCGAATCCACCGTCCACGTGATCAGCGGCGCGCAGATCGCCGAGCTGAGCACGACGCCGAGGGCCAGCGGCTGCGCGCGCCACCGGTCCGCGAGCGCCAGGCCCGCGACGCTGACCGCGAGACCGACGCCGAGCCCGGCGGGCACAGACAGGTAGTCGTAAAGCGCGGTGGCCGCGACCACGTCCAGGAACAACGCGCCGAAACCCGTTGTGGCCAGGGCGAATCCGGCGATCCGCCCCGCCGCTCCCGGCTGCTCGGGCGCGGACCTGCGGTGCGTCCACCACCCGGCCGCGACGAGCAGCGCGGCGAGCACCGCGCCACCGGCGACCCTCGCGCCCGGCCCCAGCCAGTCCTGCTGCACCGCGAGGACCAGCAGGAAGACCACGCCGAGCAAGGTCACCCCGGCACCGACCCAGGCCAGGACGCGGCTCGGCTCCAGGCCCGCGCCGGCCGGCCGGGCGCTCGGTGCCGGAACCTGCGACAGCCCCGGATACGGCTGCGGATACGGCGCGCCTACCTGCTGCGCGGAATCCTGCTGCTGCGCGGCAGCGAATCCCGCTTCGGGACCGGTCGGCTGCCGGTCCGGCTCGGTCTGCTGCTCGGCAGCGGCTTGCTGATCAGGTGCGACTTGCTGCTGCTGCGTCACGGCCGGTTGCTGCGGCGGCACAGATTGGTACTGCTGCTGCGTAGGAGTGTCCTGGTAGTGCGGGAACTGCTGCGGCGCTTGCAGCTGCGCCTGCACCAGGTTGCCCAAGTACGTCAGTCGCTGGCCGATGGCTTGCAACTCGCCTGCGACCAACTGGAGCGCTTCGCCGGGCTGTGGTTGCGACATGATCCCAAGTCTGAGGGCGCACCACCCATTAGGCATCGGTAGCACTACTCACCAGGGAACACAGCTTGGTGCGGATGTGCTCGGCGCTCAGACCCGCTGCGCCGGGGTGCCCTTCGGCGGCGTGCTCGTCACGTCGAGCGGCCCGACGACCCCGCGCAGCGCCTGGGTCCAGGTCAGCCGCCCGAACAGGTAGAAGCACGCCACCTGCTCGTTGCTGAACCGGGCCCAGTCGTAGCGGTTGCCCTGCTCCCGCCAGAAGACCTCCCAGGCGGGTGCGCCGTCGACCTCGTCGCGGATCAGGCACCAGGCGTCGTCGGCCTCGGCCCCGAGGGACACGAGCTCCTCCGGGACGCCCATCGCCACCAACCAGCCGAGCACGGACTCGGTGTTCACTTCGCGGCCTCCTGAGTCGTCCCGCCGTCAGTCGTTCCCCCGTCGCGCACGATCCGCACCGTCTGCGCCACCTTCGCCCCGGACTCGTCCTCGGCTTCCGGATCGTCGTCGGACTCGCGGGTGATCTGGAGAGGCGACAGCACGACATCGCCGTCCTCCTCCGTCTCCTCGCGCGCGATGCGCAGCGTCGCCGCCTCGGCGATCTCCCGCGCCTTGGTCAACTCCACCAGGTAACCGAGCCCGACCAGGTCGGCGAGCGAGTAGGTCGCGCGGAAGCGCATCCCACCGCCGGGCTGCGCGAACCACGGTGCCGCAACCGCCTGCCACACCGGCAACGGGCGCATGACCCGATACCGCCGGTAGTCGCGCTCGTCGTAGGCGGCGGGCAGCGAACGCTGCGCGAAAGGCGTTGCCACGGCGAACAGAATCCGCCCATCGCCGCTGCCCAGGCAGTCCAGCACCGTGTCGGGCTCCAGCACCACCGGCTCCGCCGGTTCCACGCCGCCCTCCGGGAACCGCTCCGCGGGCGGCCACGCGAACTCGCCGTCGCGCCGCAGGAACTCGCGCTGCCACTCCTGCTCGCCGAGCTCGCCGAACGGCTCGTGGTCCACCGCGATCTCCGCGGGCAGCTGCTCGGACTCGCGGCGCTCGTCCCGATAACGCCGCGCTGCCGCATACGCCTCGGCCGATCGCACCCGCCCCAGCGCATCGCTGTCGTGGACCAGGTGGGACTGCGGGTGGTCCTGCGGCGGGAAGTTCAGGCCCGGCCTGCCCTCCTCGGCCACCTCCGGAACGGGCAACTGCCTGCTCGCCTTGCTCGCCGCGACCGGCATGTAACCGATCGGGAACTGGTGCAGCACGAACGCCACCACGTCCGCGTTCCGGCTGGCCTGCCGCAACGGCCGCTGCGGAGCCTCCTGCGGCACCGGAACCGGCGGCTGCGCCGGAGCCGGCAGCGGGCGCAGCGGAGCGCGCTGCATCGGCTGGTTCACCGGCGCAGGCGGGGCTTGCGGAGCAGGCCCGCCGAAGGCCACCGGGCCACGCGGAGCGGCTGGCGGCATCGGCGGACGCACTGCGGCCGCCGGAGGCGGAGCAGCCGACGGCGGTGGAGCGCCGGGCACACCGGGCTGGGCCGCGAAGTGGCCGCCCGGCGCCGCCGGAGGCGGCGGGGCGAAGCCCTGCGGCGGCGCAGCCGCGCCGGGCAGCGGCGGAGCCTGCGGAGCCTGTGGCGAAGCCCAGGCGGAGTGCACGGCGTGCGGCGCGGTGCTGGAGGCGGGGTCGCCGCCGTCGGGCGTCCAGCCCGGGCGGGCGGAGTCGCCGATCACCGGGATCGGGCCGGTGCCGGCATCGGCGAGGCCGGGCGCCCAGCCGCCGGGATCGACCTTGACCGGGCCGGTGTGCTCGGCATCGCCCTGCCAAGGGTTCGCGGTTCGTGCAACTTCTTCGACAGCGCCGTGCGCACCTGCTGCCACACCCCCAACGGTCTCCTGCGCGGGCCGGCCGAGGCCTTCGCCCACGCCCCCGACATCACCGGCGGCCTCGCGAGCCGCCCGGCCGAGGCCACCAACGGCCTCGTGCGCTCCTCGGTCAACGCCTTCCGCAACGCCACCAACAGTCGCGTGCGCCGCGCGGCCAACCCCTTCCGCAACACCGCCGACGGTCTCGTGCGCGGTCTTGCCGTGATCATCGGCGACACCCGTCACTTCGCCAGACGCAACGCTGTCCACAGTGGACGATGCGAGGTCGGTGCCGGATTGCACGGCGCCGCCGACCGTCGACAGCAGGCCGGGCGAACCTCCCGGTTCCACCAGCACGCCGCTGTCGAGGTCGACGGCAGAGGTCAGCGTGTTGTGCACCTGCGCCACGCTCGCCGCCGCGCCGTTCACCGCCGAATCCAGCGCCGCCAGCGCCTGCGGATGCCCTGCGGCGGCCGCCTGCTCCGCCGCATCGGTCTGCTTGGCCAGCGTCACCAGTTCCCGCACCAGCTGCACTTTCGCCGCGCCGACCTGCTCGGCCGCGTGGTCCAGGCGGTCCGCAGCGGCCCGGCACTGCTGCGCCGACGCGGGCAGAACCCCATCCCCCGAGGCGAGCTCGTCCCAGTCATGGCGAGCCGCCTGGGCCGCCTCGCCGTCGATCGCGCCGAGCGCGCCCTGCGCGGTGCCGTCGGCGACCCCGGTGAGCGCGTCGATCGACTTCGCCGCGTCACGCCAGGCCGACGCCGACTCGCGCATCTTGTCCTCGTCGGCCTCCGGCCACTTCGCGCCCGCGCGCGCCGCGACATCCCGGAGTTCCGCGGGAAGTTCGATGCCCATCCGCAGGTCACCCCCGCCCGGCTAGCCGGCCGAAGTCCTCGGCGCCGCCGATGTCGGCCCGCTCCGTCGTCGCGGCGGTCGCGGCGAACTTCGCACCCATCTCGCTCAGCCGCCCGGACAACGCGCCCAGGTCGTCCAGCGCCTGGTCGGCCCGGCCGCAGTGGGTGCGCGCGAAGTTCTCACCGATGTCGTCGCCGCCCCAGCAATCACCGGCTGAATCCAACGCCTGGCGCAGGGTGTCGGCGATGCGCCGAGCCTCCCCGGCGAGGCCGTCGAACTCGCCGGCGTGCTTGGTCAGCTGCCCGATGTCACTCCGGAAGCCGCTCATCGTCACCACTTCCGTTCCGCCGGGCCCTGCCGCAACCAGCTCGCATCCGAGAAGTCCTCGTCTTCGTCGACATTGTCGTCGATGCGGCGCGGTTCGTTGCGCGGTGCCGGATCCGCCGGGATCTCGGCGTGTCCGCCCAGCAGCAGCTCCGGATCGGCACCGGCGGGCAGCACCTCGGCGAGCACGTCGGCGGCCCGGCGCGACGCGGCCTGCGCCGCCGCGGAGGCCAGCTGCACGATGAGCGCCGCGAGCTGGGCCGGGCGCTGCCGCTCGTAGACGTCGTCGGCGAGCACCACCTCGCGCAGCACGCCCTGCGGGCCGACCACGACCTGCACCCTGCCGTCCTTGGAGCGGGCGGTTTCCGCGATCGCGGACAGGTCCCGGTGCGTCTCGGCGAGCCGGTCCCGACTTCGCCGGTAGTCCGCCATCAGCTCGTCTACCTGGGCACGGTGGTCAGTCGACACAGCCGCTCCCCTCCTGTTCGCTGGCGGATCCGTCGCAGGCGCGCGGCGCCCGCGCCCGGTCGGCAACGGCAAAGCGGTCGTCCGCGGGCCGGCGACCCGCAGACTGCACGTCGCGACTTGGACGCACGCCGCTGCGCTGATGGTTCCATGTCGGCCCCGGGAATTTCCGCCCGGCCGACCAGCGGCACCGGAATGTCCGATCCGCCCCGGAAAGGCCGATCACGATTCGCGAGCACCCTCCGCGCGGATTCGCGGGGCCCGCTGCGACGATGGGTCGATGGGTCGATGGGCACGATCGCGTACGAAGACCTCACGCCGGGCCGGGTTTTCGACCTCGGCGAGGTGAAGGTCGACCGAGCCGAGATGCTGGCCTTCGCCGAGCGCTTCGACCCGCAGCCGTTCCACCTCGACGAGGAAGCGGGCCGCAACTCCGTGCTCGGCGGGCTGTGCGCATCGGGCTGGTTCACGGCATCGCTGTGGATGCGCGGCTACGTCGACAACGTGGTGGCGGACTCGACCTCGCAGGGCTCTCCCGGCGGCAACGAGCTGGCCTGGCTCGCGCCGGTGTTCCCCGACGACGTCCTGCGGATGAAGATGGAGGTCAACAGCCAGCGCCGGTCGCAGACCAAGCCGAACCTGGGCCTGGTGGAGATCACCAGGACGGCGGACCGTGGCGACGAGCGCGTCCTGCGCTTCACCTTCGTGGCGATGTTCGGCACCCGCGACGAGTCCTGAGGTTTCCGCCGGCCAGGCTTCGTGCGACGCACCCTCGCCGTTTGAAGTGGAGTGAACGGACCGTTCGTCCCGATAGACGAGGCGAACAGGCCGTTCACCTCACCTGCGCGAATGCACGGCACCGCGCCTCAAGCAGCCTCTGGCGCAGCAGGAAAAGTGCACGTTCAACTACCAGGCAAAATCGGGATCTTCGCCGTGGCGGGGGTTCTGGACGCGCAGGCCCGCCGTGACCGCCGCGTGCACCGCCCGCGCCAGTCCCGCGCCGATGCGGGAGCGCGGGCCGCCGTAGCTCTCGGCTTCGCCGTCCGTCGGGCAGAGCACCACCGTCGCGTCGGTGACCGTGCCGGTCCCCGCGACACCCGATTCCAGCAGGGCCTGCGCCTTGGCTTCGGCGACCGTCGCGACCGCGTTCACCAGCGCCGCCTCGCTGAGCCGCACGGGCGACCAGCACACCGCGTTGATCGTGCCCGGCTTCCAGGACGTCACCGCTTCTTCACGGGCCGCCGCCCAGATCGGGCAGCCGACGCCGGTGGTCACGCTCGCGCGCACCCCGCCGTCGACCGCCGTCACCTCGTGCCGCACGTCCACCGCAGTGAGCAACCCGACGCCGTCACCGCAGAGCCCGAGCTCGGCGGCCATCTCGTCGACGTGCGCGGCCGGATCGGGGTTGTCGTAGTCGGTCATCACCGTCGCGTTCAGCACCCACGACCGCGGGCCGATCCCGCCGCCGCGAGCAGCGGACGAGATCGCCAGCCACGGCCGAGCGCAGCGCCAGGCAAGCACCGGACGACCGCGCAACACGTGCAGCGCCGCGGAGGGCGCGCTCACGAACCCGATGCCTCGGCGGCGCCCAGCGCCTTGACCACCCGCGACGGGCTCGGCCTGCCGAGCCGCTCGGCCATCCACACGCTGGTCTCCACCAGCTTGCCGAGGTCGACGCCGTGCTTGAGGCCCAGGCCGTCGAGCATCCACACCAGGTCCTCGGTGGCGAGGTTGCCGGTGGCCGACTTGGCGTACGGGCAGCCGCCCAGCCCGCCGGCCGAAGAATCCACTGTGGACACGCCGTGCCGGAGCGCCGCGTAGGTGTTGGCGAGCGCCTGGCCGTAGGTGTCGTGGAAGTGCACCGCGAGCCGGTCCACGCCGATCCCGGCCGCGACGAACGCGCGCAGCAGCGACTCGACGTGCCCGGGCGTCGCCACGCCGATGGTGTCGCCGAGCGACAGCTGCCAGCAGCCCATCCCCAGCAACCGCTTGCCCACCGCGACGACCTGCTCGACCGGCACGGCGCCCTCCCACGGGTCGCCGAAGCACATCGAGACGTAGCCGCGCACCGCGAGCCCCTCGCCAACCGCGCGCTGCACCACCGGGTCGAACATCGCGAACTGCTCGTCCAGGCCGCGGTTGAGGTTGCGCCGGGTGAACGTCTCGGTCGCCGCCGCGAAGATCGCGATGTCCCGCACGCCCGACTCCAGCGCCCGGTCCAGGCCCCGCGCGTTCGGCACCAGCACGGGGTACCGCACGCCCGGCACCTGCTGCAGGCCGGCCAGCAGCTCGGCGGCGTCGGCCAGCTGCGGGACCCACTCCGGGCGGACGAAGCTGGTGGCCTCCAGCACGCCCAGCCCCGCGTCGGCCATCCGCTGCAGGAATTCCAGCTTGACGTCGAGCGGGACGACTTCCTTCTCGTTCTGCAGCCCGTCGCGGGCGCCGACCTCCCAGATCGTCACCTCGGTAGGCAGCTCGCCCGGCTCCGGCGAGGCCACCTGCATCGGTAGTCCCAGTTCACGCGGCCCCATCAGTAGTCCTCCCTGGCGCGGTAGTCCCGGTCGTCCCGCAGGTCGTCGTTGACCTCGCGGTACAGCAAGGTGTGCACCCGCTCCACCTGCGGGATGTCGTCGAACTCCAGCGGCTCGTCCGAGGCGGATTCGACGACCAGGGTGCCGCAGCCGAGTATCCGGTCCAGCAGGCCGTGCCGGAACCGCACCGAGTTGATCCGGGACATCGGGATGTCGACGCCGCTGCGGGTGAACACGCCCTCGCGCACCATCAGCCGGTGCGTGGTGACCACGAAGTGCGTGGTCCGCCAGCGCACCAGCGGGGCGAGCGTGAACCAGACGACGAGGACCGCGCCGACGACGGCGAGCCCGATCCAGACCGGCACGTGCCAGCCGGTGGGGGCGGCCAGCGCCCCCAGGTAGGAACCGCCGCCGACCACCACGAACAGGACCAGCACCGGGACGATCAGCATCTTCCAGTGCGGGTGCTTGTGCACGACCACGTGCTCGTCCACGCCGAGCAGGCCGTCTGGGTAGGCCACCGGATCCCTCCTCAGCCTCTTCGCAGGTCGCCGATCACGTTACCGGCTGGGGCCGTCCGGTCACGCCACCGCCGGTCAAGCCCCGCGCAGGTGGACCACGTCACCCGCGGACACCGCGGTGGTCCGGCCGTCGGGGGTGCGGACGACGATCCGCCCGGTCTCGTCGATGTCGGTCGCGACGCCGAGCAGCTGGTCATCGCCGCCGAGCTCGACCCGCACCTGCTGCCCGAGGGTGCCGCACAACCGCCGGTACCGGTCCAGCAGGCCGGACGCCACCATGTCGCCACCCGCGGCCCGCCACCGGTCGTCGACCTCGGCGAACGCCGTGAGCAACGCCACTGCGAACTCCTCGCGGTCGACCTCCGCGCCCTCGGCCGCCAACGACGTGGCGGGCAGGCCGCCGGCGCCGCGCGGCAGGTCCTCGCGCTTCTGGAACACGTTGATGCCCATGCCGAGCACGATCGCCACGCCATCGGGCCCGGTCACCGCCTCGCCCAGGATCCCGGCGCCCTTCGACCACTCGTCGCCGTCGCCGAGCAGCAGGTCGTTCGGCCACTTCAGCGTGGCGCGCACGCCGGTCGTGCGCTCGACGGTCTCGGCCAGGGCGACCCCCG
Source organism: Saccharopolyspora sp. NPDC045941 (assembly GCF_056431445.1). Lineage (NCBI taxonomy): Bacteria > Bacillati > Actinomycetota > Actinomycetes > Pseudonocardiales > Pseudonocardiaceae > Saccharopolyspora > Saccharopolyspora sp. NPDC045941. The sequence goes on from NZ_JBWKKU010000022.1 coordinate 76,766, forward strand.
CGATCAGCGGCAGCCAGCTGATCGCGACCGGCGGCACCTCGGGGCGCAGCAGCACGCTGACGAACAGCCCGTGCCCGCGCGGCGAGGTCCACTGCCGCTGCATCCGCCCGCGCCCGGACAGCTGCTCCTCGGCGATGAGCACGGTCCGATCGGCGGCACCGCGCCCGGCGGCGGCCGCCAGATCGGTATTGGTGGACCCGGTGCTCACCACCACGTCCAGCGCGGCATAAGGCCCGTCGTCGACCAACCTGGCCCGCAACCGCGGACCGTCCAACAAAACCGGAACACCCACGCCCTCAGCCTAAGCCGCAACTGGACCGACCCGACGCAGAGCTGGGATGATGACGGACACTGAGCTGGGACGACGGAACGCCGGAAGGAGCCACCATGACCTCGGTCGTCGACGCCCCGCACCGCCGCGTCACCCTCGACGAGGTCCGGGCCCACCGCGACAGGATCTACGAAATCGCGGAGCGCTACGGCATCGACAACGTGCGCGTCTTCGGCTCAGTCGCCCGTGGCGATGCTGACGACGACAGCGACCTGGACCTGCTGATCGACGTCGCCCCCGACACCAGCTTGTGGGACATGTCCGGCTTCGCGCTGGACGTCGAGGACTTGCTCGACGTCTTCACCCAGGTCGTAACGCCGAACGGCTTGAAACCGCGGATCCGTGACGAGGTGCTTGCCGAGGCGGTGCCGGTTTGAAGCGGCAGACGCCCGAACGCCTGCGAGACATGATCGAGTACGCCGAGAAGATCCTGCACCGTGCGCCGAAGGATCGGTGCGCATTCGACCGCGACGAAGTTCTCCAAACGGCATTGCTGCACTGGAGTCGAGAACCTCGGTGAGGCCGCGAACGGCGTGGATCGAGATGTCCAGCGCGCACACCCGCAGGTGCCGTGGCGTCAAATGATCGCCATGCGCAATCGAATCACCCATGGGTACTTCGAGCTCGACATGGGTACGGTCTGGAACGTCGTCGACCGCGAGATTCCGCGGTTGTTGCCGCAGATTCGGGCGATCTTGGGATCCGTCGAGAGCCGGTGAGGCGCTCCCCACTTTCGGCTGTGCCCAGGATTGATCTTGGATCCTAGGCTTCGCCTTCGAGATCTTCTCGGAGGTGGACGCTGTGGGGAGAAGTCGCTGGTGGGCGTTGCCGTGCGCGGCGTTGGTGCTGGCCGGTGCCGCACCGGTCGCCGCCGCTGAGCAGGTGCGGGACGGGCGGAGCCAGCCCGTCTTCGCGGCCGAGCCGGTGCGGGAGACCGTGTGGGTCGAGACCGGGCTGGACGGCGACGGCGATGGCGTGACCGACCGGGTCGCCGCCGACATCGCGCGGCCGGCCGGAACCGACCGGCCGGTGCCGGTGATCATGGACGCCAGCCCGTACTACTCGTGCTGCGGCCGGGGCAACGAGAACGAGTTCAAGACCTACGACGACCAGGGGCGGCCGCTCGGCTTCCCGCTGTTCTACGACAACTACTTCGTGCCGCGCGGCTACGCGACCGTGCTCGTCGACCTCTCGGGCACCAACCGCTCCGAGGGCTGCGTGGACATCGGCGGGCCGTCGGACATCACCTCCGCGAAGGCCGTGATCGACTGGCTGAACGGCCGCGCGACCGGCTTCGACGCGGCGACCGGCGGGAACCCGGTCGGCGCCGGCTGGTCCACCGGCGACGTCGGCATGATCGGCAAGTCCTACGACGGCACGATCGCCAACGGCGTCGCCGCCACCGGGGTCGAGGGCCTGCGCACCATCGTCCCGATCGGCGCGATCAGCTCCTGGTACGACTACTACCGCTCCGACGGCGTGTCCTTCGGGTTCGACCCGGTCGGCCTCGCCCAGAGCGTCGAGGAGGGCGGCCGCCCCGACTGCCGCCAGGTCAAGCAGGAACTGATCGCCGGCGCCCCGGCCAACGGCGACGTGACTCCACTGTGGACCGAGCGGGACTACGTGCCGACCGCAGACCGGGTCACCGCGAGCGTCTTCGCCGTGCACGGCCTGGGCGACCTGAACGTCAAGACCATTCACTTCGGGCAGTGGTGGGACGCGCTGGCCGCCAAGGACGTGCCGCGCAAGCTGTGGCTGAGCCAGACCGGGCACGTCGACCCGTTCGACTTCCGCCGCGCCGAGTGGGTCGACACCCTGCACCGCTGGTTCGACCACTTCCTGCTCGGCATCGACAACGGGATCACCGAGGAACCGGCCGCCAGCATCGAACGCGCCCCCGACACCTGGGCCGACGAACCGGGCTGGTCCGGCGAGCAGGCGCAGGCCACGACGCTGCACCCGCGCGAGGACGGGCTCGGCACGGAGCCTGCGCCCGGCGGGACGGCCTCGTTCACCGACGATCCCTCGCTGGACGAGTACGACTGGGCCGCCCGGCCCGATCAGCAGTCCCCCGCCCGCACGCTGTTCAGCACCGCCCCGCTGGGCGGTGACCTGCGCCTGGCCGGGACCGGGTCGGTCACCGTGACGGCGGTGCCGAGCACGCCGACGGCACACCTGTCCGCGATGCTCGTCGACTACGGCCCCGCGACCACCCGCGACTACCTGGGCCAGGGCGAGGGAATCCGCACGCTGCAGACGGAATCGTGCTGGGGCGAAAGCCGTCCCGGCGACGACGCCTGCTACAAGGACACCGAAGCGACTACCACCGACGTGGACTTCGAGATCATCGCGCGCGGCTGGGCCGACCTGGCCAACCACGAGTCGCTGTCGGCGGAGCGGCCGCTGGAGCCGGGCAAGCCGTACACCATGACGTTCCGCCTGGCCACCACCGATCACGTGGTCCCCGCCGGCCATCAGCTGGCGCTGATCATCGGCGGCACGGACAGCGCGTTCATCGTCGCGCCCCGGCAGCCCGGCCAGATCGGGCTGGACCTGGCGCAGACCTCGGTGACCCTGCCGGTCGTCGGCGGCCTGCCGGCCGTGACGTCCGCCGGAGTCGACGCGACGGAGAACAGGTCGCCGCAGGTCCGCCCGGACCGCGTCCCGGCGCGGCCGGACGTCCAGCTCAACCGCGACTGACCCGACGGGGCCGTGGGTCTTCGGGCTGCCATGCCCGAAGCCCCACGGACTCCGTCCTATGTAGACGCTTCGATCGCGCCCAGCCCCCGCCGGCCGATGGCGATTTCGCGCGAAATCGCCAAGGCCCCCGGCCGCGGGCCCGGTGCCTCCCGGCGCGGCACTAACATCGGGGCGTGCGCTTCGTGCTTGCTTCCGCATCGCCCGCCCGCCTGTCCGTGCTCCGCTCCGCCGGGATCGAGCCGCTGGTGCAGGTCTCCGGCGTCGACGAGGACGCGGTCGCCGCCGCCCTGCCCGACCCCAGCCCGGCCGAGCTGGTCACCGCACTGGCGCAGGCCAAGGCCGAGGCCGTGGTCGCCGACATCGCCGCGGCCGAACCGGACGCCGTGATCGTCGGGTGCGACTCGATGCTGCTGATGGCGGACGGCGAGATCGTCGGCAAGCCCGGCACCCGCGAGGCCGCCGCGAAGCGGTGGGCGCACAACGCCGGGAACGACGGGCGACTGCTGACCGGGCACGCCGTCGTCCGGCTGCGGGACGGCGAGATCAGCGCGCGCACGAAGGGGCACCTCAGCACCACCGTGCGGTTCGGCACGCCCACCGAGGCCGAGCTCGACGCCTACCTGGCGACCGACGAGCCGCTGCACGTGGCGGGCGGTTTCACGCTCGAAGGCTTCGGCGGCTGGTTCATCGAAGGCGTCGACGGCGACCCGTCGAGCGTGCTCGGCATCAGCCTGCCGCTGACCCGCAAGCTGCTGGCCGAGATCGGCGTCAGCGTCGTGACGTTGTGGAACACGCCGATCACGAGGTGACACCAGATCTCCGCATCTGAGTGAATACGAACACAATTCGGTTACCCACGGATGGGTTTCGCCGCGCGCCTGGTTACAAATATTCGCGATGGGAACCCTCCGACGGCTGTACCTGACTTCGCGCCTGCACGTCGATCTGCGACGGCAGGCCAGCTCCGTCTGTCTTTGATCGGACGCTCGGCGCCGCGATAGCGGCTGCCCCCGGCAAGCGAAACCGCCTCCTCCGACCACGCGCACAGCGCGAGTCCAGCGCCGCTGCGCGAACGAGCCCGGAACCGCCGCCACCTCCGAATCCATCCTTCGACACCTCGGGAGATCCCTGTGTCCACCTCCGCCGGCCGATCACGCCTGCGCTTCAACCCCAAGGTCTTCGCCGTGGCGGTGATCGCCTCCCTCGTGCTCGGCGCGCTGCTCGGCTGGGTCGCCAAGCAGACCGACGCGGAATGGCTCGTCACCACGCTGAAGACCGTCGGCAGCACCTTCACCAAGCTGCTCACCTTCACCGTGCTGCCGCTGATCTTCACGGCGATCGTGGTGGGCATCAACAGCCTGCGCGGCGTCGGCGGCGGCCGGACCGCAGCCCGGCTCGGCGGCAAGACGGCCCTGTGGTTCGGCATCACCTCGCTGATCGCCGTGGTGATCGGCCTGCTGATCGGCGGGCTGTTCCAGCCCGGCAAGGGCCTGGTCATCGAGCCCGACCCGGACAAGCTGGCCTCCATCGGCGAGAAGACGCAAGGCTCCTGGCTGGACCTGATCACCGGGCTGGTGCCGAGCAACCTGATCAGCGCGTTCGCCGAGGGAGAGACGCTGCAGGTGGTGTTCGTCGCGCTGATCATCGGCGCCGCGACCTACAGCCTGGGCGAGAAGGCCGCGCCGTTCGTCGAGTTCAACAAGGCCGCCTTCGAGGTCATCCAGCGAGTGCTCGGCTGGATCATCCGGCTCGCCCCGCTGGGCACCCTCGGCCTGATCGGCAACGCGGTCGCCACCTACGGCAACGAGTTCTTCGTGCCGCTGCTGAAGCTGATCGGCTCGACCTACGTGGCCTGCGCGCTGGTGCTGTTCGCGGTGTACCCGCTGCTGCTGGCGTTCGTGGCCAAGGTCAGCCCGGTCAAGTTCTTCGCCAAGTCCTGGAACGTGCTGCAGTTCGCGTTCGTCTCCCGGTCCTCCGGGGCGAGCCTGCCGCTGACCCGGCAGACCACCCAGGACCTCGGCGTGCCGGCGTCCTACGCGAACTTCGCGGTGCCGCTGGCCAGCACCACCAAGATGGACGGCTGCGCCGCGATCTACCCGGCCGTCGGCTCGATGTTCATCGCGAACCTCTTCGGCATCCAGCTCGGCCCGGTGCAGTACCTGACGATCATCGCCGTCGCGGTGTTCGGCTCGATCGCCACGGCCGGCGTCACCGGCTGGTTCACCATGCTGACGCTGACCGTCGGCGCCCTGGGCTTCCCGCCCGAGGTCGTGGCCACCGGCATCGCCATCGCCTACGCGGTCGACCCGATCATGGACATGGCGCGCACCGCCACCAACGTCGCGGGCCAGATCGTGGTCCCGGTCGTGGTCGCCCGCAGCGAGGGCCTGCTCGACGACGAGGTCCTCGCCAAGCCGAGCACCCCGCTGATCGACGACGACAGCAACCTGGTCAAGGCCTGACGCAGCACCACCGGGAATCCGGCGTTCACCTCGTTGAACGCCGGATTTCCGCATTGTTGGCGGAGTTTTCACGCGGTCCGGAATCCGGTGCCGACCGCCCCGACCGGAGGTCCGCCGAACGTAGGATGGGGGCGTGGACAACGGTCGACGGGGCAAGGACCTCCGGATCGGCGACCCCGAGCGGGAGGACGCCATGCGGCTGCTCGGCGAGCACTTCACCGCCGGGCGCCTCGACGTCACCGAGTACGACGAGCGCTGCCGCCTGGTCGCGGCCGCCCGGTTCCGCTCCGAGCTGACCCCGCTGTTCGACGACCTGCCCGAGCCGCGGCCCAGCGAGCCGCCGCGCCCGGTCGCCCCGGCGATCCGCGCGGCGGCCCCGCCACCAGCCGCCGGGAAGATCGTGCTGGTCGTCTGCGCCGTCGTCCTGGTCGTCTTCCTGCTGGTGGTCGCGCGGCAGTTGGCCCTGGTCCTGCTGCTCCCGCTGATCGCCGTCCTCTGGTTCTCCTGGCGGCGCTGATCGCCGCCCACCGTCACGACCGGCCACGTTTCGTTACGGTGAGGCCATGCACAGCTCGCGGATCCCCGGGGCGTGGCGGCTGAGCGCGTTGCTCGCCGCCGGCTCGCTCACCCTCGCCGGGTGCGGCCTGTGGCAGTCGGAGCCGACGTCGGAGACCAGGGCCCCGCTACCACCGCCGATGCCCACGACGAGCGCTCCCCCTCCGTTGCCGCCGCGCCCGTTCGAGCTCGCCCTCGACGGCGTCGACCCGTGCGAGCTGCTCACCGACGACCAGCGCAGCCAGCTCGGCTTCGACCGGGAGCCGCTGCCGGGTTCCGAAGCGGGCTTCGGCGACGCGGCGACCTGCAGCTACCGCAACACCACGGCCAAGGTCGGCGCCCGGCTGGCGCTGATCACCACCGAGAGCATGGGGGTGTGGACCGACGACACCGCGCAGGTGGAGGCCTCGCCGGTGGTGATCGGCGGCTTCCCGGCGCTGGTGATCAAGACCCCGGGCCTGGACCTCTCCTGCAACGTCGCGGTGGACGTCGCCGAGCTCCAGCACCTCGACGTCCTCTACCGCGACGACGGCGGCCAACCGCCGCCGCCGGTCGATCAGCTCTGCGCCGGCGCCCAGCGGGTCGCCGAGGACGCCCTCGCGAGCCTGGCCGCACCGGAAACGTCCGCGCCGACCCAGACGACCAAGCCCCGGCAGACAGCGCCCCAGTAGCCGCGGCTGCTCCGCTCGGGTCGGCAACATCACGTCTTCGGCCGCCACGAGGACCGCGAAACCGCGCCACGCCCTGCGATGTTCACGCTCTGCAACCGGATGAGCGATACTCACCGCGTTTGGAGCACTCCCCAGCGTGATGTTCACTGACTACAGTGTTCGGCGGACGTTTAGTAGCTTGAGCGCTCGGGCCCCCGCAACCGCCGGGTGCCCGCGAACACCCGGTCAGGGCCCCGCCGCCCTGCATCCGCCCGGGCGTTCGGGCACAAGGGCCTTGCACCCGCTAACCCGGGCCCTTACCTGTGGGAGGGGAAAACGTGCCGCTCACTGCTCCGTGGGGCGACAGCTCGACCAGCGCCCTGCCCGGGATGTCGGGTGGCTCGGTGCAAGTCGAGCCAGCCTCCATCCCGAGGCTGGTGAACGCGCTGCAGGAATCGCTCGACGCGGTCGGCCTGCAGATCGAGCACGCCATCACCGAACTGCGCATCCGGCCCTGGGCCGGCGATCCGATCAGCGCCGACGCCGCCGAGGAGTTCAACCGGCGCTCCGTCGGCGGCGGCGAGGACGCGCTGACCGCGCTGTGCGGCTACCGCGACCAGTTGCAGGCGGCCGCCGAGTCGCTGCGGCTCGCCAACCGCCAGTACGAGCGGATCGACGGCGACAGCGCGTACGGCATCGGCGGAGGTTGTTGATCCCGATGAGCGACCACCGTTGGCAGGGATACCGCCACCCCGAGCTGTTCGCGCAGATCCACGAGGGCCCGGGCGCGAACGGCTCGATCGACAGCGTGCGCCGCTGGAGCGAACTCGCCCGCGCGCTCGGCGACATCGACGCCGGGCTGGCGTCCGCCTTGTCGTCGGCGATGGCCGGCTGGCAGGGCATCGCCGCGGACAGCGCGCACGGCGGCGTGCGTCCGCTGGGCAACTGGGCGGCCCAAGCCCAGCAGGCCACCACCGTGATGCGGGAGCGGGCCGAGCAGCAGGCGGAGTTCATCAGCAAGGCCCGCCAGGACATGCCGCCGCCGGTGCAGGTGACCACCGAGGAGCCGAGCACCGCGGAAACGGTGCTGACGCACCTCTTCGGCGGGCAGACCGACTACGAGCTGCAGGAGGCCAAGCAGAACGCCGCCGAGCAGCGGGCCTTCGACGTGATGCGCACGTACGAGGCGTCGACGCAGGCCAACACCACGTCGCTGGCATCGTTCACCCAGCCGCCGCAGGTGGTGGTCGACGCCCCGGTCACCGGTGGTTCCGGGACACCGAGCGGGCAGCAGAACGTGACCATCAGCTGGGGCAGCACCTCCGCGCCCGCGACGCGGATCGCGACGACGCAGTCGACGCTTTCCAGCCGGCTCCCCGAGCAGCGGTCGGGACGGCCGGGTGGTGGCGGTGGGCCGGTGCGCGGCGGTGACGGCCGTGCGGCCGGCAAGCGCGGCCGCAAGGACCGCGACGAGGGGATGGACCGGAAGGTGACCGAGCAGGTCGGCCGCCCGGGCGGGTTCTTCGACGAACCGCAGACCCTGTCCCGCCCGGTGATCGGCGGCGAGCCCGGCCAATGACGGTCACCGACACCGGCCGGCAGCTGACCCTGTCGGCGCTGGAGTTCGACGTGCTCACCGAGCACCTCGGGTTGGACACCATGCCGCTGGTGTTGAAGGTCCCGTCGCCCGGGCGCACCCACACCGAGCGCGCGAAGCTGGTGGAATCGGCGTGGCGATCGCTGGGGGCCCGCGACCTCGGCCGCCCGACCGGACTCGATCCCGAGCTCGAATGGATGTTGCGGCTGCTGGCGCGCCCCGGCCGCGAGGTCGACGGGCGGATCTGGATGGGTCGCAGCGTGCGGGTGCTCGCGGCGTCCGACGCCGAGACCGAACGAGCGGCGCTGGTCGTCAAGGACCAGGACGCCCTGAGCCTGCGGGCCGCGGCGGCGACCGGGCTGCCGCGCGAAGCGGTTTCGGTGCTGCCGACGCTGCCACCCGGCCCGGGCCGTTCGGTGTCCGTGCCCAGCAGCGATCTCGACGGCGCCGCCGAGGAGGCCGGCGACAACATCGAGCGGCTGCAGAACGCGTTGCAGCGCCGTGGAATCCGCCCGGACGACGCCGAAACGCTGATGAGCATGGTGGCCGGGGTCGAGGCGCGCGGGCAGTTCGGCACCGCGGCCCGGGACCGGTACGGCCGCCGCATCCGCGCCGACCACGTCATCGGATTCTTCGACACCGCGCACGGCCGTTATGCCCAGCTGCGGCGGGAATCGCCGTCCGGTGACGTGTGGAGCACCGTCGCGCCGGTCGACACCCGGCGCCTGATCGGCCACGTCGAGGAACTGCTCGCCGAGGTGTCCGAAAACCAGTGAGTCCCTCGGGATGACATGCACCCCGAGGGACTCACCGAGCCGAATACGTCCTCACACCACCGGTTCGATGATGCGCTCGCGTGCTTCCGGCGCCGCCGAACGCTTCGCGTCGGCCGCCTGGTCGTCCGGCTGCGTCTGCGAATCCCGCTCCGCCTCGACCCGCTTCGCGTAGACCTCGACCTCGCGGGCGACGCGCGCGTCGTCCCAGCCGAGCACCTCCCCCATCAGCCGCGCGACCGGTTCCGCGCAGTCCACGCCGCGGTGCGCGTACTCGATGGAGATCCGGGTGCGCCGGGTCAGCACGTCCTCCAGGTGCAGCGCGCCTTCGTGGCTGCACGCGTAAACCACCTCGGCCTGCAGGTAGTTCGGCGCCGCCGGGATCGGCTTGAGCAGCTCGGGCCGGTCGTCGCCGAGGGCGAGCACGTCGTGGATCTCCGAACCGAAGCGGTCCAGCAGGTGCCGGATGCGGTACGGGTGCAAGCCGTGCGCGGCGGCCAGCTGATCGGCCTGGTTGATCAGCGCGTGGTACCCGTCGGCGCCGAGCAGCGGGACCCGGTCGGTGATCGACGACGCCATTCGCCCGGTGATGTCCGGCGAGATGGCGTTGACGGCGTCGGCCGCCATGACCCGGTACGTCGTGTACTTGCCGCCGGCGATCGCCACCAGCCCGGGCGCGACGCGTGCGACCGCGTGTTCCCGGGACAGCTTCGAGGTTTCCTCGCTCTCGCCGGCCAGCAGCGGCCGCAGCCCCGCGTACACGCCTTCGATGTCGTCGTGGGTCAGCGGCGTCGCCAGCACCGAGTTGACGTGTTCCAGCAGGTAGTCGATGTCGGCCTTGGTGGCCGCCGGGTGCGCCAGGTCGAGGTGCCAGTCGGTGTCGGTGGTGCCGACGATCCAGTGGTTTCCCCACGGGATGACGAACAGCACCGACTTCTCGGTGCGCAGGATCATCCCGGCCTCGGCGACGATCCGGTCGCGGGGCACCACGATGTGCACGCCCTTGCTGGAGCGGACCCGGAAACGGCCGCGCCCGCCGGAGAGCTTCTGCAGCTCGTCGGTCCAGACGCCGGTCGCGTTGATCACGGCCTGCGCGCGGACCTCGACCTCGTCACCGGACTCCACGTCGCGCACCCGGACGCCGGCGACCCGGTCGGCCTCCCGCAGGAAACCGGTGACCTGGGTGGACGTCGTGATCACGGCGCCGTAGCGGGCGGCGGTGCGGGCCACCATCATGGTGTGCCGCGCGTCGTCGGCCTGGGCGTCGTAGTAGCGGATCCCGCCGATCATCGCGTTGCGCTTCAGCGCAGGCACCATCCGCAGCGCGCCCGCGCGGGAAAGGTGCTTCTGCCCCGGCACGGAGCGGGCGCCGCCCATCGTGTCGTAGAGGAAGAGGCCCGCGGCGGTGTAGGGGCGCTCCCAGACCCGGCGGGTCAGCGGGTAGAGGAAGGGGACCGGCTTCACCAGGTGCGGCGCGATCCGGGTGAGCATCAGCTCGCGCTCCCGAAGTGCCTCGCGAACCAGCGAGAACTCCAGCTGCTCCAGGTAGCGGAGTCCGCCGTGGAACAGCTTGCTGGAACGGCTGGAGGTGCCGGCCGCCAGGTCGCGCGCCTCCACCAGCGCCACCCGCAGCCCACGGGTCGCCGCGTCCAGCGCCGCGCCCGCGCCGACCACGCCACCGCCGATCACCACCACGTCGAACTCTTCGGAACCGAGCCGACGCCAGTTCTCCGCCCGCTCCGCCGGGCCCAACGTGCCCTTCAACCGGCTGTCGATTTCGATTTTGTCCTTGGACACCAGGCGTCCTCCTCGCTCGAATCGCGTCCCACCGCTGACCACCCCGCCGACGCGGAACCGGACTCGGCGCCAGTCCGTCCTGCGGTGGTCATCATGCCCGACCTGCACCCTTCGTGCTCGGCACGGCACTCCGCGCATTTCCCGCCTGCTCGACCCGCGCGCCGCGGTCGCGCAGCACCTCGATATCGGCGCTCGTCGTCTGCGAATCCACGATCACGACGTCGAAGTCCTCGACCGGAGCGACCGCGTGCAGCGCCCGCCGCCGGAACTTGGTGTGGTCGACGTAGAGCACGCGACGCCGCGCCGAGGCCAGCATGGCTTTCTTGATCTGCACCATTTCCTGTTGCGGGTAGCAGCAAATCCCGTCGGTCACGGCGGAGACCGACATGATCGCCAGATCGACGCGCAGGTTCCGCAGCGCGTCCAACGCCATCCCGCCGACGAACGCGTCGGCCCACGGCAGGTAGTCGCCGCCCACGCAGATCAGGCTGATGCCCGACGCGCCGGCCAGTTCGCCGAACACCCCGCGGTGGTTGGTGACGACGGTCAGCGGCGCGCGCTCCGGCAGCAGCCGGGCCAGGTACACGCCGGTCGTCGAGTCGTCGAGCACCAGCGCCTGCCCCGGCTCGATCAGTTCCGCCGCGGCCTGCGCGATCTCCTCCTTCTCCGAGGTGTTCTGCTGCAACCGGTATTCCGACGCGGCCTCGTAGAGCAATGACGAGGCCGCCGAGACGTAGCCGCGGTTGCGATGCACCAAGCCCTGGGACTCCAGGTCGGCGAGATCGCGGTACACCGTCATCGCGCTGGCGCCGACGGTCTCGACGAGGTCGTCGATCCGCATGGTGCCCTCCGCCATGACCAGCTCGGTGATCTTGCGCCGCCGGTCCTGCTGCTTCCCGGACGGGCGTCGAGCGGACATCGTCGTCCTCCAAAATCCCTGGTCATCGCGCTCCGGCCGACCGGTGCGCGGCTGCCACCAGCCTGACGCGAGCGCCGAGCCGGGGCGGTATCATCACCTAGTTCGATAAAAACACCATCAGAACTGTCTTGCAACGTTTGTTTTCACAAGTCTAATGTGACTTGCCATGCGCAACGATGCCCGGGGTACGCCCCCGTCGCGGGCCGTCCACCGGGCCCGCGCCACCGGTCGATCGAGATCACCGATCGACGGTTCGGGCATCCGCTACTACCAGCCGAGACGTGGGACTAGGCGGTTCAGACCAACCTGTTGCCACGAGTGGCGGCATTCGTGGACACGTGTTGCTATGCGGCAGTACCGTCCCGACTCACTCCATCTCGGACAGTCAGCGAACCCGCCTTTGCCAACGGCGGCATTAAGAGGGGAACGGCAGCATGAGTTTTGGTGAGATCTTCCTCTGGGAGATGATGGGGACGGCGATTCTCACCCTGTTAGGTTGCGGTGTCGTCGCAAACACCGTGCTGCGCAAGAACCGCGGTTACGAAGGCGGATTCCTGCTCGTCAACTTCGGTTGGGGCTTCGCGGTTTTCGCGGGCGCGAGCGTCGCCGCGCCGTCCAACGCGCACATCAACCCGGCAGTGACCCTCGGGCTCGCGGTGAACGGCCAGACGCCGTGGTCCGAGGTCCCGGTCTACATCGCAGCGCAACTCGTCGGCGGCACGCTGGGCGCGATCCTGTGCTGGGCCGCCTACAAGCTGCAGTTCGACACCCACGACGACCCGGCCAACACGCTCGGCATCTTCTCCACCAGCCCGACCGTGCCGAACGCTCCGTGGAACCTCGTCACCGAGATCATCGGCACGTTCGTGCTGGTCTTCTGGATCATCCTCAGCCCGCAGGCGGGTGTCGGTGAAACTCCCGGCGTGCCGTCGTTCGGCAACTCCGCGCTCGGCTACGCCGCGGTCGCCTTCATCGTGATCGGCATCGGCAACTCGCTCGGCGGCCCGACCGGGTACGCCATCAACCCGGCTCGCGATCTCGGGCCGCGCATCGCCTACGCGATCCTGCCGATCCGCGGCAAGGGCTCGGCCGACTGGGGCTACTCCTGGATTCCGATCGCGGGCCCGATCATCGGCGGTGTGCTGGCCGGCCTGCTGGCCCTGGCCCTCCCCATCAGCTGACCGAACGGTCCACTTAGGAAGGTAGAACGAGATGTCCTCGTACGTCGCCGCCATCGACCAGGGAACCACCTCGACGCGGTGCATGATCTTCGACCACTCCGGTCGGGTCGTTTCGGCCGACCAGATTGAACACCGGCAGATCTTCCCGAAGGCGGGCTGGGTCGAGCACGACCCGAACGAGATCTGGGCCAACACCCGGCAGGTCTGCGCGGGCGCGCTGGCCAAGGTCGACCTGGTGTCCTCGGACATCGCGGCCTGCGGCATCACCAACCAGCGGGAAACCACCGTGGTGTGGGAGAAGGCCACCGGAAAGCCCGTCTACAACGCGATCGTCTGGCAGGACACGCGCACCGACGAGATCGTCGGCGAGCTGGCCACCGGCGAGGGTGGCCAGAGCCGGTACCAGAGCAAGACCGGCCTGCCGCTGGCCACCTACTTCTCCGGTCCCAAGGTGAAGTGGATCCTGGACAATGTGGACGGTGCCCGGGAGCGCGCCGAGAAGGGCGAGCTGCTGTTCGGCAACATGGACACCTGGGTGCTCTGGAACTGCACCGGTGGCCCGGACGGCGGCCTGCACATCACCGACCCGACCAACGCGTCCCGCACGCTGCTGATGGACCTGGAACGGCTGGAGTGGGACGCCGACATCTGCGCCGAGATCGGCGTGCCGATGGCGATGCTGCCCGAGATCCGGTCCTCGTCGGAGGTGTACGGCAAGTTCCGGGAGCGCGGCGTGTTCGCGGGAATCCCGATCTCCGGCATCCTCGGTGACCAGCAGGCCGCCACCTTCGGGCAGGCGTGCCTGTCGCCCGGCGAAGCCAAGAACACCTACGGCACCGGCAACTTCGTGCTGCTCAACACCGGCACGGAGCGCGTGATCAGCGAGAACGGCCTGCTGACCACGGTCGGCTACAAGATCGGCAGCCGGGAAACGGTCTACTGCCTGGAAGGTTCCATCGCCGTCACCGGCTCCTTGGTGCAGTGGCTGCGGGACAACCTGGGCATCATCGGCACGGCCCCGGAGATCGAGCAGCTCGCGCGCTCCGTCGACGACAACGGCGGCGCGTACTTCGTGCCTGCGTTCTCCGGGCTGTTCGCCCCGCACTGGCGCTCCGACGCGCGCGGCGCGATCGTCGGCCTCACCCGCTACGTCAACCGCGGCCACCTGGCCCGCGCGGTGCTGGAAGCGACGGCGTTCCAGACCCGCGAGGTGATCGAGGCGATGAACGCCGACTCCGGCGTCCCGCTGAAGTCGCTGAAGGTCGACGGCGGCATGGTGCAGAACGAACTGCTGATGCAGTTCCAGGCCGACATCCTCGGCGTCCCGGTGATCCGCCCGGTGGTCGCCGAGACCACGGCGCTCGGCGCGGCCTACGCGGCGGGCCTCGCGGTCGGCTTCTGGTCCAGCGAGGAGGACATCCGCTCGAACTGGGCCAAGGACAAGCAGTGGGACCCGGCGATGCCGGCGGAACTCCGCCAAAAGCAGTACCACCAGTGGCAGAAGGCAGTCACCAAGACCTTCGACTGGGTCGAGTGAGCTCTTCTCGGTTGTAGGACAGGCGCTTTCGCGCGAGCAGCACCGCGGCGGCGTGACCGGCACCTCGCAGATCAGCTTGGTGACGGGTCACGCCGCCGTGTTATGGGATCGCATGAGTGATCAGGAATGCGCCGGCTCGGGCGGCGGGAGGTAAGGGGCGAAGTGGTCCGCGATGCTGTTGGCAACGACTTCGGCGTCGCGGGAGCCGTCGACCTCGATCACGCGGATGCCGAGTCGCCGCGCCGTGCGGACAGCTTCGTCAGCAACGAGGCGGTCCCGGGCGAGCCGGTTCTGCTGCGCTCGGGTGGGGTCGCTGACCTGATGCCCGAAGGCTGCGGCCCGAGGTAGTGCGTGCAGCTGATACTGGCGGAACTCCTGCGTGGGCACCATGACGACCATCCGGCGCGGTGAGTCGGTGATGGGTGCGACGAGCTCGGGCCGCAGTCCCCATCCTTCGGCGATGATCGGGCGTCCTGAGACGAGTGCCCGCAGGTCGTCCAGAGCCCACTCGAATCGGATCGGGAATCCGGCCAGGGTCTGGGCGGCCATGTCCTCGGGAGTGGGGTGGACCCACACGGTGTCCGGGTCGGGCTCGGCGGACGGCTCACCAAGTTCGATGCGGCGGGCGATCCGGCGATCGTTGTGGGCACGAGCGTCGTGGTAGTCGTAGTGATAGGCGGTAAGACCGTATTGAACGGCCAGGAGTCGCGCGACGGTGGACTTGCCCGCCCATTGCCCGCCGCCGATCCACAACGCGTGGCGCAACGTGCCGAATGGATCCCAGACTTCACCGTCGTAGCCAATCACTCGTGTCCCTTTCCACTGTTGGAGTCGGCAATGCAAGCGGCCCGGACACCAGAACCGGCCTGCTCGCCTGATCGACCCCGCCTCCGCCACGCTCGGAGCGGGGGCAGATCATGCACCAAACGGGATCGCATCGCCAAACCTCTGGTCGGAGTCCTCGTGCCTGTTCACTGCGACCGCGACACAGCCGTCATGCGGTAACCCCATCTATAGCGCGAATGGCCTTGATGGTGTTGGTTCATCCGGTGATGTGCCGCAGGTAGAGGCCGGGGTCGGCCAGGTACCGGCGCCAGTGGTCGACCAGGTCGAGCTCGTCCCACTTCACGCGGCGGGTTCCGTGCTCGCCCACCTCGATGATGTCCGCGCCGGGCGTGGCGGCCAGGATCGGCGAGTGCGTCGCGCAGACGATCTGCGCGCCGGACTTGCCGAGCTCGTGCATCAACCCCACCAGCTTCAGGCAGGACTCGAAGGACAACGCGGCCTCGGGCTCGTCCATGACGTAGAACCCGCGGTCCTGGAACATCGCCCCGAACACCGTCAGGAACCCCTCGCCGTGGGACATGGTCGAGGTGTCCTCATCCCAATAGCCGTACACGCCGCTCACGGTGTTCAGCAGCCCGAAGGCGGTCTCGGCGCGCAGGAAGAAACCTTTGCGCCGCGACCTCGGCCCGGTCAGCATCCGGCTCCCGGTCGAAGTGGTCTCCAGTTTGAGCACGTCCCCGAGCGGAGTCCTGGGCCGGTCGTTGCCGTACTTGCGGCCGGCCCGTCCGCCGTGCGAATCGAGCTTGAAGCCCTCCGCGATCGCCTCGACCAACGTCGACTTCCCGGACCCGTTCTCGCCGACGAGCATGGTCACCGGCGCGGTGAAGGTCAGGCCGCGCTCGGCGAGTTCTGCAACGCACGGCACCGTGTACGGCCAGGTGTCCAACGACTCCGGGCGTTGCGCTTCGGGGATGTAGGCGCGGCGGACGAGCATCAGACTTTCCTATCGACCGTCGTCAGGAACACAGCCCCGAGCCTGCCTAGCGCACTTGGGCTGCACCGAGGGTCGCACACTTCCGGAACGCGAGGCGCGGCGTGGCTGGGATCAGTTCTTCAGGCTGTAGAAGTGCATCGGCGAGTTCGGGTTGAAGCCGATCCGCGGGTACACAGGTGCCCCAGCGACGGTCGCGTGCAGCGTGGCGCGGGTCAGTCCGGTGGCCCGGCCGCCCTCGTGCAGCGCCTTCCGCGTCACCGCCTCGCCGTATCCCCTGCGCTCCCACTCCGGGGCGGTGGCGACGAGAGCGACGAAGAGACGGCCCGCTGCTTCCACGGTCGCAGCGCACGTAACCGGCACTCCGTCTCGTAGGCCCAGGTAGGCGTGCACCTGGTTCTTCCACAGCGCCGAGCCGACGAGCCCGTCGCGGCCGTCCTCCAAAGGGAATCCGTAGGCGCGCGAGTTGAGATCTGCGTAGGTGCGCAGCTGTTCGTCGGTGGTCACGCGCGCGAATGTCAGGTCGGGGTGGCTGGGCTCGGGGATGGGGAGCAGGTCTCCGGCCATGCCGGTTCCGGGGAAGGCGTGCGCCAGGCCCGCTCGCTCGGCTGCTTTGCCCAGCTCCGCGTGTGCGTCATCGGCGAGGAGGTCTTCAAAGATCCACAGGAAGCCCGGATGCTGCTTCGAGCGCATGATGTCCGCTGCCTGGCCCAGTCGTTGCCCGACGAGTTCCGCGTCCGCGCCGACCTCGGTCAACGTGATGCAGTTCCAGAAGAGGAACCGGCAGTCGGCCCAGCGAACGGCGATGCCCGGGAGGTCTCGCACATCGGCACCCGGATCACGGTCGAGCACCATGTCGCGCCAGATCACCGCGAGCTGTTCCATCGATTCGATCGAGTCCGCGAGGTCCGTCACCGAGGCTCCTCAAATTCGTCGAGCGCGCAGGGAGCAAGCCGGTTCGGTACGCGACTTCTGGCGGTCCTGTGGATCATAGGGCGCACCCGCGATCACACGCGTGCGCCCGAACTCGTCCAGCCGGGGCCGGTGACGGCGGTCGAACGCTCGCGACCTCCGCAAAGACCAGGGGAAGTCTTCCCTGGAAGCAGGGGTTCTTCGCAAGCAGATCCTTTGGAACTCAGTTGTTCGGCTGGGTGGCCTGTTCCAGAGCGCGCAGTGCGCTTCGGCAGTCGGAGATCATGCGAAAGGGCGAAGGGAAATTCGGCGGGCGCTACAGCAGCGCAAGCCACCCTGCAGCGAGCAACGACCGCCCGCAGTGCGGTTTTTCGGGAACACCCGCGCCCTGGCGCATTCAGCCGGCTCTTGCTGGAGAATCGCACCCGGAGGCGGGCGTCGAAGACGTAAGCACGATCGACTCCGAACTGCAGGACGAGCCGGTCCACCGCGGCGTGGACCGTGACCGGTTCACCGCTGCGGTTCCGGCCGGTGCCCGAACCTGCACATCCTTCGAATCGATGGCGGGAGCCCGCCCCGGAACCTTCGCATTCCTCCGCAGGGGCGACACTTGTGGTCCACAATGGACTTTCAGAGGCGTCCGCCAGGCAGGATGCTGCGGATGCGGGCCGTCAGGGGACGACCTGGACCTCGTCGCCCGGGTTCAGGTAGTCGAAGAACCGCTTCGCCGCCGTTGTCGACAGGTGCACGCAGCCGTTGGACTGGGCCCGGAGGCTGCCCTCGTGGAACGCGACGCCGGTATTGGTGAAGAACACCGAGTTCGGCATCGGCGCGTTGTTGAACTCCCGGCTGCGGTGATCGGCGTCCTTCCACTGCACCCGGTGGATGCCCGTCGGGGTCTCCGAACCCGGCTTGCCGCTGGTGATCGGAACCGGGCCGTAGCTGGTGCTTCCGTCCTTCTGGAGCCAGGCCTGGTTGGTCGACAGGCTCACGCACGCCTTGGCGCTCGCCCGGCAAGGGCTCGGACTGCCGCCCGCGGCCTGCGCGGTGGCCACCCCGCCGGCCAGCACGCCGCCCGCGACCAGAGCCGCCACCGCCAGCGCGGACGCTTTCCTGCTGTTCATCTTCCTCCTCACGTCTGCGTGCGCATCGCTGTGCTCTCATCGACGGTGCCACATTCCCGTGCGGCGTCCGGTACCGCTGAATGGTCGCGCCACGCCTGGCAGCAAATGCGAGAAAGGCGCATGTGATGTCCGATTGCCCTTCTCCGCTGGGAAAACAGCGTATCGGGGCCGAGTGACGAATCCCACTCCAGGGCCAAATGGCCGATAAGCAAGCAGTACGCGACCGAACACCCGGAGTGAGAAACCAACGATCCGCAGGCCATTCCCAGACCGGCGGCGACCGCACCGAGGCCCTGGTTCGCGGCCGCCCTGCGGGATGGGTTTGCGGCCGGGTAGTGCGCGCCGAACGCACCACCCGGCTCATGGCACCGCCGCGCGCCGGTCGAGGGGCGACGCGTCGCGACGTGGCGGTGTGGCTCTCCCGGGTGCGGCTGGCCGCACCCGGACGAAGATCGTTGCCGGTCCAGCGAAAGACCTAGCGCGGCGCTTCGCTCACCGCCAACAGGTCTTCCAGGACTCGTGCCCTGGCCTCGCCGTGCTGTTCGTCGGGCCGCCAGGTGCAGGCGACGTCGAATGCCCGGACCCTCCCGGTTGCCATGATCCGCCGGATCGCGGTGAGCACCGCCGAACGCGACGGCCCACCGCCGACCGGGAAGCTCATGCCGGGCAAGTCGACGGTGTCGATCACGTCCACGTCGATGTGCAGGAGCAGCGGCCCGTCCGGCAGGACGTCCTCGGTGATCTCATCGACCTCGCACCGCGCGATGTCCGAGGTCGCCAGGTACTCGACCTCCGCCTGGTCCAGGTCCCGGGCGTCCACCAGCAGCGCACGGTCCTCCGGCAGCGGGCGGAGCCCGAGCCGGTCCGCGATCAGCTCGGGGCGGTAGCCGACCGCTATCCGCAGCGGCATCCCGCCGACGTAACCGGATTCCGTGGTCTCGACGGTCTGCACGTCGCCGTGCGCGTCGAACCAGACGATCGCCGCGTCGGTTCCCGCGCGCTGCAGTCCGGCGAGCACGGCGAGCGACACCATGCAGTCCCCGGAGACCACGGTCGGCACTTCGCCTCGGCCGGCGACCCTGGCAACCTCGTCGACGGCAACGGAGTACAGCGCGCCGAGGCGCTGCCACATGTCGCCGTCCGGCAGCGGTATCTCCACCGTCGTAGCGTCGGACGGCAGCGGGAGGCCGGGCTCCGGCAACCGCTCGTCAAGGTGGTAAGGAACCGAAACAATCGCCATATCAGGAGATTAGGTGTTCCGGAACACCATCGGCGACCGGTTTTCCGGGCCGCATCAACGGAAGTCGTCCGCGTGGTCGACGGCCCACTGGGCGAACGTGCGTGCCGGGCGCCCGGTCACCTGCTCAACCGTCCGCACCGGCGGCTCCGCGTTCTCGACGTTCCGCGCCCTGTAGGAGAGCAGTGCGTCGACGATGGCTTCCGGCACGCCTTCGGCGATCATGTGCGCGCGGGCCTGCTCCAGCGTCTGCTCTTCAAGCCCGATCTCGCGACCGATCGCGGCGCTGATCGCCTGCACCTGCTCGCGCACCGTGAGCGCCTCCGGCCTGCTCAGCGCGTACGCCGCTCCGGCGTGCCCGTCCTCCAGCAAGGCGGTCTCCGCCACCGCCGCGATGTCGTCCTCGTGGATCGGCGTCTGCTGGGCATCGACGAACGGCTCGCGGACGACTCCTTCGGCGCGGATCGAGCCGGCCCAGGCCAGGGTGTTGGTCGCGAACGCGCCGGGTCGCAAGAACGTCCACTCGAAGCCGCCTGCTTCCACGGCCTCCTCGATCACCCGGTGCCGCTCGCCGATCGCGTTGCCGTCGGCGAACTCCACCGCCTTCGACGACAACACGACGACACGTCGGACACCCGCCGCCTTCGCCCGCTCGACGAACGCCTCGATCCCTTCGGGCACCGGGAACAGGAACACGCTGCCGACCCCGGCCAGCGCCTTCACCAGCGCATCCGAATCGGTGAGGTCGCCCCGGAACACCTCGACATCACCCGGCAGCCCGGCCGCTTCAGGACGCCTGGTCAACGCCCGCACCTGAGTCCCGGCGGCCAGCAGGCGATCCACCACGCGCCGCCCGACATTCCCCGTCGCACCGGTTACCAACACGGTCATGAAGAAATCCCCTCAGAGCGATCGGTGATCACTTCCCAAGTTAGAACCTCCACCGCGCTCGAGGTCAATTGAATAACCCGGAATTGCCGTCAGCCCGGAAGCACCGAGTCCGGGCGCAGCAGGCCCGCCGCGATCAGGTCGCCCCACAGCTCGGCCGGGACCGCGCGGCCGAACAGTTCGGCGTTGCCACGGACCTCCGACGCGGTTCGAGCGCCCACCACGACGCTCGCGACCGCCGGGTGCGAAGCGACGAAAGCCATCGCGACCTGCGGCACGCTCGCGCCGTGCCGGTGGATCACCTCGGCCATCCGCGCCACGCGCTCCCGCACCTCCGGCGCGGCCGGGGCGTAGTCGTACATCGCTTCCGGGCCGGGCTCGTCGGTCGCCAACACCCCGCCGTTGAAGACGCCGGCCGCGAGCACCGACACGTTGCGCCGGAGGCACGTCGGCAGCATGGTGTCCACTGCGGACTGTTCGAGCAAGGTGTACCGGCCCGCCAGCATCACCGCGTCGACGTCGGTTTCGGCGGCGAACCGCTCCAGCATCCGCCACTGGTTCATGCCGACGCCGATCGCACCGATCACGCCCTGCGACCGGAGCTCGTGCAGGGCCGGGTACGCCTCGCCGACGGCCTGTTCCCAGTGGTCGTCCGGGTCGTGGATCAGCACGACGTCGATCCGGTCCAGGCCGAGCCGGTGCAGGCTGGCGTCCAGCGAACGCCGCACCCCGTCCGCGCTGAAGTCCCACACCCTCCGGTGGTCGGCAGGAACCTCGAAGCCCGCGTCGTCCCGCCACGCCGAGCCGCGCGGATCGGGCACGAGCAGCCTGCCGACCTTGGTCGACACGACCAACTCGTCCCGCGGCCGCCCGGCGAGGGCCCGGCCGAGTCGGCGCTCGGCCAGCCCGAGCCCGTAGTGCGGGGCGGTGTCGAAGAAGCGGATGCCCGCGTGCCACGCCGCATGCACCGCGCCGAACGCGGTGTCCTCGTCCACCGCGCGGTAGAGGTTGCCGATCACCGCGCCGCCGAATCCGAACGCCGAGACCGAAACCGCCGATCCGCCCAGCCGAACGGACTTCATGCGCCCCCGCTCCCGGGCAGCTCCCACACCTGCGTCAGGCCGGTGTCGGTGCCCGAGTAGTCGTCCTCAACGTCCAGCAGCTCGGACATCGTGGCCTGCCAGGCGACGTTCGCCGGATGGTCGCGCAGCGCATGCCGCATCGCCTGGTAGTCCTCGACCTCCACGACGTGGAACAGGTCCTGGCCGTCTCGCCAGATCCGCCAGCTGTGCACGCCCGCGGCGCGGAGAGCCGCATCCAGGTCCGCCGGGATCACCGCGTGCACCTGCTCGTACTCCGCTTCCTTGCCGGGCTTCAGCTTGGTGTGCAAGGCGATTCGCTGCATCTCCGGCTTCTCCTCAGCTCTTCCGCAGGCGCAGGCCCTGCATCCCGCCGTCCACGGCGAGCGCCGTGCCGGTGGTCGCCCCGGCCGCCGGACCGGCGAGGTAGGCGACGGCCCCCGCGACCTCGGCCGCCGACACGAGCCGCCCGGTGGGCTGGCGGGCCTGCAGCGCGCGCAGCTCCGCCTCCGGGTCGTCGGCCGCCTCGAGGAGCCGGCGCACCCACGGGGTGTCGACGGTGCCCGGATTGATGCAGTTGACGCGGATTCCTTCCGCCACGTGGTCGGCGGCCATCGCCATGGTCAGCGACAGCACCGCCCCCTTGCTCGCGCTGTAGAGCGCCCGGTTGGGCAGTCCTGCGGTGGCCGCGATCGAGCAGGTGTTCACGATCGCCGCGGTCGAGGACCGGCGCAGGTGCGGCAGGCACGCCCGGGTCGTGCGCACGATGCCCAGGACGTTGACGTCGAATACCCGGTTCCACTCGTCGTAGGCGTTGGCCTCGACCGTGCCCTGAGCACCGATTCCGGCGTTGTTGACCAGGACGTCCACGCCGCCGAGCCGCTGCACGACCTGTTCGACGGCGGCGGACACCGACTCCTCGTCCGTCACGTCGCAACGCAACCCCAGCACGTCCGCCGGCGCTCCGGAGGGATCGAGGTCCAGGGCGGCGACGGAGGCACCACGCGCGGCCAGCTCGGTGGCAACCGCCAGCCCAATGCCCGAACCGGCCCCGGTGACGATGGCGGTCCGTCCGGCGAATTCACTCATGCATCCGTCCCCTCCCGTTCGACGTCCACACCGGGCCGTCGGGATACGCGTACTCGACCAGCGTTTCCGGTCGCAGCTGTGCGGAGAACCCGGGGCGGTCAGGTGCCAGGTAGTTGCCGCCGCGGATCGTCACCGGATCGACGAAGTGCTCGTGCAGGTGATCGACGTATTCGATGACCCGGTCCTCCATCGACCCCGACACCGCGACGAAGTCGAACATGGCCAGGTGCTGCACCAGCTCGCACAGGCCCACCCCGCCCGCGTGCGGGCACACCGGCACCCCGAACTTCGCCGCGAGCAACAAGATCGCCACGTTCTCGTTGACACCGGCCACCCGCGCGGCGTCCAGTTGCAGGTAGGACAGGGCGTTCGCCTGCAACAGCTGCTTGAACACCACCCGGTTCGCCACGTGCTCGCCGGTGGCGACCCGGACCGGGGCGATCGCCTGCGCGATGGCCGCGTGGCCGAGCACGTCGTCCGGGCTGGTCGGCTCCTCCACCCACCACGGGTCGAACGGCGCGAGTTCCCGGATCCAGTCGATCGCGATTCCCACGTCCCAGCGCTGGTTGGCGTCGACGGCGATGCGGATGTCCGGACCGGCCTCCTCGCGGGCGATCCGCATCCGGCGGACGTCGTCCGCGAGGTCCGCACCGACCTTGAGCTTCAGCTGCCGGAACCCCAGGTCGACCGCCTCCCGGCAGAGCCTGCGCAACTTCTCGTCGGAGTACCCGAGCCACCCCGGCGTCGTGGTGTACGCCGGGTAACCGCCATCGCGGAGCTCCGCCGCACGAGCGGCGCGGCCCGGTTCGGCCCGGCGCAGGATGTCCAGCGCTTCGTCCGGGGTCAGGGCATCGCTGAGATACCGGAAGTCGACGAGGTCGACCAGCTGTTCCGGCGTCAGCTCGGCGAGCAGCTGCCACAGCGGCTTGCCGGCCCTCTTGGCCTTCAGGTCCCACAGGGCGTTGATCACGGCGGCGATCGCCATGTGCACCACGCCCTTCTCCGGACCCAGCCAGCGCAGCTGGGAATCGTGCACCAGCTCTCGCCACATGCCGCCGAGGTCGTCCAGGGTGTGCTGGACGTCCCGGCCGACCAGGGCCGGTTCCAGGGCCTTGATCGCGGCGGTCTGCACGTCGTTGCCGCGGCCGATGGTGAAGGCGAAGCCGTGCCCCTCGGCCTCGTCCGGCGCATCGGTGTCGATCACGACGTAGGACGCCGAGTAGTCCGGGTCCGGGTTCATCGCGTCCGAACCGTCCAGCTCACGGGAGGTGGGGAACCGGATGTCGTAGGTCCGAATCCCCCTGATCGCCCCAGCCATCACGTCCACCTCGTTTCGGGCACGTCCGCGCTCCTCCCGGCAACGCCGTGCCCTCAGGTATAGCTACCGGAACAGCGAATTCCAAGATTCACTTCGCATCCGGCGTGCGGTACCGGGTCGGCGAGGAGGACCGATCGCCGGTTTCACCCGCAGGTGGACCACTCCCAGGAGGACTGGGCCGCCGGGAGCCCGCCGTGACCGTGCTGCGGCATTGCCGGGCTTGCTTTGCCCGGCCGGGACCGAGCAGTGGCTCGACACCGAGCGCGGGCTTCGGCGCTCGCGGAACGCGACACCACCCTGTCTCGTCGCCCGGCGGCGGATGGTGGGCTGCCCGATTGTTCGGCAGCCCACCTCGGCCGCCCTCGTCAGAGCTGGGACTCGGCGATTTCAGCGGCCCGCCGCAAGCCACCGGACTCCAGGATCTCCCGCCGCATCTCCTTCAACCGCAGCCGGATCGCCTCACTCGAGGTGACCTGCTCCAAAGCGGCCCGCAGCTGCTCCGGGGTCACCGATTCGCAGTCGACCTGCGTGCCCAGCTGGAGCTCTTCGATCCGGGCCGCGTTCAAGAACTGGTCGGCCGCCTGCGGAACCGCGATCAGCGGCACCTCGTGGTACAGGCCCTCCATGGTGCCGCCCATGCCCGCGTGCGTGATGAACGCGCTCGCCTGCGACAACATCCGCAACTGCGGAATCCATTGGCGCACGTCGAAATTCGGCGGAATCTCACCGAGTTCCGCCGGATCGGTCGACCGCCCCACCGACATCACCACGTGCCAGTCGAGATCGGCGAACGCGCGCACGCACTTGCGGTAGAACTCCACCCGGCCGTTGTAGGCCGAGCCCAAGGAGATCACGAGCACCGGACGGGAGTCCGGCGCCTGCCAATCGCCCTGGAACGCGCGCTCGGTCAGCATCGGCCCCACGAAGGTGTAGGAGTCCGCGACCCGTTCCCCGAAGTACTGGAAGGAGCGGGGAATGGTCACGACGCAGCGGTTCGACGCCTCCACGTCGTGGAAGACCAGTCCGGTGCCCTGCTGGGCGAAGTACTCGTCGTACTTCGCCCGCACCGCAAGGGCCTCCGGCGACAACTCAATGCCGAAGATCTCCTCGACACCCTCGAAGTACACGTGGGTCGGAGACAGCTGGAGGCGGGACACCTGCCACTTCTCCGACAGCACGAGCGCGTGGAAGGCCGCGATGTCGTACACGATGAGGTCCGGCCGGTCGGCCGCGTACGCCTGTTCGAGCTGCGGCACCACGGCCATCATCTCTTCGAGGAACATCTCCTGGGCCGCGACCTGTTCTTCCGGCCATTCCTGCGTCTCCGCCGATGGGCCCGGCAGCATCGAGGTGTAGCGGACCGGCGTCGCGCCGGCCTCCGCCACCTGCGTCGCGAAGTCATCGGTCGTCGCGTACGTGACGCGGTGCCCGCGGGTCACCAGTTCGGCGACCAGCCCGAGGCCCGGGTTCACGTGCCCGTGCGCCGGAATCGACATGAACGCGATGTGCGCGGGCCTGGTGCGGTGGCTGTTCTGAGCCGTGTCGGCCATCTTGTTCTACTCCTGATCAGGAACGCCCTCGCCGCAGCGAGGAGCGCGAAAGGTAATCGGATCGCCGCACCGGTCGCATGCAACCGCCTCGCACCGAACACCTGAGCGCGGACGGCCGGACACCAGCGGTCAGCGCTCGGAGGTTGCGAGCGGTGAATTCCCGGACTGGGAATGATGCGCACCGAAGTGCGGTGGAACCAGGCGGTGTAGCCGCCCGGGGATCGCCGCCGTCGCGGCGTCCTGATCAGAGGTAGTACTGCACGTGGGCCATGCGCCGAGGATAACGGACCGCCCCGACTGATGTCGCGCCGATTTTCGCAGCGCACGTGCTGCGCCTCGGTTCGCGCTTCAAACCTGTTCGCCCGCAACGAAAGCAGCGGGAGCCGACCGAGAAGTGCCTTACGTTGACGGCATGGGCGTGACCGAAGTGGTGCCGAACCTGTACTTCTTGCAGCTCGAGTTCGGGCAGGCGTACCTGTTGCGCGAGGGCCGCTCGGCAACCCTCATCGACACCGGGATCGCCGGGTCCGGCCCGGCCGTCACCGGGCTGCTGGCCGAACTGGACGCCGAGCTCGACCGGATCGTCATCACCCACGGGCACGAGGACCACACCGGTTCCGCGGCCGAACTCCGTGCCGCGACCGGCGCGCCCGTGCTGGCCCACGGCGCGGACGCGCCCGTCGTGCGCGGCGAGCGGAAGCAGGCCGATCCGGTGCTGCTCGACTGGGAACGTCCCCGCTTCGCGCGCATCGCTCCGACTCTCCCGCCTCCGCCGCCCTGCCCGGTCGACCAGGAGCTCGCCGACGGCGACGTGCTGGACTTCGGCGGTGGCGCACGGGTTCTCCCCATCCCGGGGCACACCGATGGAAGCATCGCTGTTTACTTGTCAAAGAGCCGAATTCTCTTCACCGGAGACACCATCGCCAACGTCGGCCGGCTGATGCTCGGCACGTTCAACGTTGATCGCGCGCGAACCATCGAGTCGTTCCACCGCCTCGCGGAACTCGACACCGAGGTCGCCTGCTTCGGCCACGGGGAGCCGATCATCGGCAACGCCGGCTCCGGGCTTCGCACGGCGGCGAAGCAACTCACGGCGTAGTCCACAACACTTCGCTCCTCACCGAAGCAACACCTCCTTACCGTTTCACCCATGGAAACCACGTCGCCCAGCAATGACATCCGAACCAGCAGCGGTGCCGATGCCGACCACGTGACCATCGCGCCGAGCGTCCTGTACTTCGGAACGCCGGTGGCGTTGCTGTCGACCGAGAACTCCGACGGCACCGCGAACCTCGCGCCGATGTCGTCCGCCTGGGCCCTCGGCGACGTGATGGTCCTCGGGATGGGCGGCGGCTCCCACACCGCGTCCAACCTCGAAGCCCGGCCCGACCTCGTGATCAACTTCCCGTCGCCCGAGCAGTGGCCCGCGGTTGAACGCCTCGCACCCCTGACCGGCCGGAACCCGGTTCCGGACCAGAAGCGCGGCGTGTTCCGCTTCGAACCGGACAAGTTCGGTGCCGCCGGGCTGCGCCCGGAGCCTTCGGAGCTGGTGCGCCCGCCCCGCGTCGCCGAGTGCCCGGTTCAGCTGGAGGCCCGCGCAACGCGGGTTCGAGCCGATGCGACCGGAAGCTTCCGCATCATCGAGGCGCAGATTCTGCGGGTGCACTGCGATCCGCGCATCGTCGTTGCCGGCACGAACCACATCGACCCGACGGCGTGGAGTCCCCTGATCTACAACTTCCGCCACTACTTCGGGCTCGGCCGGGAACTGGGGCACAGCTTTCGTTCCCAGACCCCGCGCCCGAAGGACGCGACAGCGTCGGTGTAGGCCGCTGTTCGGCCGGGCTCGAGCGGCTGCGCGCCGAAGGCGCTTGCTCAGGCTGCGATCTCCGCCATTTCGCTGATCGCCTCCTCCACCATTCGCCTGGTGTGCCGCAGTTCCCGGCTGTCCAACCGGTCCCGCAAGGCGCACAGGTCGTGCTCGGTGGCGGGACGCGGCCGCCCCAGCTTGTCGAGGCTCTTCAGCAGACCCAGCTCGGCCAGCGCGCCGCCGCGCGGTTCGTTGATGGACTGGAACATCTGCTTCGCGTCCCGGTACGTGCGTGCGGCCTCCCCGTACCAGCACGCGCGAAAGAGGACGTTGCCACGCATCTTGCGGTTGTAGGCCAGCGCGCTGGCCAGGTCCATCCGGCGGCAGATCCTCTCGGCTCGCGACAACAGCTGCAGCGCCTCGTCGTGCTCCCCGCGCAACGACATGACGTCCGCCATCCCCCTGAGGGCCCAGGCCAGGCCGCGCTCGTCCCCGCCTTCCTCCGCGATCTCGGCGGCCTCCGCGAACCGCTCCCACGCGGAGCCCAGGTCGCCCGCGTTGCGGTCGAGCTGCGCCAGGCCCTCCAGCGCCCACACCGTGTGCCGGCACTCGCCCCGCTTGCGGGCCTCGGCCAGCAGCTGCACGTGCAGCTCGCGCGCTTCCTCGTAATCCCCGCGGATCCGCAGCGTTTCGGCGATCCCGGCGACCGAGTAGCCGTACGCGATCAGTTCACCGGACTGCTTCGCGAGGTCCCGTGCGTAGCTGAGCCATCGCACCGCTGCGGCCATCTGCCCGCGCTGCCGGGCCAGGGTGCCGCCGCTCCACAGCGCCCACGCCATCGCGCCCCGCTCCCCCGCGCTGCGGGCCGTCCGGTAGCTCGCCCGCCACGCCGCATCCGCCTCGTCGAGCCGGCCGAGGCGCCGGTACGCCTCCGCGACCGCCAGCCGCGCCTGGGCGAGCGCCAGGCCGACGCCCTCCTCCGCCGCCTGGGACTCGCGCTCCAACGCTGCCGCCAGCACATCCCCGAGGGCCGCGTTCACCGACATGTCTCGGAGCTTCCCCTGGTACTCCGGAGCGAATGCCTTGCCGTACATCTCGAGCCACCTGGCCTTTCCACCGCGTTGGTGCTCAAGACGCACCAAAGTTGATTTGCGGCCACGCCCTCCGCCGATCCCCTGAAGCGGAGGGCGGGCCACTCCGAACCCCCGAACGACTCCAAAGCTATTGCGTCGCGAGGGGTCGGCGGCTCGGCCGAATTGGCAGGCCGGGTCAACCGATCGGCCAGTAAGGAGGCAGCGCTTCTAGTACTTTTGGCCGAGGTCGGCGGCGGTCAGGAACGAGCCGAATGGCCGGGACGCTCCGCAGGCGGCAGCTGGCAGGCCGGGGTGGCGCCCGGCAGCCGGTCTCGGTTCGCCGCGACCCATCGGTAAGCCCACTCCGCCAGCAGCCGCAGCACCGGGGCGGACATGAGCAGACCGAGCACCGGCCACGGCGTGCGGCAGTTCTTGAGCAGCTCCGCGACCGCGGCCGCGCCGCCGAACACGCGGCCCGACCTGGCCACCCACAGCACCTCGTGCCGGGCCCGGTCCGATGTGGTCCGCAGTGCGGCGAGATCTGCCTCCTGCCACGGCAGGATGCGCATGCGCACCGGCAGCCGCTCCGCGAGCCGCACGCTGCGCGTGCAGAATCCGCAGTCGCCGTCGTAGATGAGCACCGGCAGGTCTGCCATGCCTCGCACGCCCCTTTCCGCCGGTCCGCCGGTCGCCTCCAACAATGGACGCGGCCAGGCGGTCGGCACACGGTGAACCGCCTCGCGAGGCTTGCGCCGGCGTTCGGGCCGACGGATCAGCCGGCCAGCGCGGGTCAGTCCAGGTCGTCGTGGCGCATCAGCAGGCGGCCGGCCTCGGTCAGCGAACCCGACAGCGACGGGTACACCGAGAAGGTGTTCGCCAGGTTGTCGACGGTCACCTGGTTCTGCACCGCCAGTGCGATCGGCAGGATCAGCTCGCTGGCGTTCGGCGCCACCACGACGCCGCCCACCACCACACCGGTCTGCGGCCGGCAGAAGACCTTCAGGAAGCCGCGCCGCAGGCCCTCCATCTTCGCCCGCGGGTTGGTCGCCAGCGGCATCGTCACGGTCCGCGCGGGCACCTCCCCGGAGTCGATCGCCTGCTGGCTGATGCCGACCGTGGCGATCTCCGGGTGCGTGAAGACGTTCGCCGCGACGGTCTTGAGCTTGATCGGCGTGACGCCCTCGCCGAGCGCGTGCCACATCGCGATGCGGCCCTGCATGCCCGCCACCGAAGCCAGCAGCAGCAGACCGGTGCAGTCGCCGGCCGCGTAGACGCCGGGCACGCAGGTCCGCGACACCCGGTCGACCGGGATGTAGCCGCCGCGGTCGGGCTCGATCCCCACCCGCTCCAGGCCGATGTCGGTGGTGTTGGGCACCGAGCCGACGGTCATCAGCGCGTGGCTGGCCTCGACCTGCCGCCCGTCGGCGAGGTGGATCAGCACCCCGGAGTCGGTGCGCTCCACCTTCTCGGCCCGGGCGTGCTTGACGACCTCGGTACCGCGCTCGGCGAACACCTCTTCCAGCACCGCCGCGGCGTCCGCGTCCTCGTGCGGCAGCACCCGGTCGCGGCTGGAGATCATGGTGACCTTGACGCCCATCTCGGTGTAGGCGGAGGCGAACTCCACACCGGTCACACCGGAGCCGATCACGGCCAGGTGCTCGGGCAGTTCGGGCAGGTCGTAGAGCTGCCGCCAGGTCAGGATCCGCTCCCCGTCGGGCTCGGCGTCCTTGAGGATCCGGGGCGTGGCGCCGGTGGCGATCAGCACGACGTCGGCGGACAGCTCCTCGGAGCTGCCGTCGGCGAGATCGACCCCGATGTGGTGGACCGCCATGCCCTTGGTCGGGTTGGTGAACCGCGCACGGCCCGGCAGGATCTTCACGCCTTCGCGGCGGACCCTGGAGCGGATGTCGGCGGACTGCGCGAGCGCGAGGCCCTTGACCCGGCCGTGCACCACCGCGACGTCGACGTCGGAGTCCTCGGTCTTGGTGCGGATGCCCAGCTCACGGGCGTCCCGGAACGCGGAGCGCGCGCCGGCGGACGCGATGAAGGTCTTCGACGGGACGCAGTCGTAGAGCACGCACGCACCGCCGAGGCCCTCCGGCTCGACCAGCGTGACATCCGCCCCGTTCGAAGCCGCGACCAGCGCCGCCTCGTAGCCCGCGGGGCCGCCTCCCATGATCACGATGCGGGTCACTTCGCGCTCCTCCTCGGTCCGCCTGCCTTGTGGGCGCCGAACTCACCGTACGCTGCGACGAGTCCAGGCATTTCGGGTGGTGCCGCGCGAGTTGACCATCGTGGCGCAGACCACTCCGGGCGTTCCGGACAGGGCCGCGCGGTACGCCCGGGCCGGGACCCCCACCCACATTCGTGACGTAGTCCGCACCGCCACCCGGGCTGTCGATCGCTACCCTGTTGGGCGTGCCTCTGTACGCCGCGTACGGGTCCAACATGGACCCGGCCCAGATGATGAAGCGCGCCCCGCATTCCCCGATGGCGGGAACGGGCTGGCTGGTGGACTGGCGGCTGACCTTCGGCGGCGAGGACTACGGCTGGGAAGGGGCCCTCGCCACGATCGTCGAGCAGCCGGGCTCCCAGGTTTTCACGGTGCTCTACGACGTCAGCCCGGAGGACGAGCAGCAGCTCGACAACTGGGAAGGCGCCGAGCTCGGCATGCACAAGAAGCTACGGCTGCGGGTGCAGACGCTGGACGGATCGGCGCTGGCCTGGCTGTACGTGCTGGACGCCTACGAAGGCGGGCTGCCGTCGGCGCGCTATCTAGGCGTGATGGCCGATGCGGCCGAAGCTGCCGGGGCGCCCGAGGACTACGTCGAGAAGCTGCGCAAACGCCCGTGCCACAACGTCGGCCCGTGAACCCCGCGTGACATCCGGACCGAATATCACGTCTCTCGTGTGATAATCACTCCGGTTGCACGCGCGAGGTGAGGAGGTCCATGGTCGACGCAGGCACGCCGGTCAACCAGCAGGACCGGCGCGAGCAGATCCGCCAAGAGGTGCTGGCCAGCGGGTTCGTCCGCATCGAGGCGCTGGCCGCCGAGCACGGGGTCAGCGGGATGACCATCCACCGCGACCTGGACGTCCTCGAACAGCAGGGCTGGCTGCGCAAGGTTCGCGGCGGTGCGACGTCGACGCCGACCGCGCTGCTGGAGACCTCGGTGCGGGCCCGGATCGCCGACGCGGCCGACGAGAAGGCGCGCATCGCGAAGCACGCCATCCGGCACGTTTCCCCCGGTCAGGTCGTCGCGCTCGACGACAGCACCAGCGCGCTCGCGGTCGCGGAGCAGTTGGCGCCGCTGGGTCCGCTGACCGTCGTGACGAACTTCCTGTCCGTGATCAACCTGCTCAGCGGCGAACCGGGGCTGCACCTGATCGGGCTCGGCGGCGACTACCAGCCGTCCTACGACGCGTTCCTCGGCCTGCACACCGCGGGCATGGCCCGCACGATGCGCTCCGACGTGCTGTTCATGTCGACCACGGCAGTCGTCGACGGGCACTGCCTGCACCGCTCGCAGGAGACGATCCAGGTCAAGCGCGCCCTCATGGAGACCACCGGCAAGCGCGTGCTGCTGCTGGACCACTCCAAGTTCGACCGGCGCGCCGTGCACGAGCTCGCGCCGCTGACCGAGTTCGACGTCGTCGTGGTCGACGCGGGAACCCCGGCATCGCTGCGCGACGAACTGCGGGCGGCGGGCGTGGCGCTGGAGGTCGCCGACGGCTGATCACCGGCGTTCATGCCGTGCCGTAGATGCGGTTCAGGGCGTCGAGCGTCGTGGTGAGCCGTTCCCGGAGCTCGGCCGGGGCGAGGATTTCGGCGTCGGCACCGAGTTTGAGCAGCTCCGGGAGGGCTTGGTCGACGGACTCGATCGGGATCGTCACCTCGGTCCAGCCGGCGGCGTCAGGGGCTTCCGCGGTTCGCCGTGCCGCTCGCGCCACGGCCGGCTCCACCAGGTGCGGCAGCCGGCCGAGGGCGTGCGGGGAAAGCCTGATCGTCGCTTCACCCCGGTGTCGTCGCGCATCGAACTGCTCCAGGTACGCCTGCCAGTGGGCGGCCAGGTCGAAGCCGGCCGGCCGGGAGAAGCGCTCGTCGAGGACGTGCAGGTCGACGATCCGGGAGATGCGGTAGGTGCGGATCAGCCCGGCCGCCCCGGCCACGAGGTACCAACGGCCCGCCTTCAGGACCAGCCCGTACGGGTGCGCGATCCGGGTCGTCTCGTGCGGTTCGGCCCAGCGCAGGTAGCGCATCCGCACCGCTCTGTTGTTCCAGACCGCGTCGGCGACCTCGGTCAGGTGCGGCGTGCGGTCCGCGCCTCGGTACCACGCCGGGGCGTCGAGGTGGAACCGTTCGGTGATCCGTTCGGCGCGATCGCGCAGCTCAGCGGGCAGGGCCGCCTTGAGCTTGAGCTGGGCCGCGGTCACGACGGCACCCAGTCCGAGCTCGGCGGCGGCCGCGGGCAGCCCGGTCAGGAACAGCGACTCTGCCTCGCCGGCGGTCAGGCCGGTCAGCTTGGTTCGGAAGCCTTCGAGCAGGCGGTACCCGCCCTCGTGGCCGGGCTCGCCGTAGAGCGGCACGCCCGCCGCGCTGAGGGATTCCACGTCGCGGTAGATGGTTCGCGCCGATACCTCCAGCTCGTCGGCCAGCTCCTGCGCCGTCATCCGCTGCCTGGTCTGCAGCAGCAACAGGATCGATACCAGCCGGCTCGCGCGCATGAGCGGAAGTCTGCCGAGATCCACTGACAGGAGATGTCAGGGAAGCCCGAATAGCGTCCGCGCATGAACATCGACATCGGCCAGTTCGTCGAGCGCTACGTCGCGGTGTGGAACGAGCCCGACCCGGTCGCCCGGCGCAGCGCCATCGCCTCCCTCTGGGCCGAGGACGGCGTCGAGGTGATCGAGTCGGCGCAGTTCCGGGGCCACGACGAGCTCGAAGGCCGGATCGCCGCGGCCCACGAGGAGTTCGTGCGGGACGCCGGTTTCGCGTTCCGGGCCGCGGGTGACGTCAGCGGCCACCACGACATCATCACCTTCACCACGCACATGGTGCCCGCCGGAGGCGGTGACATCGCCTGGACCGGCCGGGCAGTCGTCGTCCTCGGCCCGGACGGGCGGATCCGGTCTGACCACCAGTTCACCGTGCCGACCGGAGACACCCGGTCCACTGTGGATGATTTCCTCCGCAGGCTCGCCGCCGGCGACCCGGACCGGATCGCCGACCTGTTCGCCGAGCGCGTCGACTGGGTGCTGGACTGGCCCGCCGACGGCCACCCGGCGGTGCCCTGGATCCGTCCCCGCTCGACCAGGGCGGACGTCGCCGAGCACTTCCGCATGATCGCCGAATTCCACGTGCCAGGAGAGGCGACCGGACCCGCGCCGCGGGTCCTCGTGGACGGCAACGAGGCGGTTGTGCTCGGCGACATCCGTCAGACGACCAAGGCCACCGGCAAGCCGTACACCGCGCTCTGCGCGCTGCACCTGATCGTCGAGGACGGCCTGATCACGCGCTACGCCGTCTACGAAGACAGCCTCACGGTCGCGGAAGCCCTCTCCGGCTCCTGATCAGGCCGCGGGGAGCCAGCCACGGGCGCGGAGCTCGTCGAGGAAGCGCTGGTAGCTGTCGTCCAGCTGCCGCACTTCAGCCCGCACCGGCTCGACGAGTTCGCCACCGGGCACCATCTCCGCCGCCGCGGTGCTCAGGTTCGGGTAGGTCGAACCGCTGGCCGCCAGCAGCGCCGCGCCCAACGCCGTCCCCGCGCCTTGGACGCGCAGCACCGGCTTGTCCAGCACCGACGCCCTGATCTGGCACCAGGCGATGCTGCGGGCTCCGCCGCCGGCGGTGCGCACAGCGCCTTCTGCCGGCGCGCCGAGCTCGGCTAGCCGCTCCAGCGCGAGCCGCTCGCAGAAGGCGACGCCTTCGAGGCGGGAGCGGTACTCGTCGACCCGGTCCGCGGGCGTGCCGAGCGTGAACCGGGTGGCGTTCGCGGCGAGGAACGGGAACCGCTCCCCCTCGCCGCGCAGCGGGTAGCCGACCACGCTCGCCGGTCCGCGCTCGGTCGCCGCCGCGTCCAGGCTCGACAGCTCTGCCGGGTCCACATCGGACAGCGCCGAGCCGCCGATGTTCGCCGCGCCGCCGGGCAGCCACATCCCCTCCGGGTGCAGGTGGCTGTACACCGCACCGGCCGGATCGTGCACGAGCTCCTTGGAGACCCCCTTGAGCACCAGGGTGGTGCCGAGGACCGTCACGAACTGCCCGACGTCGACCGCTCCGCAGGCCAGCTGCCCGGCGCAGCCGTCGGTCATCCCGGCACGCACCTCGCAGCCGACCGGGAGTCCGGTCTGCGCTGCGGCGTTCGCATCGACGGCGCCCAGCACCGCCGTCGGGCGCACGACTTCCGGAAGCAGCCCACCCGGCACGCCCAAGGCGTCGAACGCCTCGGTGGCCCACTCGCCGTCGACCGCGTCGTAGCCGCTCTTCAGCGCGTGGCTGGAATCGGTGGCGACCGGATGCCCGACGAGCTTCCAGGCGATGACGTCGGGCGTGTGGCACACCCGCGCCGTGCCGTCCGGAAGGTGTCGCGCCAGCCAGCCGATCCGGGCCAGGCCGGAGCCCGCCGACGGCGTGATGCCGGTGCGCCGCCAGCGGCTCGCACCCACCTCGGCGGCGATCCGGGCTTCCGCATCGGCACGCCGGTCGTCGTACATCAGCGCCGCCGCGAGCGGCTCGCCGTCACCGTCGACCGGAACGACCGTGCCCGACGTCGCCGAGATCGCCAGCGAGCGGATTTCGCTGCTGCGCGAACCCAAAGCGGCCGCGCACTCGGCAAGGCTGTCGCGCACCGCGGGCCACCAGGTGGTCGCGTCCTGCTCGGAGCGTCCACCCGATGATCGCACCGGCTGCGGCAGCCGCCGGGACGCCGCGGCGATCACCGATCCCGCCGGATCGTGGATCTGCACCCGGACGTTGGCGGTCGCGACGTCGACGCCCGCGACGAGCTCGGTCATCGGCAAGCCTCCAGCGTTTTCGAGAGTTGTTCGCTCATTCGGCCCCCTGCAGGCGTTCCAGCGCGGTGGGCAATTCGGCCAGCGAGAACACCGCCACATCGGGCTCGGCGAGCTGCTCCGGCGTGGGCTCCGGCGGCGCTTCGCCGCGCACCACCCAAACCGTGCGCAGCCCGACCCGGTGCGCGCCGCGCACGTCGGTGTCGAGCCGGTTGCCGACGTGCACCGCGTTCTTCGGCTCGACGCCGGCCTCCCGCAGCGCGTGCTGGAAGATCCGCGGGTCCGGCTTCTCCGCGCCGACGACCTCCGAAACCGCCCAGATGTCGATGAAGTCGGCCACGCCGTCCCGGCGGAGCGCGTCCACGACGACCGCTCGCTGGTTCGCCACGACCGCGAGTTTGTAGCGGCCAGCGAGCTCGCGCAGCGTCGGGAGCACGTCGGCGTGCAGCGCCGATGGCGGGTACTCCCAGTAGCGCTCGGCGCGGTCGGAAAGCCGCTGCCGGTCCTGCGCGGTCAGGAACCGCTCGGCGACCGCGGTGCGCAGGGACCCGCCCTGGGCTTGGCGGCGTTCGTCGTAGACCTGCTGGAACTCGGCTTCGTCGACGCTCCGGCCGTCTTCGGCCGCCAGCTCTCGCGCGGCGCGCAGCAGCGCGTCGCGGTAGGCCTTGTCGTCGTAGATGGGGCCGCCGACGTCGAGCAGCACGAGGTCGATGCGGTCGTTCTCCGAGCCGGGGCTGGGTTGAGGCGGCACGTGGCGTCCTTCCGGTCGTGGTCCGCAACCGGGACCTTGGTGTCACATCCCATCGCAAACATAACATCTATCTTGAAATTTTTAACACCAAATGTTGTGATGTTCTCGGGTCGGGCCGACCGGATCGACCAGGCAGGCGGGATCAGGAGGACACGTCCGTGATCACCATCGGCATCGACGCCGGCACCTCGGTGGTGAAGAGCGTCGCCTACGCCTCGGATGGCACCGAGCTCGCGGTCGTCCGCCGGCCAACCCGGGTCGAGCGCCCCCGGCCCGGCTGGGCCGAACAGGACATGCCCGAGGTCTGGTCGGCCGTCGCCGACACAGTCGCCGAACTCGTCCGCGAGCTCCGCGCCGAAGTCGTCGCGCTGGCGATCACCGCGCAGGGCGACGGCTGCTGGCTCGTCGACGAGGCCGGCCGGCCGACCGGTCCCGCGCTGCTCTGGAACGACGCGCGCGCCTCGGCGATCGCCGCGAACTGGGGCGACTCCGGGCTGCTCGCCGAGCTGTTCAAGATCAACGGCTCGGTCGGCTTCGCCGGGCTGCCGCACGCGCAGCTCAGCTGGCTCGCCGAGCACCAGCCCGATCGGATCGCCACCGCCGCGAAGGTGCTGACCTGCGGCGGCTGGCTGTTCAACTGCCTGACCGGCCGCCTGGCCTGGGACGTCTCCGAGGCCTCCAACCCGTTCCTCGACGCGCGGACCGGGCTCTACTCCGACGCGGTGCTCGGCGAACTCGGCCTGGACTGGGCGCAGCGGCTGCTGCCCGACGCCGTCGACGGCGCGCAGCGGATCGCGCCGCTGCAGCGGTCCGCGGCCGAGCGGCTGGGCGTTGCGGAAGGCACGCCGGTCGTGCTGGGCGCCTACGACGTGATCTCCACCGCGATCGGCGCGGGCGTGACCGAGCCCGGGCAGGCTTGCACCATCCTCGGCACCACGATCTGCACCGAGGTGATCAGCGACGAGCCCCGGTTGGAGCGCGCTCCCGTCGGCATGTCGCTGCGCACCCCGGTGCCCGGCCGCTGGATGCTCGCCAGCGCCACGCTCGCCGGGACCGAGGTCGTCGAATGGGCCTGCCGGATGCTCGGCCTGCCCAACCCGGAGAACCTCACCGAGCTCGCCGAACAGGCCGAGCCGGGCAGCAAGGACCTGCTGATGCTGCCCTACCTCTCGCTCGGCGGTGAGCGCGCGCCCTTCTACGACCCGGCCGCGCGCGGCAGCCTGCAGGGCCTGAGCCTGGAGCACGGCCCCGCCGAGATCGCCCGGGCGTGCCTGGAGGGGCTGGCCATGGTGATCCGGGACTGCCTGGTCGCCAGCACCGCGCAGCCCACCGAGCTGCGGCTCACCGGCGGCGGGTCGGCGAACCCGCTGTGGCGCCAGGTGATCGCGGACGTCACCGGCCTGCCGGTCGTGCGCACCACCGACGAGCAGGCCGGGGCGCGGGGCGCGGCGGTGACCGCGCACGCATTGCTGGCGGGCCGCGACATCACCGACGTCGCCCGCGAGCTGGTCGGCACGTCCGAACCGTTGAGGCCGACCGAGAGCAACCGCGCGCTGTACGACGACGCATACGCCCGTTTCGTCGAGGTGCGCGAATCCGCCCAGGCCGCCGGTTGGTTCCGGCGCGCGGACTGACGTTCGGCTGCTCATCGCGCACCTCCGACCAGCACGCCGCGAGGCCTGGACCACGCGAGTTGGAGCAGGGCCGTGGCTCGCCGGGTGCCCCGGCGATCCCTGCGCCGGGTGAGCCGTTCAGCGACGAGCGCCCGGAAGCGCTCGGCGGCTTCACCGAGCTGGGCGAGCGCCTGCTCCAGGCAGTCCAGCGCCGACCGCTGCTCGCCGGTGCACAGCAGTTCGCAGATGGCGACGTCCAGCGCCTGGGTGCGCAGCCCGTCGAGCTCGACGACGTCACACTCCCTGACCCAGGCCTGGTGGATGACGAGATCCGGCTGGGACCGGAGCTCTCGGTCGTAGGGAATGGTCACGTGCACCACGCCGCCGGCGGCGAAATCGCAGCCGTGCATCGCCACTGCGGTGGCGCCGGACAGCACGGCGTGCGGCCCGGCGCGCAGCAGCGCGGCCGCCGCTCGGGTCAGCGGGTCGTGGACGCGGGTGACCGGGACGACGACCCCGTACCAAGGCTCCACCCAGTCGCCTGCGGCCAGTCCGGCCGCAACCTCCGCACGACCGAGCGCCTGCTCCGCGTCGCGGCGGGTCATGGCACCGTGCAGCGAGGACTTCGGCCAGCCGCCCGGCACGTCGGATTCGACGGCCACCGGCGGCCGCATTTCGGGAGAGATGATGTTCGCGGTCATGCCATTAAAGAGGCGGGAACCCCGCGAACAGATACAGCAGCGAGCGGATACACCTCATTCGGGTGGACTCGGCCGCGAACCGCGTGCAGGAGCCTGCTGATCCGGCCGTCCAGCGGGCAGTGCCCGCCGGACGGCTGCGCTCTCAGCGCTCCAGGCTGATCAGGGCGGTGTTCACCATCGCTCGGATGCCCACGAACAGGGCCCGCTCGTCCAGCGCGAACGTCGGCTGGTGCAGGTCCTTGACCCGGCCCACCCCGGAGTGGACGCCCAGCCTCGCGAACGAGCCCGGCACGTGCTCCAGGTACCAGCCGAAGTCCTCGCCGCCGGACGACTGCGGGGTGCTGGCCAGGGCGTCCTCGCCGAGGCCGGCCGCGATCCCGGCCCGCAGCAGCTCGGTGCTCTCCGCGTCGTTCACCACCGGCGGCACGCCGCGGCGGTGCTGCAGGTCGAACCCGACGCCCAGCGGCGACAGCAGGTTGTGCACGAGCTCGTGCACCAACGGCTCCAGCTTCGCCCAGGTGTCGCGGTCGCCCGTGCGCAACGTCCCGGTCAGCACGCCGTCCTGCGGAATGGCGTTCGGCGCCTCGCCCGCGTGCACCGCGCCCCAGGTCAGGACGGTTCCGGTGCGCGGATCGACGCGGCGCGACAGCAGCGTCGGCAGGCCCGTGATGACGGTGCCCAGCGCGTGCACCAGGTCCGCGGTCAGGTGCGGGCGCGAGGTGTGCCCGCCCGGCGAGGTCAGCCGGAGCTCCAGCAGGTCGGCCGCGGACGTGATCGCCCCGACCCGGGTTCCGACCTGCCCCACCAGCAGGCGCGGGTCGCAGTGCAGCCCGAAGATCCGGTCCACGTCGTCGAGAGCACCGGCGGCCAGCACGTCCAGGGCGCCGCCGGGCATCACCTCTTCGGCCGGCTGGAAGACCATCCGCACCCGGCCGCGCAGGCTCGGCGCGACGGCCAGCGCCAGCGCGGCGCCCAGCGCGACCGTGGTGTGCGCGTCGTGCCCGCAGGCGTGCGCGACTCCGTCCATTGTGGAGGCATAGGGCAGTCCGGTGGTCTCGCTCAGCGGCAGCGCGTCGATGTCGGCCCGCAGCGCCACGGTGCGCTGGCCGGGCCGCGCCTCCCCGATGTCGCAGACCAGGCCGGTGCCCACCGGCAGCATCCGCGGGCGCAGGGCGGCCCGGGTGAGCCGCTCGGCGAGGAACGCGGTGGTCTCGTGCTCGGCACGGGAGAGCTCCGGGTAGGCGTGGATGTGCCGCCGCCAGGCCACCACTCGATGCGCGTTGGCGTCCAGCCAGGCATCCAGCCAGGATGGCCCACGACCAGCGCCGAGGTCGACCACGGCGGATTCCGCACCGGACCCCACGCTGGACATGGTGCTGCCGATGGGCGCACTCGGCCCGTCCGCACCTGCCGCCACGAGAGTGCCCTGGGCCACGGCGGAACGCTCCGCCACTTCCCAATCCACGTCTTCCGCCACCGAACCGCCGTTCGGGGACTGACCCGGGTCCGGGCCACGAGAATCCACCACGGTCACGCCACGCCTCCCGACGTGCAGATCTGTTCCGACGAACTCCGAGCCGACCGGTCGCGCGCGGCCGCCAGCAGGCGATCGCGTTGCGCGCCGTCCAAAGCAGCGGCCACTGCGGTCCAGGCCATCGCCAAGGCTGCGTCGAGCACCGCGCGATCCGCGGTCGGTGTCGCGCAGGCCGCAGCGAATTCCTCCTGGTGGTTGACCGCGTCGCCGCAGTCCACCGCGATCATCGGATGGATCGCGGGCAAGGCCTGGGTCACGTTGCCCATGTCGGTGCTGCCGATTACCGGGCCCTGCTCTTCGCCCCGGTCGAGCGGTTCACGCTCGAGCTCGGTGATCGCGCGGCCGTACACCTCCGACAGCCAGCCGTCGGGGTTCAACTCCGCGTACACCGGGGAGATCTGCACGACTTCGTGCTCACATCCGGTCGCCGTCGCGCCCGCCTCGAAACAGGCCCGAATGCGGTTCTCCAGGCGCTGCAGGGAGCGCGCTTCGGCAGCACGCAGGTTGTAGACCGCCGCGGTGTGCGCGGGAACGATGTTCGGCGCCGCGCCACCTGCGGTAACGATACCGTGCACCATTTGCCGGGGCTCGAGGTGCTGCCGGAGCAGGCCGATGGCGACCTGCGCGACCGTCAACGCGTCGGCCGCGTTGACGCCTAGTTCCGGGGCCGCGGCGGCGTGCGCCGCGCGGCCGGTGTAGCGGACCTCGAG
The DNA here is from genome assembly GCF_056431445.1 of Saccharopolyspora sp. NPDC045941. Taxonomy (NCBI): domain Bacteria; kingdom Bacillati; phylum Actinomycetota; class Actinomycetes; order Pseudonocardiales; family Pseudonocardiaceae; genus Saccharopolyspora; species Saccharopolyspora sp. NPDC045941. The sequence continues at coordinate 117,445 of NZ_JBWKKU010000022.1, forward strand.
ATCGGTGATGGCCAGCGAGGTCGGCCGGCAGACCTCTTCCGGGCCGGGGTGCACCATCATCGCCATCGCGACGCCGTCGAAGACGCCGCGCTCCAGCATCAGCACCTTGCCGCCGCCGGTCTCCTCGGCCGGGGTGCCGATCAGCCGCACCGTGATGCCGAGGTCGTCGGCGATCCCCGCCAGCGCGAGCGCGGCACCGACTCCGGCCGCGGCGATGATGTTGTGCCCGCAGGCGTGGCCGACCTCCGGCAGCGCGTCGTACTCCGCGCAGATGCCGACCACCAGTTCGCCGCTGCCCGACTCGGCGACGAGCGCGGTGTCGAGGCCGGCGACCGGGGTTCGGACGGCGAAGCCGTGCCGGGCGAGCAGGTCCGCGACCTTGGCGGCGCTGCGGTGTTCGGCGAACGCGAGCTCCGGCTCGGCGTGGATGCTCCGGGAGAGCTCGACCAGCTCCGCTTCGTGGTGCTGCACCCGGTCGCGGCAGTGGGCGCGCGCTGCGGCAGAACGATCGGCGGCGGGATGTGGAGCGGTACTCATTTGCGCCCATCCTGCATCATCCGGATCGCCGGCGCGGGCCTGGCGCGAGGCCGGGAGCCCACCGGTCGTCACACTGCGACGAACGGGTGGTTCGGATTCGGCGGAACCGAAGAAATTGGAGATCGACCGGAGCCGACTAACCTATTCCTCACACTTTCGATTGATAAACCGGGCGACGAAGCCGACCATCACGACACCACAGCGTGACCGCATCCGGAAGTCGAGGAGTGCCTGCCGCGCAGGCCGTACCAGGAAAAGGTGTGGGCCGGCACCGGTCGGGGGGCTTCCCGGTGCCGGCCCACGTCAGTGGGGGGCTACTACCCCGTCGCAGGCGCGCTGGACCCGTGGTTACCCGGGCGGGGGATGTGGTCCGCGCACTCAGTCAGTTGTGAAAATCCCACAGGTTCGGCGTCAGGTCTAGTCCATGGCGAGAATTAGCACCGAAATAATCTCGTAAAAACCGACCACGCTGCCGGTTTTATCGGCGACTACTTCTTCTTCCACGTGACGAACAAGACCGGCTTCTTGCGCGCCTTGCGGGATAACAGCACCAGTGCGATCAACACCACTCCGGCGGCACCGATGGCGAGGCGCTGCTTGTCGTAGGCCGGCGGCTGAGCGGGCGGCGCCGGCTGCTGGCCCGGATCTTGGGCCAGCACGACGACCGGCGCGCCGGGCGGTGCGGTCTCGCCCGCCGCCAGCGCGGGTGGCGCCACCAAGAGGAACAACGCGATCGCAAGGCCAGCTAACACGCGGCCGGTCCGCCACATGATGGCTCCACACCCTCCTACGCCGCGTTCGTTGATCACACGTCAGCGGTAACTCTTGCGTGGTCACTCGTGCAGGTCCATTTGATCATATTAGACGCCGAGAGTGACCAGCTATGCGCGACTTGTGCCGGATCGGCGCAGTGCCGAACGGGTCAGCGAACCCGGCGCTCCCGCTCGATGCGGTCGCCGAGCTCGTCCACCACCAGCGAATCCCGGTCCATGCTGTCCGCGCGGTACGCCGCCCGGCCCACGAGCTGCGCCAGCACCGGCGCGGTGAGCATCTGGAACAGGCCGACCAGGATCAGCCCCGAGGCGTAGACGAAGTCGAGCTGCACCGCGGTGCCGATCAGGATCAGGATCAGTCCGAGGGTTTGCGGCTTGGTCGCCGCTTGCAGCCGCGCCGTCACGTCCGGGAAGCTAAGCAACCCGATCGCGCCGAGCAGGCAGGACAACGCGCCGCCGATCAGGCACACCGCGGAGAACACGTCCAACCAGCTCATCGGTACGGCTCCTTCTTCTCGATCAACCGCGCCGCGCTGACCGAACCGATGAACGCGAGCAGCGCGAACGCGGCCAGCAACGCGATGTTCGAGCCGTCGCCCAGCCAGCCCATGCCGACGCAGGTCCCGGCGACGATCAGGGTGACGAACACGTCGACCGCCACGATCCGGTCCAGGGTGGTGCGGCCGCGCAGCAACCGGACGACCACCAGCAGGCCGGCCACGCACAGCAGGCCGAAGGTGACCGCGAAGACCCAGGCCATGCTCACCCCTCCTGTCCGCTCACCAGCGCCACCTCGTTCGCCGAGCCGACCGCCTGCACGACCCGCCGCTCCAGGGCCAGCACCTCGCGCCGCACCGACTCGACGTCCTCGGCTCGCATGCCGAGCGCGTAGACGTAGCAGATCCGGTTGACCCGGTCGATCTGCAGGACGAACTTGCCGGGCGCCAGCGACACCGCGTTGGCGACCATCGCGGTGATGTGGTCGGAGTCGGTCCGCAGCGTGACCGCGACGATGCCCGCCTTCGCGTTCGGCCCGCGGGTCAACGCCTGCCAGGACACCCGCGCCGTGGAGCTCACCAGGTCCCACGCGAGGTAGGCGACGAGCTGCAGCAGCCGCAGCGGGCGCACCACGATGTTGGTGTTGATCGGCGGCAGCGGGAACATGGTGGACACCAGCAGCGCCACCACCAGGCCGAAGAACAACGTGCCCAGGTCGAAGGTGCCCCACAGCATCACCCAGACCAGGGTCAGCCAGGCCACCAGCGGCAGCCGCTGCAGCAGCCGCCGCCGGCGGCTGATCGCCTGCTCACTCACCGGCAGCACCTCCCAGCACCGCGGTCCGATAGGTCTCGCCGTGCATCAGGTCCGTCGCCGCCCGGCCGCTGACGTCGGCCAGCGGCCCCGCGACCAGGGCGATCACCACGCTCGCCGCCACCAGCACGCCGGTCGCGACGACCATCGGGCGGTTCGACGTGGCCGTGCCGACGACCAGCTCATCGGTGGGATCCGGGTCCGGCTCCGGCGCCTTGACCTGGCCCCAGAACGCCCGGGTCCAGACCCGCGCCATCGCGTAGAGGGTGAGCAGACTGGTCAGCACCGCGCCGCCGGTGACCGCGTAGGCGGTCCAGGTGCCGGCGCCGACACCGGCCTGCAGCAGTGCCAGCTTCGCGACGAAGCCGGAGAACGGCGGCACCCCGGCCAGGCTCAGCGCGGGCAGCGCGAACAGCACCGCGATCAGCGGCGCGGCCTTGGCGAGCCCGCCCATCCTGGTCAGCGCCACCGTGCCGGTGTGCCGCGTGATCAACCCGCTGACCAGGAACAACGTGGCCTGCACGGTGATGTGGTGCACCACGTAGAGGATCACCCCGGTCAGCCCGATCACGTCGTAGACGCCTAGGCCGAACAGCATGTACCCGATGTGGCTGACCAGCAGGAAGGACAGCAGCCGGTTGAGGTCGTTCTGGGCCAGCGCGCCCAGCGCGCCGACGATCATGGTGATCAGCGCGATGCCCAGCATCAGGTTCCAGCTCTCGGAATGGCTGAAGACCAATGTCTGGGTGCGGATCAGCGCGTAGATGCCGACCTTGGTCAGCAGGCCGGCGAACACCGCGGTGACCGGCGCGGGCGCCGTCGGATAGCTGTCCGGCAGCCAGAAGTGCAGCGGCACCATCGCCGCCTTCACGCCGAAGACGATCACCACCAGCAGCGCGAGGGCGATCTGCAGCCCGTCCGGCAGCTGGTGCACCTTCTCCCCGAGGTCGGCCAGGTTGACCGTGCCGGTGGAGGCGTACACCAGCGCGATCATCGTGATGAACAGCAGCGACGACGCCAGGCTGACGATCGTGTAGGTCATGCCCGCGCGGATGCGGGTGGCCGTCGTGCGCCGGGTGATCAGCACGTACGACGAGCTCAGCATGATCTCGAACGCGACGAACAGGTTGAACAGGTCGCCGGTGAGGTACGCCAGCGACACGCCCGCGCACAGCATCAGGTACATCGGGTGGAACGTGGTGCTGGAGCGCTGCCTGCCGTAGTCGGTGATGCGCTGGCCGATCGAGTAGATCAGCACCGCGAACGTCACCACCGACGAGACCACCAGCAGCAGCGCCGAGAGCCGGTCCGCGACCAGGGTGATGCCGAACGGCGCCGGCCAGGCGCCCATCTGCAGCACCACCGGGCCGTAGCGGTCCGCGACGTACAGCAGCACCGCGGCGTCGGCGATGATCCCGCCGAGGACGATGAGCCCGAGCGCGCGCTGGATGTCGGCGAACCGTCCCAGCGCCAACGACAGTCCGGCAGCGGCCAGCGGAAGCAGAACGGGCAGGGCCACCAGGACCGTCACTGAGTGGCCTCCTTGATATCCGCTCGGGTCGATTTGCTCAGCGGTGCGGGTGGCAGAACCTCAAGCGCCGCCTCGCTGTGGGATCCCCGATTTGTGTATGACCAATACGCGGCATCGGGGCTGTCCTCGCGAGGCGACCCCTGAGAACCCGCGGCGGTGCAAGTTGCATAAGTGGTTGAAAGCGGCTTACGCCGCTTGCCTGACGTCACCGTTCCGCCCCCAACCCGCGAGCCTCCTTCGCCAGTTCCTCGGTGCTGTCGTCTTCGGATTCCGCCAGGCGGCGTTCCATCCGCTGGATGCGCCGGTCCTCCACGTCGTCGCGGACCTCGTCGTGGCCGAGCAGCGTCCACGACCGGTACGCCAGCGCCAGCAGGAAGGTGGTCAGCGCGAAGGTGATCACGATCGCGGTGAGGGCCATCGCCTGCGGCAGCGGATCGGCCATCTCGTCCAGCGGCGTGGTGCCGATCATCGCGGCGCCGGCGGGCGGACCGCCGGCGGTCTGCAGCAGCAGGTTGGAGCCGTGGCCGAGGATCACGATGCCCAGCAGGATCCGCATCAGCGAGCGCTGCATCAGCAGGTAGAAGCCGACCGAGTACAGCACGGCGAGCACGACCGCCATGGTCAGGTTGATGGTCATCGCTGCCCCCTGGCCGCCGCTTCGACGTCGGCTTCGATACCCGCGCCCAGGGTCCGCAGCAGGTCCAGCACCACGCCGACGATCAGGACGTACACCCCGGTGTCCAGCAGGACGCTGGTGACGAACTTGATCTCGCCGAGCAGCGGCACCGCGAACTTGTAGATCGCAGTCTCCAGGATCTGCCCGCCGAACAGCAGCGGCAGGAACGCGGAGGTGGTCGCGATGGTCAGGCCGATGCCGATGAGCACCGGCGGGCGCATCGAGACGATCGCGCTGTCGTCCATCCGGCCACCGGCCAGGTAGCGCAGCACGAACGCCTGCCCGGCGACCAGGCCGCCGCTGAACCCGCCGCCGGCCCGGTCGTGCCCGGCGAACAGCAGGTAGATCGACAGCACCAGCACCGTCGGGAAGATGATCCGGGACGCCAGCTCCAGCAGCACGGTCCGCTGCATCCCCTCGCGGGGAAAACCGGAGAGCAGCCACCGCTCGCTCGGGGCGTCCCAGGCTGTCCAGGCCGGTTTCGGCTTCGTCGGCGAGGTCATTCGCGCACCTCCTCCTGCTGCTTGGCCAGGGTCGGGGTCTTGATCCGCGGCATGGTCGCCGCGCGGGTGCTGCGTTTCCGGCGTTCGTGCCGGGAGGCCAGGAGCAGGCTGGCGACGCCGGTCGCGGCGACCGCGAGCACCGCGATCTCGCCGACGGTGTCGAAGGCGCGGAAGTCGACGATGATCGCGTTGACCACGTTGGTCGCGCCGGCGCCCTTCTCGGAGTTCGCGATGAACTCGGCGCTGGCCTCCGGGGGCGCCTGGCGGGCCGCGCTGAAGATGACCGCGGCCAGCGAGATGAACACGCCGGCCGCGCCCGCGATGATCGCCTTGGGCAGCCGCAGCGCCTTCGTGGTCGGGGTTTCGCTCTGCGTGAAGCGCACCGGCAGCCGGCGCAGCACGAACACGAACGCCACCAGTGTCAGCGTCTCGACGAGGAACTGCGCCAGCGCCAGGTCCGGGCCGCCGTCCACGATGAACAGCCCGCCGATGCCGTAGCCGACGACGCCGACCAGCAGCACCCCGGTCAACCGCCGCCGCGAGCGCAGCACGGCGACCGCCGCGACGATCACCACGATCGCCAGCGGCAGCTGCAGGAGGTTGTCGTAGGCGCGCACGTCCTCCGGCACGGTCGCCCGCATCACCAGCGCCGTACCGGGGATCGCCAGCACGGTCAGCAGGATGATGCCGAGGTAGGTCGGCAGCGAACCGACCTGCAGGCGCCCGGTGACGCCGACCGCGACCCGCTCCAGCAGCGCCATGATCCGCTCGTACCCGCGCTGGGCGTCCAGCGGCCGCGGCAACCGGCTGCGCAGCGCGGTGAGGCGGGTGCGTCCGAGGTGCAGCGCGACACCGCCGGTCACGGCGACCGCCGACAGCAGCAGCGGCAGCGTCCAGCCGTGCCAGATCCCCAGGTGGTACGGGTCGGCCCCTACCGGGAAAGCGCTGGCGTAAGCGCTGGTCAGCTTGTCGACGACCGAGTAGCTGAGGCCCAGGACGACGCCCGCGGCGGCCGGCAGCGCGGCGGGCAGCAGCGCCTCGAGACCGGCCGGTTTGGCCTCGGTCGGCACGATGTCGCGCTTGTCCGCGAAGGCGCCCCACAACAGCCGCAGGCTGTAGGCGACGGTCAGCATCGAGCCGACCACCAGCACCGCGTCCACCAGCGGATCCGGGCCGGAGCCGCCGAGGTAGGCGCTGAACGCCGCCTCCTTGCCGACGAAGCCGAGCATCGGCGGCAGCCCCGCCATCGACGCCGCGCCCAGCGTCGCGATCACCGCCAGCCACGGCATCCGGCGGCCCAGCCCGGACAGCTCGCGGATGTCGCGGGTGCCGGTCTGGTGGTCGATGATGCCGACGACCAGGAACAACGTCGCCTTGAACAGGCCGTGGGCCAGCAGCATCGCGGTCCCGGCGACCGCCGCGGTGTAGGTGCCGGTGCCGAGCAGCACCATCAGGAAGCCGAGCTGGCTGACCGTGCCGTAGGCGAGCAGCTTCTTCAGGTCGTACTCGTGCAGCGCCCGCCAGCCGCCCATCAGCATGGTGGCCAGGCCGAACACCACGGTCGGCAGCCACCACTGCGGCACGCCCGCGAACACCGGCCCCAGCCTGGCCACCAGGAACACACCGGCCTTGACCATCGACGCGGCGTGCAGGTAGGCGCTGATCGGCGTCGGCGCCACCATCGCGGCGGGCAACCAGTTGTGGAACGGCACCTGCGCGGACTTGGTGAACGCGCCGACCAGGATCAGCACCGCGGCCACCGCGACCGGCGTGCCGCCGGGCGGGTTCGCGATCAGCTCGGAGATCCGGTAGGTGCCCGCGGACTCGCCGAGCACGACGAAGCCCAGCAGCATCACCAGTCCGCCCAGGCTGGTGATCATCAGGGCCTGCAGCGCGGACCGCCGCGACTCGCGGCTGATCCCGGCCTGCCCGACCAGCAGGAACGAGCAGATCGTGGTCAGTTCCCAGAAGACGTAGACGGTGATCAGGTCGTCGGCGAAGACCAGCCCCAGCATCGCGCCGGCGAACGCCAGCAGCAGCGGCGCGGACCGCCGCGCGTCACCCCCGCCGCGGCTGAAGTACGCGTCGGAGTAGATCAGCACCAGCGAGCCGATGCCGGCGACCAGCACCGTCATCAGCAGCCCGAGCGCGTCCAGCCGGAAGCTGAGCTCCAGCCCGATCAGCGGCGCCCACGCGACCGTCTCGGTGATCACCTGCCCGGTCAGCACCGGTTGCGCCTGCGCCAGCACCCAGACCAGCGCTGCGGCCGGTGGGACGGCCGCGGTCAGGAACGCGGCTCGGGTGCTGCGCCGCGCGAGGAACGGCAGCGCCAGAGCAACCAGCAGGTGCACGATGACGAACGCGAGCAAGGGCACCTCCTCGACGACGATTGGTCGTGGTCACCCGGACCCGCCGATTCCCGAACACCGGGATTGTTCGTCACCGTTGACGCAGCCGCACCGCGACGATCGACGTCGCGGCAGTGCAACCGCTGCGCGTATCGGCTTGAGGAAGGCTCGGGCCACCGATGTACAGCGAGGTCCGATCGGAGCCCAACTTATCCGAAACGCCCTAGTTCGGGCCAGTCAGCTCCAGACGGCATATTGGCCGATGGGAGGCCGTTTTTCGTTGCGACGAAATGACCTTTGGCGGCATCGGGGGTGCCACCGAGACGACCGTCGGCGTGGGATTGTTCACTTTTCGTAACGCCGATACGAATACTGCGGGTGATCATCCCGGCGAGTCCGGTAATCATCGCAGCTGAGCAACGATCCTCCCCGGTTCCGCCAATGCCGAGCCGTCGACCATGGAAAATATGGCCGTGCCCACGGATAGCTACGAACCCGACACCCTGGCCGGCGCCGGGCGGTTGATCGGGAACCGGTACCGCTTGGACGGCAAGCTCGGCGGCGGTGCGATGGGCACCGTGTGGTCCGGCACGGACGAGCTGCTGCGGCGGCAGGTGGCGGTCAAGGAGGTCAAGCTCCCGCCGGGGATGCCGGACGAGGAGGCCGCCGAGTTGCGCGAGCGCGCGCTCCGGGAGGCTCGCGCCATCGCCGTCCTGTCGCATCCCAACGTCGTGACGCTCTACGACGTTGCGCGTGAGAACGGCGAACCGTTCGTGGTCATGGAGCTCGTACCGTCGCAGAGCCTCGCCGCGATCCTCAGCAAGCACGGTGCGCTCGACGACCACCAGCTCGCGATGATCGCCGACGGCGTCGCCTCCGGACTGGACGCCGCGCACCGGGCGGGCATCGTGCACCGCGACGTCAAGCCCGGCAACGTGTTGATCGGCGACGACGGCCGGATCAAGGTCAGCGACTTCGGGATCTCCCGCAACATCGCCGAGCACACCCTCACCAGCACCGGCATCCTGCTCGGCACCCCGGCGTTCATCGCCCCGGAGGTCGCCGCGGGCCAGGGCGTGACCGCCGCCGCCGACCTGTGGGGGCTCGGCGCGACGATGTTCGCCGCGGCCGAGGGGCGCACGCCCTACGACGTCAGCAACGACCCGCTGGCCACCGTGACCGAGGTGGTGCGCGGCCCCGTGCCGGTGGCCACCCGGCCCGGCCCGATCGGCGACATCATCCGCGGCCTGATGGTCAAGGACCCGTCGCAGCGGATGCCGCTGACCGAGGCGCGCCGCCGGATCCAGCGCCTGCTGCCCGAGCCCGGCATCCGCCCCTTCTCGATGCTGCTGGACCCGGACGCGCCGACGGTGAAGGTGCGGCACCAGGTGTCGCCCCCGCCGGCGCCGAAGCCCGCGCCCGCGCTGGATTCGGCTCCCCTGGCAAGCAATCCCGGCCTGCCGCCGTTCGCGTTGAAGGAGCCGCCGCAACAGCCCCGCCGCAGGTCGCCGCTGGCGGTGCTCGCACTCGGCGTCGCCGCGGTCGTGCTCTTCGCCGCCGCGCTCGCCGGTGGCTTCTCCGCGACCCGGTTGATCGCGGGCAAGCCGGTGCTGCCGGAAGCCGCGAGCCCGGTGGGCGAGCCCGCACCGCCGCCGGTGCACCTGAACCTGGCCGAGCACCGCAACGTCGCGAAGCACACCGCCGCACCGAGCGGCGGCGAGTTCACCATCATGGCTCCGAGCGATCCCGGTTGGCGGCTGTTCATCAGCGAGCGCAACGACTTCGCCAACAGCGCGGTCGTGTCCTTCGTGTCCCCGGACGGCACCACCGAGATCGCCGTCCAGCGCTACGGCAGCTTCTTCGGCGCCGGCTACGAGTTCTCGGACTACGAGAACGAGCTGCGGAAGTCCGGTGCGGGCCAGGATCACAAGGTAACCATCCAGTCCAGCTCCCCCGACGGCGGCAACCGGCAGCGGCTGGCGTACACGACGGCCGAGAAGTCCAGGTTCAGCCAGCTGGACCCGGAGCGGCGGGTCAGCACCGCGGCGGAGCTGACCCGCCACGGCAACGACCTGTGGATCGTGCGGGTGACCGTGCCGGGCAGCCAGGCGCCGAACGGCGAACTCGACCAGATCCAGGGCAGCCTGCAGACCAGCTAGCCGTGAAAACGGGTTCCACGTGCTCGTGCGGTGTTGAACGGGCTTCGTCCCGGCCTGGTACGGACTAAGCTGCGCGGCCGTGACCTCTACGACTGCTTCCGATCCTTCCGCCGCTGCGCAGGCGGCCGCCGCCAAGCTCGCCGAGATCACCGGCACCGACCGCCACGACCTGGTCGTCGTGCTCGGTTCCGGCTGGCAACCCGCCGCCGAGGAGATCGGCCGGCCCACCACCGAGCTGAGCATGTCCGACCTGCCAGGCTTCGCCGCGCCGGGCGCGATCGGGCACAGCGGCAAGATCTGGTCGCTGCAGGTGGGCGACAAGCGGGCGATGGTCATGCTCGGGCGGACGCACCTGTACGAGGGCAAGGGCATCGATCCGGTGGCGCACGGCGTGCGGACCGCGATCGCCGCCGGCTGCCGGACGGTCGTGCTCACCAACGCCGCCGGCGGGATCCGCGAGGGCATGCAGGTCGGTCAGCCCGTGCTGATCAGCGACCACGTCAACATGACCGCGCGGTCGCCGCTGGTCGGCGCGAACTTCGTGGACCTCACCGACCTGTACTCGCCGCGGCTGCGGGAGCTGGCCCGCAGCATCGATCCCTCGCTGGAGGAAGGCGTGTACGCCGGTCTGCCGGGCCCGCACTTCGAGACGCCGGCGGAAATCCGGATGCTGCGCGGGCTCGGCGTCGACCTGGTCGGGATGTCGACCGTGCTGGAGGCCATCGCGGCCCGCGCCGAGGGCGCCGAGGTGTTCGGGCTGTCGCTGGTGACGAACCTGGCCGCCGGGTTGAGCGGGCAGCCGCTGAACCACCAGGAGGTCCTGGACGCCGGTCGCGCCTCGGCCAGCCGGATGGGCAAGCTGCTGCGTTCGCTGGTCGAGGCGGCGTGAGCGCGGCTCTTGCCTCGCGCGTGGCCAGGTGCTGAAGTCGGCGTGATGATTGTGGTCGTGAGCGGTTTTGGTTGCCATAGAAGTCGTTTGAGATGTGGTGGCGTGCGAGTGCGGTAGGGCGGGGTTGTGTCTTTGAAGCGGCGCAGCCGCTTGGCCCACGCACCGCCGCGGGTTCTCAGGTTCCGCCACCTGCACCGCCACGCAGAACGAGCCTGGAAACAGGCTCTACAGGAGGCGAAGTGACGCTCGACGCGCAGCCGCGCGAGGCCGCCCTGCGGTGGATCGCCGGCGACGTGGACCCGCGGACCCAGGCCGAGCTGCAGGCGCTGCTCGACGCCGACGACCCGGAGCTCGCGGACCGGATGTCCGGCATGCCGCAGTTCGGCACCGCCGGCCTGCGCGCGGCGGTGCGCGCGGGCTCGAACGGGATGAACCGCGCCGTGGTCGTGCGCACGACCGCCGGTGTGGCGGCGTGGTTGACCGAGTGCGGTCACGGCGGCGGTGTCGTCGTGGTCGGCCGCGATGCGCGGCACGGCTCGGAGGACTTCGCCACCGACGCCGCCGGGGTGCTGGCGGCCGCCGGTTTCGACGTGCGGATGCTGCCCGAGCCGCTGCCGACGCCGGTGCTGGCGCACGCCGCACGCGCGCTGGACGCCGTCGCGGGCATCCAGATCACCGCTTCGCACAATCCGCCGCAGGACAACGGGTACAAGCTGTACCTGCGGGGCGGCATCCACCTGGTGAGCCCCGTCGACACCGAAATCGAGGCGGCGATCGCCGCGACTCCGGCGGCGAACGCGGTGCCGCGCAAGGAAAGCTGGTCGATCCACGACTCCGCCTTGGACGACTACCTCGCGCGGGTTGCGACGCTGCCGCGCGGCGACGCGCGAACTCTGCGGATCGCGGCGACCGCGTTGCACGGCGTCGGCGCGCAGACGCTGCGGCAGGCGCTGCATCGCGCCGGTTTCGACGACGTGCATCTCGTTGCGTCCCAGGAGAAACCGGACCCGGACTTCCCCACCGTCGGCTTCCCGAACCCGGAGGAACCGGGGGCGACCGACGAGCTGCTGGCGCTGGCCGCCGAGATCGGCGCGGACCTGGCGATCGCGCTCGACCCGGACGCCGACCGGTGCGCGCTCGGCGTCCGGGAGGACGGCGCCTGGCGGATGCTGCGCGGCGACGAGACCGGCATCCTGCTCGCCCAGCACATCCTGTCCACTGTGGATAGATCGGCCGATCCGCTGGTCGCGACGACGATCGTGTCCGCGACCATGCTGCGTTCGATCGCCGCAGAGTTCGGCGTCCGTTACGACGAGACGCTGACCGGCTTCAAATGGCTCGTGCGCGCCGGCGACGGCGCCGGAACCGGCCTGGTCTACGCCTACGAGGAGGCGCTCGGGCACTGCGTCGACCCGGATGCCGTGCGCGACAAGGACGGCATCTCCACCGCCGTCCTGGGCAGCGACCTGGCCGCCACCCTGAAGGCATCCGGGAGCGGCCTGCCGGAGCTGCTCGACGAGCTGTCCGCGAAGCACGGCGTGCACCAGACCGGCCAGGTTTCCGTGCGCGTCACGGACCTGGGCGTGATCCCGCGCATCATGCGACGGCTCCGCGAGCGGCCACCGACCAGCCTCGCGGCGACCACTGTGGACGTCGAGGACCTGTTGCCGGACACCGATGCGCTGGTGATCACCGGCGCGGGCGGGCTCCGGGTCGTCATCCGCCCGTCCGGCACCGAACCCAAGCTCAAGTGCTACCTGCAGGTCGTCGAGCACGCCGGCGAACTCCCGCTGGCGGCGGCGAAGCAGCGGGCCGCGGACCGGCTCGACGCGCTGAAGCAGGCGGTTTCCGACCTGGTGCGGGAGGACTGACGATGCCGAGGCTGCTGATCGTGCACCACACGCCGTCGCCGGGCATGCAGGCGATGTTCGAGAAGGTCGTCGCGGGCGCCACGACCGACGAGATCGAGGGCGTCGAAGTGGTGCGGCGACCGGCGTTGAGCGCCACGGCCAGCGACGTCCTGGAAGCCGACGGCTACCTGCTCGGCACGCCGGCGAACCTCGGCTACATCAGCGGCGCGCTCAAGCACTTCTTCGACACGATCTACTACCCGTGCCTGGATTCGACGATCGGCCGGCCGTACGGCTGCTACGTGCACGGCAACGAGGGCGTGGAGGGCGCGCTGCGCGCGATCCGGTCGATCACGACCGGCCTGTCGTGGCAGCAGGTCGCGGAGCCGGTCACCGTGCTCGGCCAGCCGGACAAGGACGCGCTGGAGGCGTGCTGGGAGCTCGGGGCGACCGTCGCGGCCGGACTGATGCCCTGAACGGCGTATCCGCCCATCGCGGAGGGTAACGTCCAGCCAGGGTGGCCGAGCAGCGTTTTCGCGCGAAAACGAGGCTCGCCACGCGTGGGAGGTGCCGTTTTCGCGCGAAAACGGCGTGCTCCGCGACCAACCCCAGTTGATCTTGGACGACACGACCGGAGTAACCTGATCGTGTCGTCGGGGCGCGCCCCTTGACGGCAGCAGGGCGCCCTGGGCAAAGCCCGCCTTCCCTCATCAACGTGCGATGCCCAGGGCGCCCCGCACCTTGCGCATGGTAATCGGCCGACCGGTCCGACCAGCTCAGCAGCCCGATCCGGGGGAACTGAGCAGGCCCTCCGGCAGCATTTGGACCGCCGGAGGGGTTACCCTGCGACAGTGAGTGAGGAAGCGATCCGACTCGAACTCGACGACTCCGGCGTCTCCGTGGATCTCCCACAGCCCCCCGGTCCGCAGGATCAGGTTCAGGGCGTTCCGTACCGACCTGTCGAGTTCCGCGACGACGACCTACCAGCCGCCCTGGAGCGGTCCGCCCAATGGCTTCGCGAGGCCCAGAACTGGCTGGGTGAACCCATCGATGTCATCGCAGTCCACCTGGACTACGACGATCGCGAAGGTTCGCCCTACTACGACCTCAAGTTGCTCTGCAACGAAGAGGACCTGGCAGGCGCACCGATTGCCATGAGGAAGCTCGAGAGCGGAGCCGTCGGCTAGGGCCTGGTACCGGCACTCCCGCGTGGTCGGCCGACCACCGCGAGCAAGTGCCTGAACAACGACCTCGGCCGAAGACCGAACGAATTGAGCGCGCTGGCCCGCCCGGACTCCCGGGCGGGCCATCGCCGTTCCGGGCCCGCCGCCGCGAATCTCCCCGCACGCCAAGGGTTTGCGGCCGGGTCAGATCTTGGGCTTGGCCCAGCGCTCCAGGTGGTCCGCCACCTCGGGGAGCTCCCGCTGGTCGCGGCCGACCTCGCGGACCAGCACCAGCGCCTCGTCGTCGTCGGCCTCCACCCACCAGCCGTTCACGTCGCACATCGCCACCGCGGCCACCCAGCCCAGCCGCCAGTTGCCGCCGGCCAGCGGCCGGGTGCGCACGATCGAATCCAGCAGCGCCGCCGACTTCAGCCACAGGGTCTCGTACGCCGGCACCCCGAGGACCTCCGCGCGCGGCCGGTACGCCGCCGCGTCGAGCAATCCGCTGTCCCGCACCAGCAGGTCGCCGTCGGAAACCGCGGTCGCGAGCAGGAGCAGATCGGACGTGTCGAGATATACGGTCACCGCTCAATAGTCGATCATGAAGGGCCGAGCTTGTCCAACAATCCCCGGTATCGCGGCAGAACGCGCTGCATCACGTCGTCCAGCTGCTGTTCCTTCTGCTGGCGCGCCCAGCGTTCAGCCAGCGCACTGCGCACGACCTCCTGCTTGGACCGCCCCTCGACCGCCGCCAGCTCGGCGAGCCGCCGGTTCTCTTCCTCGGTCAGACGCAAGGTCATGGCCATGCGGTAGATGGTATCGCGCTGATACCACCCGAGAAAGGCGCTACGTTCGGTCAATGGCGAGACCGCGAGCGCACGACGAAGCCCTCCGCACCCGCCTGCTGGACCGGGCCGGCGAGCTGCTGTCCGCGCACGGCCCGGAGGGGCTGAGCCTGCGGCGCCTCGCCGCGGACGTGGGCACCTCGACCACCGCGGTGTACTCCCTGTTCGGCGGCAAGCCGGGGCTGGTCCGCGAGCTGTACGTGGAGGGCTTCCAGCGGCTGTGCGACCGGATGGAGCGGGTGTCGCGCACCGGCGACGCGGCGCAGGACCTGACCGCGCTGGGCCACGCCTACCGGGACAGCGCACTGACCAACCGGCACTTCTACTCGATCATGTTCGGGCACGCGGTGCCCGACTTCACGCCCGACGAGCGGGCGTGGGAGCAGGCGCTGCGCAGCATCGAGCCGCTGCGGGAGGCGATCGCCAAGGGCATCGAGGCCGGGGAGCTGATCGACGCCGATCCGGCGGAGGTCGTCTTCGCCGCGTGGGCGCTGGTGCACGGCCTGGTCTCGCTGGAGCTGAGCGGTTCGGCACCGGCCGGAGACGAAGGCAGCGCCCGCTATGAGCGGGCGCTGCGCAACGGTTTCGCGGGTTGGAGGCGCTGACCCCGAGCGACGGGGGAGTTCCTCGGGGCCAGCGCGTCGTGCGCGGCCTTGACTGGCGGCCATGACCACCCACGACTGCTTCGGGATTCCGTCGGTCTTCTCTTTGAAGCGGCGCAGCCGCTTAGCCCACCCTCGCAGCTCGCACCGCCGCGGGTTCTCAGAAGTCTTCTCGCGAGGACAGCCCCAGCGCCGTGTATCCGGAATACATAAGTCGGGGATCCCGGAGTCGAGAAGACTTCTGAGGTTCCGCTACCCGCACCGCTATGCGAGCTGCTTTGAAACAGTCCTCAGCCGAGGGCCTTGTGGATGGCGGTCATCAGCTCGCCTTCGGGCGTGTCGCCGTCCATCGACCACACCATCGCGCCGCCGAGGCCCTGCTGCTTGAGGTACTCGACCTTGCGGGTGATCTCGGTCGCGTCGTCGAAGGTCCAGAACGTGGTTCCGTCGTAGATCCAGGCGTGACCGGCCTTCTCGTCGCGGTGCAGGGTGAACGAACCGGCCTTGGCCTTGAGCAGCTTGTAGTCCTCGATGCCCGCCTCGTACTTGGCCGGGGCAGGACCGGTCGAGGTCTGGAACAGGCCGTTGTTCTGGTTCTGCACGCCGGTCCAGCCGCGGCCGTAGAAGGGCACGCCGAGCACCATCTTGTCGTTCGGCGCCCCGGCGGTGCGCCAGGCGTTGATCGTCTGGTCGATGCTCCACTTCTCCGGCGACGGGTCGCCCTCCGGGCTGTAGATCGCCGACTGGTGGTTCGTCGTCGGCTCGTAGGCGCCGTGCAGGTCGTAGCCCTGGATCGTGCCGAAGGTGAGCAGGCCGAAGACCTTCGGCACCTCGTAGCCGGCCTCGATCTTCTTCGGGTCGGCGGGCAGGAACGCGCTGATGTCGTAGGTCTTGCCGAGCTCCTTGCCGACGGCGTCGAGCTGGGTGCGCCATTCCTGCAGCAGTGCGGTGTAGTTCTGCTTGTCGGCCGGGTCGACGACGTTGCCGGGGCCGCCCTCGGAGGCGGGCCACTCCCAGTCGAGGTCGACGCCGTCGAAGATGCCCGCGGCGACGCCGTCCCCGCCCTGCGGCTCGCCGATCTTCGGCAGGTTGCCGCGGATCCACATGTCGATGCAGGACTTGACGTGCGCGGCACGGGATTGGGGGGTCGCCGCGGCCGCGTGGAAGTTCTTCGACCAGGTCCAGCCGCCGAAGGAGATGTACACCTTCAGCCCGGGGTGCTTCGCCTTGAGCTGCTTGAGCTGGTTGAGGTTGCCCGCCAGCGGCTGGTCGTAGGCGTCGGCCGTGCCGTTGACGGTCTGCTCGGCGGTGAAGCGGCGCTGGTAGTCGGCCCAGGCGTCGCCTTCGCCGGCCTGGTTGACCTGGAAGCACTTGCCGCCGGCGTCGAGGTTGCCGAAGGCGTAGTTGAGGTGGGTCAGCTGACCGGCGGCGCCGGAGGTGTCGAGGTTCTTGACGAAGTAGTTGCGGTCGTAGATCGACCACTGGGTGAAGTAGCCGACCTTGCGGGCGGCGGCCTGGGGTTGGGGGGCGGCCGGGGTGTCGGAGGCCCCGGCCGGGGCGGCCAGCGCGGGCAGCCCCAGGGCGAGGATCGAGGCGAGCAGCACCGGCAGCCGGAACGGGAAGCTGCGTCGTCGAACGGACATGGCGACTCCTGCGTCATCGGGGGGATCGCTCAATGTGGTATAGACCATATTCGGATCAGGTCTAGACCAGGTAGCGCCTGTTCGGCCCAATAACGCTGCTGCGGGCAGGTCAAGCAGGAGCCCGAGGCGTCGCCGGGGCGCCCGCGCACCCCGCACCTGTCCAGGTAGAACCGGTGGTCAACACGACGAACCGGGCCGCTGCGGGACTCCCGATTTCAGGCAAAATCGGGAATTTCCCCGCTGCGACCCGGCGAAGATCGTTGCAATTCCAGGCGAATTCGGGAGGCGTCCGGGACCCAGTGGAGCTACACCGCGCCGTATTCGCGGTCCCCCGCGTCGCCGAGGCCGGGGACGATGAATCCCGACTCGTTGAGGCGCTCGTCCACGCTCGCGGTCACCACCCGCACCGGCAGGCCGGATTCCTCCAGCCGGCGCACGCCCTCCGGGGCGGCCAGCGTGCAGATCGCCGTGACGTCGGTGGCGCCGCGGTCGGTCAGCAGGCTGATCGTGTGCACCATCGAGCCACCGGTGGCCAGCATCGGGTCCAGCACCAGCACCGGGCGGCCGGACAGGTCGGTGGGCAGCGATTCGAGGTACGGCGTGGGCTGCAGCGTCTCCTCGTCCCTGGCCAGGCCGACGAAGCCCATCTGCGCCTCCGGGATCAGCCGGTGCGCCTGGTCGGCCATGCCGAGACCGGCCCGCAGCACCGGCACCAGCAGCGGCGGGTTCGCCAGCCGGTAGCCGTTGGTGCGCGCCACCGGGGTGTGGATCGGCTCCACCGCGACCTCGGCGTCCCGCGTCGCCTCGTAGATGAGCATCAGCGTGAGCTCTTGCAGCGCGGCGCGGAACGCGGCGCTGTTGGTGCGCGCATCGCGCATTGTGGACAGCCTTGCCTTCACGAGGGGGTGGTCCACGACCCGAACGTCCATGACCGACAACAGTAACCGCCCGCATCGCGAAGCACGTTGCCGCTGCTCAACAACGTGTCGCCGGTCGCACGGCCGCAGCCGGGCGTCGGCCCTCCGGCACTCCCGCAAGTTCCATTGAGCCTTTTTCATCCTTCGTGTTCGAGGGTGAGGATGGCTCGGGCGAGGGTGCCGACGCGGTGTGGGCAGCAGCGGACGCGGTCGAGGGCGTGCCAGTTT
>NZ_JBWKKU010000023.1:0-41091 GCF_056431445.1 Saccharopolyspora sp. NPDC045941
CACCCCACGCCCCACTTCCTCCGGGCATGTCTCAGCCGATCACCTGCCACGTTTCCGATCGGCACCCACAAACGATTCTTACTGAGATCACCTCAATGGAAATCACGTCTCCGATTTCCATTGAAATTGCGGGAGTTGTCCACAGCCGTCGGCGTGTCGTGGTCCGACGCGCCGACGGTCCGCAATTTCCATTGAAATCGAAGGTTCGATTTCAATAATGGAAATTGCGGGGGATCAGCCGTGGCGGAGGGTGGCGTGGGTGGTGTTGAGGTCGTCGATCGCGTGGACGCCCAGCAGTTGGAGGGTCCGGACGATTTCGGCGCGGAGGATGTCCACCGTCTTCTGGACGCCGCGTTCGCCGCCCGCCATCAGGCCGTACAGGTAGGCCCGGCCGATCAGGCACGAGTCCGCTCCGAGTGCGATCGCCGCGACGATGTCGGCTCCGCTGACGATGCCGGTGTCCAGCAGGATCTCGGCCCGGCCACCGATGGCCTCGCGGACCGACGGCAGCAGTTCCAGCATCGTCGGGGCCCGGTCGAGCTGTCGCCCGCCGTGGTTGGACAGCACCACCGCGTCGGCGCCCCGCTCGACCACGCGCCTGGCGTCGTCGGCGTTCTGGATGCCCTTGACGATCAGCGGCCCCTGCCACAGCTCCCGCAGCCACTCCAGGTCGGCGAGGTTCAGCGACGGGTCGAACATCGAGTTGATCAGTTCCTGCACGGTGCCGGACCAGTGCTTGAAGGAGGCGAACGACAGCGGCTCGGTGGTGAGCAGGTTGAACCACCACGCCGGGTGCATCGCGCCGTCGGCGATGGTCTTGAGCGTCAGCTCCGGCGGGATCGTCAGGCCGTTGTGGGCGTCGCGCAGGCGCGCGCCGCCGACCGGCGTGTCGACGGTGAGCATCAGAGCCTCGTAGCCGGCGTCCTGGGCGCGCTGCACCAGCTCGCGGCTGGCCTCGCGGTCGCGCCAGAGGTAGAGCTGGAACCACTTGCGGGAGTTCGGCGCCGCCGCGGCCACGTCCTCGACCGAGGTGGTGCCCATCGTGGACAGCGCGTAGGGGACGCCCGCGCGGTCCGCGACGCGGGCCACCGCGGGCTCGCCCTCGTGGTTCATCATGCGCGTGAAACCGGTGGGGGCGAAGGAGAACGGCAGCTCGGAGCGGCTACCGAGGATCGTCCTGCTGGTGTCCACCTTGGACACGTCCTGCAGCACGGAGGGGCGGAACTCGACGTTGCGGAAGGCCTGCCGGGCGCGGCGCAGGCTGATCTCGGCCTCGGCGGCGCCATCGGTGTAGTCGAACACGGCGCGGGGCGTCCGGCGGCGGGCGATGGCCCGCAGGTCGGCGATCGAGTGGGCGGCCGATAGGCGCCGCTCGGTCGTGTTCAGCTGTGGGGGCTTGACCCGCAGCAGCGGACGCAGTTCGGACCAGCGCGGAAGTTGCCGCTTGACCATTCGTGTTCCCTTCTCGCCGTGCGCCGGGGCGCGAAGGGCACATTACCTTTTCGTGGCGGCGGAAAAACCCGGCGAAGACGGGGGGAGGGCGCGTCCCGCCCGGACGCGCCCTCCGCCGATCGCGCTCGGTGCTCAGCCGTTCGCGCCGAGCCGCACGATCTCGCCCGTGGCGTTGACCGCGTGGTACTCCAGCAGCGAGCCGGTGCCGGAGAGCACCGGCTTGACCTGCGCCAGTTCGACGGCCTCGGCGGTCGACCCGCTCGTCCCGCCGAACTCGCGCACCGCGTAGTAGTAGATGTTCGCAGTGCCCTTGCAGACCACGTCGCTGCCGCAGACCGAGTACATGTCGGCCTTGAAGTTGTCGTCGACCTTCTTGCGGTCGTCCTCGCCGAACCGGTCCTGCCGCTTGTAGTTGCGGTAGCCGAAGTCGTGCCGCTCGCAGCTGGTGCGGAACTTGTAGCCCAGCGGCTTGTCCGGCGACATCGAACAGCCGTCGGAGGACCAGTCGAGCTGATCCGCATGGGGCTGCTCGGCGCGGGTTTCGGTGAACGTGTCGAGGGAGAACTCGTACAGGTACTCGTCGGTCACCACCCGCAGCTGGGTCTGGCTGAGGTCGGCGTGCGCGGTGCCGGCGGTGAGCAACAGCGCGCCGGTTGCCGCGGCGCAGGTGAAGAAGCCACGGCGAGCAGGGGAACGTTCCACGGCTGGTCTCCTCGGAGCCGAACGGATCACTCCCCGTGTTATAGCTGTTGCAGGTGGTGTTCGCGGGACGTTCGGGCATCCGGCACGAGAACGATGACCCCGAATTCGACCGGTCGGGCGTTATCGGTCGAGTTCGAGGAGCATCCGGGTGTTACCGAGCGTGTTCGGTTTGATGTTGGCGAGGTCGAGGAACTCCGCCACGCCCGCGTCGACGGAGCGGCGCATCTCCTCGTAGACGTCCGGGCTGACCGGGGCTCCGTCGATGGTGCGGAAGCCGTGGCGGCCGAAGAACTCTGTCTCGAAGGTCAGCACGAACACCCGGGTCAGGCCCAGCTCGTGGGCGAGGTCGACGAGCTGGTGCACGAGGCGGTGGCCGATGCCGTGGCCCTTCGCCGCCGGATCCACCGCGACCGTGCGGATCTCGGCGAGGTCTTCCCAGAGCACGTGCAGCGCGCCGCAGCCGACGACGCGGCCGGCGCCGTCCGGCTCGGCGCGCTCGGCGACCCAGAACTCCTGGATGTCCTCGTAGAGGGTGACGAGTTCTTTGGCCAGCAGCACTTCGCCCGCGTAGGCGTCGACCAGGGACTTGATCGTCCGCACGTCGGCGATGCGAGCCCGTCGAATCGTTATCGCCGATGACGCATAGTCATTCATGGGGGCATCGTAGCGCCGCTATCCTGGCGTGGCATGCGCATTCTCGGCGCGTCACGAGCCCAGTCGCAGCAGCATGCGCGAGTTGCCGAGGGTGTTCGGCTTCACGTGCGCGAGGTCCAGGAACTGTGCGACGCCTTCGTCCGGCGAGCGGCGGATCTCGTCGTAGACGTCCGGCGGGACCGGGGTGTCGGCGATCGGCAGGAAGCCGTGGCGGCCGAAGAACTCGGTCTCGAAGGTCAGCACGAAGATTCGCGACAGGCCCAGCTCGCCGGCGGCGGTGACCAGGCTGGCGACGAGCGCGTGGCCGATGCCGCGGCCCTTGGTCGTCGGATCGACGGCGACGGTGCGGATTTCGGCGAGGTCTTCCCAGAGCACGTGCAGTGCGCCGCAGCCGACGATCTGGCCTGCCTGTTCGGCGACCCAGAACTCCTGGATGTCCTCGTAGAGCGTGACGAGTTCCTTGCCCAGCACCACTTTCCCCGCGTAGTGGTCGATCAACGCCTTGATCGCGCGGGCGTCGCGGACTCGGGCCGGACGCACCTCGACGAGAGCTGTCATGTTAGGCAAGCCTAACCAACCGCGGGTTCGAGTGGTCGGGTGGTGGCCGTAATCTTGACCACGGCCGGGGTTTTCGCCCGACGGGCTCGTGCGCAGGGGGCGGCGGCGGGGACGTTACGCTCCTCGCATGTCAACCGAGCAAAATCACCGCCGAGTCGCCATGGTCACGCTCGGTTGCGCCCGCAACGAGGTCGACTCCGAAGAGCTCGCCGGCAACCTGCACGGTCGCGGCTGGGAGCTCGTCGACGCCGACGACGCCGACGTCGTGGTGGTCAACACCTGCGGCTTCGTCGAATCGGCGAAGAAGGACTCCGTCGACACGCTGCTCGCCGCCGCCGACACCGGCGCGAAGGTCGTCGCCGTCGGCTGCATGGCCGAGCGCTACGGCGCCGAGCTCGCCGAGCACATGCCCGAGGCCGACGCGGTGCTCGGCTTCGACCACTACGCCGACCTCGCCGACCGGCTCGACGACGTCGTCGCCGGGCAGGCCATCCAGTCGCACCAGCCGCGGGACCGGCGCAAGATGCTGCCGATCACCCCGGTCGCCCGGCCCGCCGCGGCCGCCGAGGTCTCGGTTCCCGGGCACGGCTGGGTCCCGGCCGCCCGCGCGGTGGCGCGCCGCCGGCTCGACGACTCGCCGGTCGCCGCGTTGAAGCTGGCCTCCGGCTGCGACCGGCGCTGCTCGTTCTGCGCCATCCCGTCCTTCCGCGGTTCCTTCCTGTCCCGGCCGCCGGAGGAGATCCTGGGCGAGGCCGCCTGGCTGGCCGAGCACGGCGCGAAGGAACTGTTCCTGGTCAGCGAGAACTCCACCTCCTACGGCAAGGACATGGCCGACGCGCGGGCGCTGGAGGTGCTGCTGCCGAAGCTCGCCGCCATCGACGGCGTCGACCGGGTGCGGGTGTCCTACCTGCAGCCCGCCGAGACCCGTCCCGGCCTGGTGCGGGCCATCGCCACCACGCCCGGTGTCGCGCCGTACTTCGACCTGTCGTTCCAGCACTCCAGCGAGTCGGTGCTGCGCCGGATGCGCCGGTTCGGCTCCACCGAGTCGTTCCTGGCGCTCATCGAGCAGATCCGCGAGCTCGCCCCGGAGGCGGGCATCCGCAGCAACGTCATCGTCGGCTTCCCCGGCGAGACCGAGGACGACTTCGCCGAGCTGCAGGACTTCCTCACCCGGGCGCGGCTGGACGCCATCGGCGTGTTCGGCTACTCCGACGAGGACGGCACCGAGGCCGCCGGCTTCGACGGCAAGATCGACCCGGACGTCGTCGACGAGCGCGTCGAGAAGCTATCCGACCTCGTCGACGAGCTGATCGCGCAGCGCGCCGAGGACCGCATCGGCACGGAGGTGCGGGTCCTCGTCGAGCGCGTCAGCGACGAGGAGTGCGCCGGCCGCGCCGAGCACCAGGGGCCGGAGGTGGACGGGGAATGCCTCGTCACCGATCCTGGAGAGGTCAACGTGGGTGATGTGCTGCTCTGCCGGGTGGTGGACAGCGAAGGCGTGGACCTCGTGGTGCGCCCGATCGACAGCACGCCCGCGCAGAACAGGCCCGGGGAGCAGCCATGACGGCCGATGGCGCGACGTCCGACTCCGCAGCGGCGAACCCGACCGGGGCGCGGTCCGAACCCGTGCCGCTGGTCAACATCGCCAACATCCTGACCGTCTCCCGGCTCGCGCTGGTACCGGTCTTCCTCGTCGCGCTGTTCTGGGAGGATGGGCACGACACGCTGTGGCGGTGGATCGCCACGGCGGTGTTCGCGATCGCCTCCATCACCGACCGCATCGACGGTGACCTGGCCCGCAAGCGCGGCCTGGTCACCGACTTCGGCAAGGTCGCCGATCCCATCGCGGACAAGGCGCTGACCGGCGCCGCGCTGGTCGGGCTGAGCCTCCTCGGCGACCTCGGCTGGTGGGTCACCTGGATGATCATCGGCCGCGAGGTCGCCGTCACGCTGCTGCGGTTCTGGGTGATCCGGCACGGCGTCATCGCGGCCAGTCGCGGCGGCAAGGTCAAGACGCTGCTGCAGGCACTCGCCATCGGCTTCTACCTGTTGCCGCTCGGCGCCTGGGCCGACGTGCCGCGCTGGATCGTGATGGGCGCGGCGCTCGTCGCCACGGTCGTGACCGGGCTCGACTACGTCGTGCGCGCGGTGCGGCTGCGCGCCGCCGGCCGGGCCAAGGTCGGCGCGTGATCGTCGATCAGATCGGGTTGTCGTTGTCGCAGGTCGCGGCCTTGATCGAGGCATTGCGGCGGCGCGGCGAGACGGTCGCGACCGCGGAATCGTTGACGGCCGGCCTGGTCTCCGCCGTGCTGACCGACGTGCCAGGGGCCAGCGACGTGGTCCGCGGCGGGCTGATCGTCTACGCGACCGACCTGAAGGCGGAGCTGGCCGGGGTCGATCGCGATCTGCTCGCGGCGCACGGCGCGGTGCACCCGCGGGTCGCGGAGATGCTCGCGGACGGCGCCCGGCGGCGCTGCGGCGCGGACTGGGGCATCGGGCTGACCGGCGTGGCCGGGCCCGACCCGCAGGACGGGGTGGCGCCGGGCACTGTGCACCTCGGGTTCGCGGGGCCGGATGGCGCGACGGTGCGGTCGGTGCGCCTCGACGGCGACCGGCACGCCGTGCGGGCTGCGGCCGTTCGGGTGGCGCTGGAACACTTCGCGGGTCTGCTGCGTTGATTCAACGGGGCGCTGTGCGCTGGCAGAAGGCTGCGCCCGGGAACGGTCACCGTGCGTTCGCCCTCGGCGGACTTGTGGACGATCGTTCTCGTTCGGGCCCTCGGATGAGTAACGTAGGTGGCGTTCACGCGTGGTGCACGCGGTAGGCGACGAAGGAAGGGAGGCGCGCGATGACCGTATTGTTGCGGGAGGCGGTCGGTGAACGACTGCGCCGCGCCCGGACCGCACAGTCTCGGACCTTGCGGGACGTTTCGCGCGCTGCCCGGGTGAGCCTCGGATATCTCTCCGAGGTGGAACGGGGCCGCAAGGAGGCGTCCAGCGAGCTGCTCGCCTCGATTTGCGACGCCCTGGACCTGCCGCTGCCGGAACTCCTGGTCACCGTGGCCGGCGATCTCGACGAGACGCTGGTGGTGCCGTCGGTCGTCGAGCAGGCAACGTCGGCGGAGATCGACGGCGGCCGCCTGGTGCCCAGCCTGATCGGCACCGAGCTCTCCGACGCCGAACTGGCCAAGCAGCAGCTGGCCGGCGCCGAAGCCAGCGCGGACGCGGAACCGCGCGCCTGCGCGGACCGGCTGCAGCCGATGCTCAGCCAGCGGATCAGCGCGCCGGTGCGCAAGCCCGGCGGCGTAGTGGTGGCTGCGTAGGAGCAAGACCAACCTCGTGAGTGCCGGAGCGGGTATATGCCCGTTTCGGCACTCACGACCGTTTCGGGGCCCGGTGGCCGGGCGGTGGCGGCTTTCTGGTTCGATCTTGGGTCGTAGCTCCCGGTAAATCCCGGAGAACTACCGTGTTTGGTGGAAGCCGACACGACTACCTGACACGATGGAACCAGCGGGCACGCCCGGTGCGGTCGTGTCGGCATGGGGCAGCCGAGCACAGAAGAAGGCAGGCGGAGGAGATGGCCAACCCGTTCGTGAAGGCCTGGAAGTACTTCATGGCGGCGTTCTCGTCGAAGGTCGATGAGCACGCGGACCCGAAAGTGCAGATCCAGCAGGCCATCGAGGAAGCCCAGAAGCAGCACCAGAGCCTCTCCCAGCAGGCCGCTTCCGTGATCGGCAACCAGCGCCAGCTGGAGATGAAGCTGAACCGGCAGCTCGGCGAGGTCGAGAAGCTGCAGGCGTCGGCGAAGCAGGCGCTGGTGATGGCGGACCAGGCACGTGCCAACGGCGACGAGGCGACCGCGCAGAGGTACGAGGAGACCGCCACCCAGCTGGCCAGCCAGCTGGTCACCGCGGAGCAGGGCGTCGAGGACCTCAAGACGCTGCACGACCAGTCGCTGGGCGCCGCCGAGCAGGCGAAGCAGGCGGTGGAGCGCAACGCGCAGATCCTGCAGCAGAAGATCGCCGAGCGGACCAAGCTGCTCAGCCAGCTGGAGCAGGCCAAGATGCAGGAGCAGGTCTCCGCGTCGATGCGGCAGATGACCGAGATCGCCGCGCCCGGCACCACGCCGTCGCTGGAAGAGGTCCGGGACAAGATCGAACGCCGCTACACCACCGCGCTGGGCGAGGCGGAGCTGGCGCAGAACAGCGTGCAGGGCCGGATGCTGGAGGTCCAGCAGGCGTCCATCGACGCCGCCGGCGCCAGCCGGCTCGCGCAGCTGCGCGCCTCGATGGGCACCGGGCAGCAGCAGGTGACGGGCGGACAGCAGCAGCAGATCGCCGGCGGTTCGCAGGCTGCCGGTGAGCCGGCGACCCAGCCCCAGCAACAGCAGAATCCGCAAGCCGGCCAAGCCTGAGCGAGCGAGGCGTGAAGTCCCGCAAGCAGGAACTGACGCAGTTGGGCGAGGCCGCGCTGGAACAGATGCGCGGCCCGCTCCTCTCCGAGGTGCGGCGGAGGTTCGCCAACTGGCGCGATCCGCGGGCTCGGCTGCTGCGGCAGCGCAAGCGGACGAAGCGGGCTGCTGCGGGCAGCGCAGCCTCGGCCGGCGTGTTCGGCGCCGGCGCCGCCGCCTCGGCGTCCCTGCCGGAGATGTGGAGCGCGCTGGGCGGCATGGGGGAGTTCCTGCAGTACACGAGCACCGTCGGCCTGGGCGGCCTCGCCGTCATCAGCGGCGTGGGCGCGGTCAAGGTGGGGCTGAAGTACCGGCGGCTCATGAGGACGCCGTTGCCCGAGCCACAGCCGGAGCCCGCGGCGCTGCCCCCGCAGGGGTCGGCGGCGCGGGCTCCGATGCAGCGGTTGCGCGATGCGGAGCAGAGCCTGCGCCATGCGCTGGCGCAGCTGACGTCGGCGGGCGCGGGCAGCGCCGCAGCCGACGCGCGGGCCACCGCGGACATCGCGGCAGCGGAGCTGCGGCGCGTCGCAGAGCGGATCGTCGCCGTGGAGGCGGCGATCCCGCACGCGCCGGAGACGCAGAAGCCCGCGTTGCAGGCTGATGCGCAGCGGTTGCGCGAGGAGCTGGACGAGGGCCTCGACGGTTACGGCGGGCTGGTCGCCGCCGCGGGGCGGGCCGTGGCCGCCAGCGGTGCTCCGGAGCAGAAGTACCTGATGCAGGACGCCACCGATCGGCTGGCCGGGCTCGCCGCCGGATTGCGGGAGATCTTCGGGCCGGACGGGCCCAGCGCGGACCCGCAGCGCCGATCCGGCCAGGACTGACGCGACACGCCGGGCCGATATCACTGCTGGTAGTCGACGTTTTCGTCGATCCACCGAGCGGGTTGGCTTGATTGTGTGATGCGAAATAGTAATCTTCCCTCTGTCATCACATGCCGTGGCAGGGCCTCGCCCGACCGGGCGGCTCGGGGGAGGACGATGTGGCGTTGTGGACCGTGCACGGCAACGGTCGACGCCTGGTGCGCGATGCCGTGGTGGCCTCCGAGGAGCGGCTCAGCTGGCCGCTGACCATCGGATTCGGACTGCAACACCTCGTGGCGATGTTCGGCACCACGACGCTCGTGCCGCTGCTGACCGGCTTCCCGCTGACGACCACGCTGCTGCTCTCAGGCGTCGGCACCCTGCTGTTCCTGCTGCTCACCCGGAACCGGGTGCCCACCTACCTCGGCGCGTCGGTGGCCTTCGTGGTGCCGTTGGGAGCTGCCGCGGGCGAGGCCGGTGCGAGCCCGGCCGCCCTGCTCGGCGGGATCATGGCGGTCGGCCTGGTGGTGATGGCCGTCGGCGTGGCGGTCAAGGCGCTGGGCGTGCGATTGCTGGAGTCCGCGATGCCGCCCGTGGTGACGGGCGCGGTCGTGCTGATGATCGGGCTCAGCCTCGCGCCGCAGTCGGTGTCCTGGTTCAGCGAGCAGCGCGTGCCCGCGGCGCTGACGCTCGGCACGATCGTGCTGCTCACGGTCCTCAGCCGGGGCATGGCCGGGCGGGCCGTGGTGCTGATCGGGGTGCTGGTCGGGTGGATCTACGCCGTGCTGGCCGGTGACCTCGTCCCGGAGCGGCTCGACGAGCTGGCCGCCGCGCCCTGGTTCGGGCTGCCCCAGCTGATCGCCCCGCAGGCGCACATCTCGGTGATGCCGTTCGTGCTGCCGCTGGTGATCGTGCTGGTCGCCGAGCACGTCGCGCACCTCAAGGCGGTCGCCGCGATGAGCGGCCGCGACCTCGACCCGTACGTCGGGGACGCGCTGATCAGCGGCGGTCTGGCCACCACGCTGGCCGGCTCGGCGGGCGGGTCGGCGCTGAGCAGCTACGCGGCGAACATCGGGGTGATGGCCGCGACGCGGGTGTACTCGACGGCGGCCTGCCTGGTCGCCGCGGTGGGCGCGATCGTGCTGTCGTTCTCGCCGAAGCTCGGCGCCCTGATCAACACGATTCCGCTCGGCGTGCTCGGTGGCGCGACGCTGGTGCTCTTCGGGCTGCTGGCGCTGGTCGGGGCGCGGATCTGGCTGGACGCCGCGGTGGACTTCGCGGATCCGGTGAACCTGGTGGTGATGGGCACCGCGGTGATCGCCGGGGTCGGCAACCTGACGCTGCAGGTGGGGGAGCTCCGGATCACGGGCCTGGTGTGGGGCTCGGTCGGCATCGTGCTGGTCTACCCGATCCTGCGGAGCCTCGCCGACGCCCGCGACGCGGCCGCCGAAAGCTAGCCTGCGATTCCGCCGGCCAGGTGTCGTGCGTGTTTTGTGCTGCTATGGCGACACAACTCACTCACGGGCACTGACCAGTGGAAACCTGGCCGTGCTGGTCAGGGTTGGCAGCGGGGGCAGTGGTAGGTGACGCGCGCTTCGACGTCGTCGCCCTGGGTGCCGCGGCGGACCGGTCCGCCGCACCGCAGGCAGGTGCGCCGGTCGTAGACCCAGTGCCGGGTGCCGCGCCGCAGGCTCTTGGTGGTGGACTGCTCGGGGTGCCAGGCGTTGCGCAGCAGCAGTTCCCGGCACAGCCGCACCGCGCGGGCCGCGTCGATCTCCGCGACGGGCGTCCACGGCGAGCGGCCCAGCAGGAAGCACACCTCCGTCTTGTAGATGTTGCCGACCCCGGCCATCACGGTCTGGTCCAGCAGCGCCCGGCCGAGTTCCCGGTCCGGGTCGGCGGTCAGCCGCCGGATCGCCTCGGTCGCGTGCCCGTCGTCCCACGCCGGATCGAGCAGGTCCGGCCCGAGATGGCCGATCAGCTCGGATTCCGCCGAGGTCGGCAGCCAGCGGAGGTCGTGCAGGTTGAACCCGACCGCCACCCGGTCGGCCGTGCCCAGGACGGCCCGGGCCTGGTGCGCAGGCCGCCGCCACCTGGTGCCGGGGGAGTAGAGGTGCCAGGCGCCGTCCATGCGCAGGTGGTTGTGCAGGGTGTGGCCGTCGTCGAAGCGGATCAGCAGGTGCTTGCCCGCCGGGCGCACCTCGCGCACCCGCCGACCGTTGAGATCCAATGTGGACAGACGGGGGTGCCGCAGCTCGCCGCGGGTCAGTACCTGCCCGGCCAGCGCCTCGTGCAGCCGGTGGCAGGTGAGGAAGACCGTGTCGCCTTCGGGCAGGGCTCGCTCACCCCTCGGCTGCCAGCTTCAGGCCGAGGCCGATCAGCACCGTCGCGGTGATCCGGTCCAGCCAGGCGCGCACCCGCTGCCGCTGGAACAGCGCGCGGGCCCGGCCGGCGAGCCACACCAGCGCGGTGGACCACAGCAGCCCGATGGAGATGTGCGTCGCCACGAGCAGCGGGCCCCAGGCGAACGCCGCCGCCCCGGGCGGCAGGAACTGCGGCAGCAGGCTGACGTAGAACACACCCACCTTGGGGTTGAGCAGGTTCGTGACCATCCCCGAGCGCAGCGCGCCGAAAGCGGTCAGCGCCACCGGCTCGACCGGGACGTCGTCGGCCTGCGGAACCCTGTTGCGGGGCAACGACTTCCACAGCGCCGAGCCGCCCAGCCAGAGCAGGTAGGCGGCGCCCGCCACCCGCACGATGTCGTAGGCCACCTGGGAGGCGGTGAGCAGCGCGGTCAGGCCCGCGATGCTCGCCGTGCCCCAGATCAGGCAGCCGAGGTTGATCCCGAGGAACGTCGCCACCCCGACGCGGCGCCCGCCGAGCAGCGAATGCCGCAGGATCAGCATCGTGTCCAGGCCGGGCGTCAGGACACCGATCAGCGCGACGAAGACGAACGTCAGGAACAACGTCGTGGTCATTCGGCACCGTCCAGCAGTTCGTCGTCGTCGGGCTCGGCGCGGCGCGGCCGCCCGGCCCGCAGCGTGCGGGCCAGCACCAGGTTGAACGCCAGCGCGACCTCCCGCGCTCCCGGCGTGCCCCACTGGTGGATCGGCATGCACGCCCCTTGCGCCTGCTGCACGGCCAGCCGATCGGGCAGCGCGACCGGCAGCACCAGCGGGCCGAAGATGTCCCGCAGCTCGTCGATGCGGAACTGGTGCTCGTGGGAGCGCGGCCGAACCCGGTTGACGATGACGCCGAGCGGCTGCAGGTCCGGGTTGGTCGACTGGCGCTCAGCCTGCACCGCCTCGAATGCCCGCTGCACGCCGGAGACCGCGAAGATCGTCGGCTCGGTGACCAGCAGCGCGCGATCGGCGGCGATCAGCGCGGAGCGGGTCAGCCGCCCCAGCGACGGCGGGCAGTCCAGCAGCACCAGCTGGTACGGCAGCTCGCCGTCGGCGATCAGGCCGTCCAATTCGGACAGTGCCGTGGTGAGGCGGGACAGGTGCTCGCCGTCGCCGTGCTGGCCGTTGTGGCTCTCGGCGTCCTCGGAACCGACCAGGACGTCGACCTCTTCGCCCCAGGAGCTGCCGGTCACCGCCGCCCGCAGCACCTCCGGGCTCGGATCGGCCAGGACGTCGCTGAGACCCTTGGTGGTCTCCTCCGGCTCCAGGCACGCGGTCGCGTTGCACTGCGGATCGAGGTCGACGACCAACGTCCGAACCCCGCGGCGCATGGCGGCCGAGGCAAGCCCGAGCACCACGGTCGTCTTGCCCACGCCACCCTTGAGACTCAGCACTGCCACCGTCTGCACGGTCGTAGCCTACGGAACCGGGGACCGTCCCAGAACTGCTCCCTGAAACTTGATCAACGCCAGTGGTGCGGGTGGCGGAATGGATTCTGCGGAATGCCGCCGGGGATCCGCCGATCCGCACTCCGGTGAAACCCGCCCGCGATCCCGCATTACGCTGCTCACCATGAGATCCGACGCCGTCCACCAGGTGCTGGAAGCCGAACTCGACGCTGCGCGGCGGCGACGCGGCGGGCGCCCGCCGCGGGTGCTCGACGTCGGTGGCGGCAGCGGCGTGTGGGCCGTGCCGCTGGCTTCCGCGGGCTGCTCGGTGACGGTGGTCGATCCGAGCCCGAACGCGTTGGCGATGCTCCAGCGCCGGGCCGTCGACGCAGGCGTGGCAGACCAGATCACCCCGCTGCAGGGCGACACCGACGCGCTGTCGGCGCTCAGCCCGGAAGGCGGCGCCGATCTCGTGCTGGCGCACGGGCTTCTGGAGGTCGTCGACGACGTCGAAGCGGCGGTGTCGGCGCTGGCCGAGGCCACCGCACCCGGTGGTGCGGTGTCGGTGCTGGCCGCCAACCGGTACGCCGCGGTCCTGGGCTGGGCGCTGGCCGGCCGGCTCGCCGAGGCGCTGCAGCTGATCCAGGACCCGAACGGGCGGCTCGACGAGGCATCGGACACCCTGCAGCGGCGGTTCGACACCGACGGCCTGCGCGAGGCCCTGACAGGTGCCGGATTGACCGTGGAGCTGATCCAGGGACAAGGCGTGCTCAGCGACCTGGTGCCCGGCTCGGCGCTGGACAACAACCCCCGGGCGGCCGACACGATGGCCGAGCTGGAGCGGGCGGCGGCACGCCGAGCGCCGCTGCGCGACATCGCGACCCGGCTCCACGCCATCGCGCGCCGACCGGCCTGACGTCGCCGTTTCCGCCAGGCGTGGAGGCGCGGTGCGGATCGATCACTGCCCCGAGGGGATGATGTCGGCAACCTCGCACAGTTCCGGTGCCGGGACCGGGTAGTACTCGCGTGCCGGGAACCGTATCCTCGGGGGTGACGCCCCCAAGCGTTCGCCGGTCCCCAGCCTGTGTGGGCAATTGCCCACCGGGTCTCCGGCGCCACTGAGAGACCTGTGCCGGAGGAGGAGTCATGCCACTCTCCGAGCACGAGCAGCGACAGCTCGAACAAATCGAGCGCGCGCTCTACGCCGAGGACCCCAAGTTCGCCTCCACCGTGCGCGGAGGACGGCTGCATCGCCCATCCAGACGTCGGCGGCTGCAGGGCATCGCCGTCTTCGTTCTGGGGTTGGCCCTGCTGGTAATCGGTGCGGTGATCCCGGCCCTCAGGCCGGCCGACATCCCCGTGTTGAGCGTGGTCGGCTTCCTCGTGATGTTCGGCGGAGCAGTGATCGTCCTGTCCGCGTTGCGCGGTGGCGGGGACGACATCGAGTCGGGACTGGAGAACGGCGGTGGTGGTCGGCCGAAGCGGGGCGCGGACCGCAGCAAGCCCGGACGCAGCTCCTTCACGCAGCGCATGGAGGAGCGTTTCCGCAAACGCTTCGATCAATAGCGGCTGATCGACCCGGAGATCGCCGCCGGTTCCGCACCACGAAGCGGAACCGGCGGCGATCTCCGCTATGCGCGCACTTTCACGCCGGCCGGTCTCTGCGGCCGTCGCAGGGGAACTTCGCGCCGATTTCGCGAATCGGCGGTCTCCACGCCTGCCGATTGGCGATTTCGCGCGAAATCGCCCACCCTCACCGCAGGGCTTCGTCACTGCAGAGGCAGATTCCTGACGTCGCGGCACCACATCACGCCGTGGCAACCCAAAAGGTTTCCGCGCGTTGCTCCGGGTCAGCGGTTGGCTTGGCGGAGCTCCAGCACAGAGCGGGGGAACAGGCGCGAGCGCCAGTCCAGCGGCGCCGTGCGACGGAGGCTGTCCAGGACGCCGCGCAGCGTCTCCGGGAGCGTCGCCTCCGGCTGCTGCCCCGGTGGTGCGTACCACTCCCGCTCCACCGCCACCACCAGCGCTCGCATCGCCTTGGCGCCGGACTCGTCCAGGCCGTGGCGCTCGATCAGCCCCGTCGCGACCCGGCGCGCGGTATCGGCGGCCGCCGGCCGCGTGCCCCGGTCCTGGAACTCGTCCAGCACCTCCCGCCACGCGATCCCCGCGGCGCCCTCCGCGCCTTCGGCGACCGCGCGCAGCCGTCGCCTCCGGCGGATCTCCCGCACCGCGGCCGGCGCCGCTAGCAGAACCGATGCCAGCACCAGGACGCCGATCACGACCGGCCACGGGTTCGAGCTCTCCGTCTCGCGCGGTGCCCGGGGGGTACCGACGTCAGCGCCGTCCGGGTGCTCCGACCCGGGCACCGAGCCGGCGGTGGGCGGCGTGCTCGGCTGGGGCCGGCCGGGCTGCGGCGCCGGTTGCTGAGCCTGGTTCAACTCGCCGTCGAGGAACTCCGGCAGCGCGGCCCGGCCGTCGCTCAGCGGCGTCGGGTCGAAGGTCTGCCAGCCCCAGCCGGGGAAGTACGCCTCGACCCAGGCGTGCGCGTCCTCGGTGGTGATCACCCGCTCGTCGCCGTCGCGGTAGCCGGGGGTGAAGCCGATCGCCACCCGGGACGGGATGCCGACCGAGCGCAGCAGCACCGCCATCGACGAGGCGTACTGCTCGCAGAACCCGCGCTTGCCGCGGAACAAGAAGTCGGACAGGGCGTCGCCGCCGGTCGACGGGGCCGTCTGCAGGTCGTAGCGGAAGCCGTTGGCCGGGTCGGTGAAGTAGCGGTTGAGCGCGACCGCCTTGTCGAAGTCGGTGGGCGCGTTCGTGGTGAGCCGCCTGGCCAGGTCGGCCACCTGCGGCGGGATTCCCGCGGTGTCCAGGTACGCGGGCGCGATCGGCGCCGGGCCGTGGGCCTGGCGCAGCTGGTCCGGCGTCGGCCGCTGGACGAGCAGCTGCTCGACGTAGGGGCGGCTTTCCTGGTTGGTCTGGGTGAACACGATCCCGGCGGCCGGGTCGTAGCGCCAGTTCGTGCCCATCCCCGAGACGAACAGCGGGACGCCGAACATCGGCAGCCACGGGTCCCGGTAGCCGATCGGCTGGATCTCGACCCGTTCGTAGTCGCCGAGCATGATGTCCGTGCCGTCGGGCAGCGCGAGCTTGGCGTTGGCGTCGACGCCCTGGGTGAGGCCCTCCAGCTCCCAGCCGCGCTCCGGGTCGAACTTCCGCAGCGTCATCGCCCGCAGGTAGGTGTCCTGCCGCAGGCCGCGGACCCGGAACAGCTCGACGACGCGGTCCCGGTTGAGCTGGCCGCGCAGCGAGGTGAACGGCTGCAGCCCGATGCCGTCGGTGCCGCTGAACTGCTCCGGCACGGATCCCGGCAGCCGGCCCTCGGTGCCGACGCCGGTGAACACCACGCCCGTGAGCACCGCGATCACCCCGGCGGTTCCGGCGATCGTGGCGGTGGAGCGGCCGAACACGGTGTGCGCGACCTGGTTGCGGTCCTCCTGCCGCCGCCACCTGCGGTGCTGGCCGCCGGAGGCCAGCAGCACTGCGTAGCCCAGCGCGCCGGCGGTGAAGGCCCACCACGGCAGCATGTCGTCGGCCAGCGACGCCGGGACGGCGAACACGCACAGCAGCACCAGCCCGGCCACCGCCGGGCTGCGGTAGGCCACCACGATGACGTCGACCGCCAGCGCGACCAGCCCCAGGCCGAGGCAGACCATCAACTGCAGCGCCGGTTCGGCGGGCACCGGCGGCACCCCGGTCCGCACCAGGTCGCCGGACTCGGCCAGCAGGTGGCCGAGCTCCCCGAGGGCCGCCGGACCGGGCAGCACACCGAGCACCGCGCTCTCGGCGAACTGCGCGGTCAGGACCACCAGCAGGCCGAACAGCTGCGCGAGCACGGTCAGCGGCAGCGACCACCGGACCCGGCGGCACAGCGCCCCGATGACCGCGATCACCAGCACGGTGATCATCGCGGGGAAGACCCACCGG
The DNA here is from genome assembly GCF_056431445.1 of Saccharopolyspora sp. NPDC045941. Taxonomy (NCBI): domain Bacteria; kingdom Bacillati; phylum Actinomycetota; class Actinomycetes; order Pseudonocardiales; family Pseudonocardiaceae; genus Saccharopolyspora; species Saccharopolyspora sp. NPDC045941. The sequence goes on from NZ_JBWKKU010000023.1 coordinate 16,393, forward strand.
CTGTCGGCCAGCACCCCGGCGAACGCCGTCGACGCGCACAGCACGGCCAGCGCCGCGGCCGCGGTCGCCACCAACGACATGTCGATGGCCGCCGTCATCCGGTTCGCGGTCACGTCGCGACCTCCGATTCCGGTGCGGTCGTCTCCCGGCAGAGCCGCTGCCAGGCGTCGGAGATCGCGACCTCCGGGCCGTCCACGACGACCACCGTCCAACCGGCAGCGCGCAGCCGCCGGGCGGTCTGCTGCGGGTCGAAACCGCCGCCGTTCTCCCCGTTCCAAGCGCCGACGTCGAGCAGCAGCGCGAGGCTTCGAGTCTCTTGTGGACGAAGCTTGGTCAGCTCGGCGACCGCCGCGGTGGTCGTCTCGCCGAGCACCGCGATGAGCTCCTGCCCGCTGCCCGGGTCGCGGGTGGCCACCAGGTCGCGCTGCGGCGAACTGCGCACCGCGGCCAGCGCGTCCAGCACCGCGTCGTCGTCGTGCCCGCCGTCGGACGGCCCGGTGCCGCCGGTCAGCACTTGCCCGTCCTCGGTGACCAGCCGGACCTGCTGGCCGCTCTGGTGCAGGTGCAGGCAGATGCTGGCCGCCGCGGAGATCGCCCACTCGACGCTGCTGCGCGCGCCGCTGCCCCGGTGGGCTGCCGAACGCCGGTCCAGCAGCACCGTGACGCCGCCGTGCCAGGGCCGTTCCTCGACCCGCACCATCAGTTCGTCGCGGCGCGCGGTGGACTTCCAGTGCACCCGCCGGATGTCGTCGCCGTGCCGGTACTGCCGCACCATCGTGTCGTCATCGCCGTGCCCGGAGCGCAGGCGGGTCGTGCCGTCGTCGCCGGTGCCCAGCCCGGAACCGGCGGGCAGCCCGGTGAGCCGGAACACCCTCGGCACCGCCACCAGCCGGTTGCGGCCGGCGAGCTCCCGTTCGAACTCGGAGAGCCCGAAGGGATCGTTGATCCGGGTGCGCAGCGGCCCGATGTGGTGGATGCCGCGCAGCGTCGGCGTCACCGAGTACTCCAGGATCGTGCCGCCGTGCCGGGGCGCCGCGTCCAGCCGGAACCGCGGCCGCCCGCCGAGCGCGTGCGGGGTGTTGTCCTCCAGCACCAGCCCGTCGACCGGGAGCCGGCCGCTGCCGGTGACGTGCAGCTGGATGCTTGCCTCGGTGCCGACCGGGACGCGCGGCTGCACCACTTGCCGCCGGGCCGCGATGCCGAACCGGGTGCGGCTGGCGAGCACCAGTGCCAGCAGCGGCAGCGCGATCACGAACGCCGACACCCGCAGGAGGTCCCGCTCGTCCAGCACGAGCGCGCAGATGCCGGCGGCCACGCCCGCCGCCAGCAGGCAGCGCCCGCGGATGGTCAGCCCCGAGAGCACGACTACCTGCGTTCGCCGTCGCTGTCGCCGCGCGGCACCGGGATCCGGTTGAGCAGCTGCCGCACCAGGTCCGTCGCCGAGCGGCGCGACGCGCGGGCCTCGCTGGTCAGCACCAGCCGGTGGGCCAGCACCGGGACGGCGATCGCCTGCACGTCGTCGGGGACGACGAACTCGCGACCGGACAGCGCGGCCTGCGCGCGGGCGGCGCGGACCAGCTGCAGGGTCGAGCGGGGCGATGCGCCCAGCCGCAGCTCGGGCAGCTGGCGCGTCGCCGTCACCAGGTCGATCGCGTAGCGGCGGATCTCGGTGGACAGGTGCACCCGGCGCACGGCCCGCAACAAGGCCTGCACCTCGCCGCCGTCGGCGACGGGGCGCAGGTCGCGCAGCGGGTCGTGCCCGGCGTGCTCGTCCACCATCGCCAGCTCAGCCTTGGCGTCCGGGTAGCCGATCGACACCCGGGTCGTGAAGCGGTCGCGCTGCGCCTCGGGGAGGGCGTAGGTGCCTTCCATCTCGATCGGGTTCTGGGTGGCGATCACCATGAACGGCGCGCTGAGCCGGTAGGTCTCGCCGTCGACGGTGACCTGGTTCTCCTCCATGCACTCCAGCAGCGCCGACTGGGTCTTCGGCGAGGCCCGGTTGATCTCGTCGCCGACGACGAGGTTGGCGAACACCGGGCCGGGCCGGAACTCGAAGGACTCGGTCTGCCGGTTGTAGATGGACACGCCGGTGATGTCGCTGGGCAGCAGGTCCGGGGTGAACTGGATCCGGCTCACCGAGCAGTCGATGGACCGGGCCAGGGCCTTGGCCAGCGAGGTCTTGCCGACCCCGGGCACGTCCTCGACGAGCAGGTGGCCCTCGGCGAGCATGGTGACCAGCGCCACCCGCACCACCTCGGGCTTGCCCACCAGGACCTGCTCGACGTTGGCGGCGATGCGCTGGATGGTGCCGTGCAGCCGGTCGATGCTCGGTGCGGGCTCGGTGCCGGCCGGCGCAGCGCCGGACAGCTGGGCTTCAGGCGTCACGCCACCTCCTGCATGTTGCGGCGCGGCAGCACGCCGGAACGGTCGCGCATGCGAACCTCCAAAGTCTGCGGCCGGCGGGTGGCTGTCGCGGTCCGCGCCGGCATCGCCCGGCAAAGCGGAAACGATCACCTGATCGAGACCGGCGGGCACGTGCAGTGTGCCAAACCGGCGGTCCCCGGCGGGACACCCGCACCGAACCTCGCCGCGGGCGGCGGACCGCCTCGCCCCACTTCGCCCCACCGAGCTCGCCCCCACCGGCCGGCCACCGGTGCCCGGTCGGGCGGTTCCCGAGCATAACCGCGCGCTTTGACGGGTTGATCAAGGTCGGGCCGGCGTTACCCCCCACTTCGCCGCCACGCTGTGCTACCAGGGCAAACGGGGCCAATCCTGCCGGGGGAACCGGGGCAACTCGTGTTGACGGTGGAGTGAAGTGGGGTAGTGTGGGGGAAGGTGGGGCTAACGGGGGTCCTGCCGCTTGAGGTGGGGCACCGCTCGAAGTGGGGCGCCGTTTCAGGCGGGCACTGCTTCCGATGGCCATCGGGTTTGGCGACCAGCGGGAGCACCGGCTCGGAGGCCGTTCGGGGAGTGGGCGGCGCCGGGGCGGTCCGGGGTCGTCGTGCGGGCGGCCTGGGTGGGGAGGTGGACCGGGATGTTCCTCGGCACCCACCACCCGAAGCTCGACGACAAGGGGCGCTTGACGCTGCCGGCCAAGTACCGGGAAGCATTGGCGGGGGGGTTGATGGTCACCAAAGGACAGGACCACTGCCTCTACGTCTTCCCGCGCGACGAGTTTGAGCAGATGGCGCGCAAGGTCGCCGAGGCGCCGTTCACCAACGAGGCGGTCCGCGCCTACCAGCGGTACCTGTTCGCCGGCACCGACGAGCAGCAGCCCGACGGGCAGGGGCGGATCAAGATCGCGGCGGAGCTGCGGCGCTACGCCGGACTGGCCAAGGAGTGCGTGGTCATCGGCGCGATCAACCGCCTGGAGATCTGGCACTCGGAGAGGTGGCAGAGCTACCTCGACGAGCACGAGGAGGGCTATGCGAAGGCGCAGGAGGAGGTGTTGCCCGGCGTGTTCTGAGCGTTCCGCCGACCGGCGGGGCGGGAGTTGACGGCAAGGGACCCGGGTTTCGTGAGGCCTCGGTCCGCTCGGCTATCGCATGCCTGGTGCATCTTCCCCGGCACCAGGACGCGACGGGCGGGCGGGGACCTGACGGGATCCGGAAAACCAGGGGGCTTACCGAAGATCGCCACGCGCCGTTCGCGCGTGGCGATCGGCGGTATTTCGACCGCGGTGTCGAACCGGAACGGGGCACGCGGGAAGGGAGGGACCGCCGTGGCCGAACAGCGGCATGATCAGGGCGGATCCGCCCGCGACAAGCACGTTCCCGTGCTGCTCGACCGGACGCTGGAGCTGCTCGCGCCCGCGCTGTCCCGCGAGGGGGCGGTGGTCGTCGACGCCACGCTCGGCATGGGCGGGCACTCCGAGGCGATGCTCGCCGCGCACCCCGGGCTGACGATGGTCGGGCTGGACCGCGACACGGACGCGCTGCGGCTGGCCGGTGAGCGGCTCGCGCCCTACGCCTCCCGGATCCACCTGGTGCACGCGGTGTACGACGAGTGGGCCGACGTGCTCGCCGACCTCGGACTGCCCGAAGTGGACGGTGCGCTGTTCGACCTCGGGGTTTCCTCGCTGCAGCTGGACGAAACCGCCCGCGGCTTCGCCTACGCGCACGACGCCCCGCTGGACATGCGGATGGACCCGGGCGCGCCGCGCACCGCCGCGGACGTGCTCAACACCTACAGCGCGGACGAGCTGGCGCGGGTGCTGCGGACCTACGGCGAGGAGAAGTTCGCGGGCAAGATCGCCGCGGCGATCGTCCGGGAACGCCAGAAGGAGCCGTTCACCAACAGCGCGCGGCTGGTCCAGCTGCTCTACGACACCGTGCCGGCGGCGAGCCGGCGCACCGGCGGGCATCCGGCCAAGCGCACCTTCCAGGCGCTGCGCATCGAGGTCAACGCCGAGCTCGACGTGCTGGACCGCGCACTCCCGGCGGCGCTGGACTCGCTGGCCGTGGGCGGTCGGATCGTGGTGATGTCCTACCACTCGCTGGAGGACCGGATGGTCAAGCGGGCCTTCGCCGACCGGACGAAGTCGCGCACCCCTGTCGACCTGCCGGTGGAACTGCCGGGCCACGGACCGGAATTCCGGTTGCTCACCAGGGGCGCCGAGCTCGCCGGTGAGCAGGAGATCGAGGCCAACCCCAGGGCCGCGTCGGTGCGGCTGCGGGCCGCGGAGCGGGCCGGCCGGGGGAACGCATGAGCGGCAAGGCGAGGGAGGCGAGATGACTGCACCTACGCGTGCCGGCAAGAAAGCCGCTTCGCGGGCGGGTTCCGCCGAGCGAACGCAGCAGACCGCCCAGAAGACTGCGCAGAAGAGCAGCCAGAAGAAGTCCGGGCAGAAGCCCGCCCAGAAGTCCGGGCAGAAGACGAGCGAGAAGCCGCGGACGCGGTCCGCCGCGGCCGAGCGCGCCTACGCGCGTCGCGAGGAGCGGCGGGACCGGTCGGCGCGGGAACCCGCCGAACGGCGGCCGCGCCAGCTGCGGCAGGGCGTGGAGGAGCGGCGTCCCGCGGCGAAGCCCAAGGCGAAGGCGAAGCAGCTGCACGAGCGGGTTTCGCTCGCGCGGTTGCCGCTGGTGGTCGTGGTGATGGCGGTGCTGGCCACCGGGCTGGCGGCGACGTTGTGGCTGTCCATCGCCGCGGTCAGCGGCAGCTACCGGCTGCAGCAGGGTGAGGACCAGATCAACGCGCTGAGCGAGCGCAAGGAGCAGTTGCTGAGCGAGGTCAGCTCGATGGGCGCGACGCCGGAGATCCAGCGTCGCGCCGAGGAAGCTGGCCTGCGGCAGGCGCCGTCCCCGGCCCGCCTCGTCCAACAACCGGACGGCTCGGTGACCGTCATCGGTGAGCCGAAGAAGGTCACCGCGGCACCGCCGCCCGCTCCGCCGCAGCCGCCGGCGGAGCAGCCGCAGGCCGGGCAGCCTCCGGCGGCGGAAGGCCAGGCGCCGCAACAGCCTTCCTCGGACCAGCAGGTCGCGCAGGCGGGCCGCTGATGGCCCGAGGGTCGACCAGCGGCGTTCGGCGGCGCACCGCGCGCACGAACGTGGCCGGCAGCAACCGGCGGCTGCTCGTCGGCCGGTTGCTGCTGGTGATCGCTTTGGTGCTCACCGGCGGCAAGCTGATCCAGGTGCAGGGGTTCGAGGCCAGCGCCCTGTCCGAGAGGGCGCAGGCGCAGCGCGCGGCCAAGCAGATCATCCCGGCCGAGCGCGGATCCTTCACGGACCGCAGCGGGAACGTGCTCGCGTTCAGCGGTGAATCGCGGCAGCTCTACGCCAACCCGAACCAGCTGACCAAAACCTTCGACGAGGAGCACGCGAAGAACCCCGCGAAACCCACTTCGGAGCAGTACAAGCGGGAGATCGCCCGCTACATCGCGCAGGTGCTGCCGGGGGTGATCAGCGAGCAGGAAGTGCTGGACGCGCTGTTCAAGGACGCCGGGTTCACCTACTTCGGCCCGCCGATCGATCCGAGCCAGGCGCGGCTGATCACCGAGAAGTACCCGCACATCGGGGCCGAGTACCGGGCGACCCGCGAGTACCCGGCGCGCGACGTGGGCTCGAACATCATCGGCGTGGCGAACTGGCGACGGGACGACCGGAAGATCAAGGGTCTGATGGGCCTGGAGGCCTCGATGGACCCGCTGCTGGCCGGCACCGCCGGTGAGAAGGTCTCCGACACCGCGAGGGGTTCGAGCCTGGTCATCCCCGGCACCGAGCGGGAGCTGAAGGCGGCGGTCCCGGGCTCCGACGTGCAGCTGACCATCGACTCGGACCTGCAGTTCATGCTGCAGCGCCAGCTCGCCGACTACACCCGCGCGGCCCAGGCCAGGAGCGCCAGCGCGGTGGTGCTGGACGCCAAGACCGGCGAGATCTACGCGCTGGCCAACGACAAGGCCTTCGACCCGGGCGCCCCGTCGTGGGGCGACAGCCCGGACAGCAACCCGGCGGTGACCACGCCGTTCGAGCCGGGCTCGGTGGGCAAGGTGATCACCGCGGCCGGGGCGATCGAGAACGGCATCGTCAAGCCGGACACCGTGCTGCAGGTGCCGGGCTCCATCAAGGTCGCCGACCGGACCGTCGGCGACGCCTGGCCGCACGGCACGCTGCCGCTGACCTTCACCGGCGTGCTGGGCAAGTCCTCCAACGTCGGCACCCTGATGGTCGCGCAGCAGCTCGGCGAGGACCGGTTCTACGACCTGGCCAAGAAGTTCGGGCTGGGCCAGGTGACCGGCAGCGGCCTGCCGGGGGAGAGCGCGGGCAGTCTGCCGCCGCGCCAGTCCTGGTCCGGGTCGACGTTCGCGAACCTGCCGATCGGCCAGGGTCTTTCGATGACGGTGCTGCAGATGGCGGGCATGTACCAGGCGATCGCGAACGACGGGGTGCGGGTGCCGCCGCGGATCATCGCCGCGGAGACCGGGCCGGACGGCTCGCGCGTGGAGCGACCGCGCCCGGAGAGCGTGCGGGTGGTCAGCCCGGAGACGGCGCACACGGTTCGGGACATGCTGCGCTCGGTGGTGCAGAACGGGCCGGGGCGCGAGCAGGACGGCACCGGGCCGGGAGCGGCCCTGCCGGGATTCCAGGTCTCCGGCAAGACCGGGACGGCGCAGCAGGTCGACCCGGCCTGCCGCTGCTACAGCCAGTCGAAGTACTGGATCACCTTCGCCGGGATGGTGCCCGCGGACAACCCGCGCTTCGTGGTGGGGCTGATGCTGGACCAGCCGGCGTACGGGACGCAGGACGGTTCGTCGGCGGCGCCGCTGTTCAACGAAGTCGCGTCGTTCCTCACCCAGCGCTACCAGATCCCGCCGTCCAAGGAGCAGGCGCCGATCCAGACCCTCCAGGTCCCCTGACGGCGGACGTCAGGGGACGAGGGGCGTCTGGATCAGCTGGCGTCCGTCGAGGCGGCTGAGGAGGGTTCCCCGGCCGGGCGGGAGCGGGCGGGAGGGTGTGTTGCCGATCAGCGTGCCTTCATCGGCGTTCGCGCTCATCGCCAGTGCCGGAGCGTTGGTTTCGCGCAGCGTCGCCATGAAGCGCTCGAACATCCCGCGGATCGCACCGGCGGAGTCACGGGTCAGCACGACGTGCAGGCCGAGATCGGCGGCCATCGGCAGGAACTCCGCCAGCGGCGTGAGCGGGTTCTCGCCGCCGGACGCCACGAGTTCGTAGTCGTCGACGACGATGAACAGGTCGGGGCCCGACCACCAGGAGCGGTTCCGCACCTGTTCCTGCGTCACGTGCGGTCCCGGCATCCGCTTCCGCAGCGCCGGGATCACGTCCTCGACGTGGCTCCTGAGCTGGTCGGGGTTGATCACGTGCGCGCCCAGGTGCTCGGTGGCGAGGAACCCGAGCAGCGTGCGCCGGTAGTCGACCAGCAGGATCAGCGCTTCCTGCGGCGTGTACCGCTCGGTGATGCCGCGGATGATGGCCCGCAGCAGCGTGGTCCGGCCGGATCCGCGTTCGCCGATCGCGTAGAAGTGCGGCTCCCGGCGGAAGTCCAGGTGCACCGGTTGCAGGGCCTGCTCGCCGATGCCCAGCGGGATCAGCTTCTGGTCGTGCGTCGGTGGGAACCGGTACGGCAGCTCCGCAGGCAGCAGCCGCACCGGCGGCGCCAGGTATCCGCGCCAGCCGGACCGCACGCGGTCGACCAGGTCCGCGACGGCGTCGGCGTGGCTGTCGCGGTAGACCTCCTGCGCCGGACGGGCCCGCCGTCCCTTCTCCCGGGCGGCTTCCACCAGGTCTGCCAGCTTCGCGCCGTCCACCCGGGGTAGCGCGGTGCGGAAGTGCTGCTTGCTCGGGTGCATGCCGCGGCCCGGCCGGGCCTGCGGCACACGTTCGGCATCCTCGGGGTCGATCTGGGACTGGTCCGGTTCGCCGAGTCGCAGTTCGATGCGGGTCTGCAGCAGATTCCGCAGCCCCGAGCGGATTTCGGACCACCGCTTGGCCGTGACGAACACGTGGATGCCGTACGCCAGGCCCCTTTCGGCCAGGTGGTGCACTGCGGGCGGCAGATCCACGGATTCCTGGTAGAGCGTTCCCCAACCGTCGATCAGCAGGAAAACGTCGCCGTACGGGTCGGGATCCGGCTCGCCGCGCAGCCTGCGGTCGCGTAGTTCCGCCATGTCCTGGACGCCCAGCTGCTGGAAGAGCTGCTGCCTCTTGGCCAGTAGCTCTTCCAGCTCAAGAGTGGTTCGCCGCACCGCATCGACGTCGGGTTCGGTGATCACCGAACCGATGTGCGGCAGGTCCCGGAACGCCGCCAGCGAACCGCCGCCGAGGTCGACGCAGTAGAACTGCACCTCGCGCGGCGTGTGCGTCAATGCCAGCGACGCGATCAGCGTGCACATCGCGGTGGACTTGCCCGAACCGTCCCGGCCCACGATCGCGCCGTGCGCGTCCAGGTCCAGCACCATCGTGTCCTGTCGGCACGAGTACGGGTCGTCGAGCAGCCCCATCGGCACCTGCAACGGCCGGTCTCCCGGGCGGCGAACCGCCGCGTAGCCCCGGACGTCGTTGTGCTGCAGCGGGGGAAGCAGCGCGTCCAAAGTGGGCGACGTGTCCAGTGGCGGCAACCAGATTTGGTAAGCCGACGGGGCCTTGCCGCGCATTTCGGCCAGCGTGGTTTCGAGGAGGCTGGTTTCGGGCTCGCCGCCGGACACGTATGCCGTTTTGAACCGCTTGATGCCGTCGGGGGTGCGCAGGTATCCGACGCCGGGCTCCGGCGGCAGGTCGCAGGCGTCGGGAACTCCGATCGCCGCTCGGGAATCGGCGGCGGTGTAGGTCCTCAGCGCGATGCCGTAGGACAGGTTTCTCCAAAAGGGGCACCACTTCTCGTCGTCGGCCCGTTGCGAGGCCAGCAACATGCGGACGCCCAACGAGCGGCCCGTCCGGTGGATCGTCACCAGCGTGTCGATGAAATTCGGCTGTTGCGCCAGCGTCCCGTCGAGCTGTTCGAGGATCACGAACAGCATCGGCAACGGTTCCTGGCAGCGCTGGTCGCCGGATTCTCGCAGCTGGCGGTATTCCCAGATGTTCCTCGCGCCCACGCCGCTCAATGCATCCATCCGGCGCTTCAACTCGCCGTTCAGCGTTTCCTGGAACCTGCCGAGCAGGTCGTCGGAGATCAAGGCGGGGGAGGTGGCGGAGACGTGCGGCGCGTTCTTGAAGTGGCGGAACGTCGCGCTGCCCACGTAGTTGGCCAGCACGAAGTTGACGTCGGACGGCGGATGCGTGGCCATCAGTCCGAGGACGATGGTGCGCAGGAGTTCCGACTTGCCGGAGCTGCTCGCGCCGATGATCAGGCCGTGCGGCCCGATTCCGCCGAGTTCGGCTTCTTTGAGGTCGAGCTCGAACGGATTCCCGGCTTCGTCCACGCCGATCGGGATCCGGTAGAGGTCCTCGATCGGGCGCGGCGCCCACGCTCGGTCGACGTCGAAGCCCGGCCCTAGGTTCAACAGGTCGGCGGCCAAGTTCGGCGGTGCCTCGGGCGGCAGGATCTGTCGCGCCGGAGCGGCTTTGTCGCGCATCGCTGCCAGGGTGGTTGCGAGCAGCCCGTTCCCGGAATCGCTTTGGGGCACGGTCGCGGTCTTGAACTGCTCGATGCTGTCCGGAGTGCGCAGGTATCCGCGGCCGGTGCCGACCGGTATTTCGCTGGCGTCGGGGATTCCGATCACCATGCGCGACTCGTCGGCGTTGAAAGTCCTCAGCGCGACGCGGAAGGGCAGGAACGGTTCGAGAGATCGCAGATCTCCCTGTTCCAGCCGGTGCGAGGCCAGCAGCATGTGGACGCCCAGAGAACGTCCCAACCGACCGACCCGCACCAGGATCTCCACGAAGTCCGGCTTTTCCTCCAGCACTCTGCGGAATTCGTCGATGACCACGAAGAGGGCAGGCAGCGGTTCCTGGCAACGCTGATCGCCGGACTCCCGCATCTGGCGGTATTCCCAGAAGTTCTTCGCCCCGGCGGCCCTCAGCAATTCCATGCGGCGGCTCGACTCGACTTCCAGCGAGTCCCGCAGCCGCCGGACCAGATCCGGATCGGACTCCAGGCCGGGGGCGAAGGCCGAAACGTGCGGCGCTTTCTCGAAGTCGCCGAACGGTGGGCCGGCGATGTACTCGGCGAGCACCAGGTTCACATCGGTCGGGGAGTGCGTCGTCACAAGCCCGGTCACGATCGAGCGCAGGAGGCTCTCCCCTTGCCGGAGCCGCTACCGCCGATGATCAGGCCGTGCGGACCCATTCCACCGAGGGCCGCTTCCTTGAAGTCGAGCTCCACCGGGGTGCCCGACTCGTCCACGCCGATCGGGATCCGGTAGAGGTCCTGCGCCGGGCGTGGCGCCCAGGCGCGGGCGATGTCCAAGTGCGGTCGCAGGTTCCACAGATCCGCCGGGTCGGCGTCGTGGATCCACGCCTCGGTCATGCACGGTCCCCCTGAACGTCGTGATGCGGCAAGCCATGTATATCAAGCGGCCTGCCGCACCACGGTCGTTCGACCGACCCGCCGTCAGGCGGCTCCTCCGGTCTTGCTCGGTGAGGTCTGGATCTCCTCGGCGGGGGCTTTGAAGCGGGACAGCGTCAGGAACAGCGCCGCCGCCGCGAAGCCGCAGAACGCCAGCAGGTACAGGCCCGCCGTCTGCGAGTGGAAGGAGGTCTCGATCCAGGTCTTCGCGATCGGGGCCACGAACCCGCCCAGGTTGCCCAGCGAGTTGATCAGGCCGATGCCGGCCGCCGCGGCCGTGCCGGTCAGGTACGCCGCCGGGAACGTCCAGAACACCGGCTGCACCGAGATGTACCCGGCGGCGGCCACCGACAGGCCCGCGATCGCCAGCACCGGGCTGCTGAAGTAGGCCGACGCCGCGATGCCGACGGAACCGGTGGCGACGCAGGCCGCGGCGACGAACCGCTTCTTGGGCTGGGCGAGCCGGTCCGCGCCGGTGGACACCGCGATGTTCACCAGCAGCGCCACGGTCCACGGGATCGCCGTCACCAGGCCGACCAGCAGGCCGACCTTGCTGCCCACTGCGGCGGCCACTTGCGTCGGCAGGTAGAACGTCATGCCGTAGACGCTGCACTGGATCAGAAAGTAGATCAGGCAGAAGAACAGCACCCGCCGGTCCACCAGCGTCGACCACATCCGGTGCGGGCCGTGCGCCTTCTTGGCCTCGGCCTCGCGGTCGACCGCGGTCTGCAGGGCGGTGCGCTGGTCGGGCGAGAGCCACTTGGCGTCGGCCGGCTTGTTGTCCAGGTAGAAGTACGCCCACACGCCGACCACGCACGCGATCAGGCCTTCGACCGCGAACATCCACTGCCAGCCCAGGATTCCCGCCACGCCGTCGAGTTCCAGCAGCAGCCCGGAGAGCGGGCCGCCGAGCACCGACGCGAGCGGGATGCCGAAGTAGAACAGCGCGTTGCAGCGCGCCCGGTACGCATGTGGCACCCAGTAGGTGATGTACAGGATGACGCCGGGGAAGAAGCCCGCTTCGGCGACGCCCAGCAGGAAGCGCAGCAGGTAGAACAGGAACTCGCTGTTCACCAGGGCCATCGCGGCCGAGATCAGGCCCCAGGTCACCATGATCCGGCACATCCACCAGCGCGCGCCGACCCGCGTCATGATGAGGTTGCTCGGCACCTCGAACAGCGCGTAACCGATGAAGAACAGCCCGGCCCCGAGCGCGTAGGACGCCTCCGAGATCCCCGCGTGCGCCTGGAATTCCTGCTTGGCGAACCCGATGTTGACGCGATCCAGGAACGCGATCACGTACATGAAGAACAGGAACGGCAGCAGCCGCACCATGACCTGCCGGATCGCGGTCGTGAGCGCCTCGTCGGGCGCTCGCTCGCCGGTGTGCACCATGCCTCCCCGCTGAGGTGGTGAGCGTACGAAATATCGAACTACGTTCGTGATTTGGGTCACGAGCGTAGGGCTGCGGGTCGGGGCCGTCAATGGCGCGTCCGGTATCGCAACCATTGTTCGAGATCGCGGATGGTCGGGGCCGGGCTATTGCGCCCGGCCGAGCGAGCTGGTTACGTCGCAGTGGTCAGACCATGGTCCCGACATGGAGGACGCATGAGTAGCCCTGTGTCAACCCGAGTCCTCCTCAACCGCACCTCAGGGGAACGTGACGCAAACCAGCCACAAGAAACTGCGAAACGTGGGATTGAGCCGGACGCAACCACAACTGTGAAACGCGGAGAGGCGGAACTGGTATGAGCACGCCACGGCGCAGTGCGAGTTGGTTCGGGGCCCACGGCCGGGCCGGGATGACCGCCCGATCCTGGGTCAAGAACCAGGGCTACAGCGACGAGGTGTTCGACGGCCGGCCGGTGATCGGCATCGGCACCACCTGGTCCGAGCTGGCGCCGTGCAACGCCCACCAGCAGCGGATCGCCGAGGCGGTCAAGCGCGGGGTGTGGCAGGCGGGCGGCTTCCCGCTGGAGTTCCCGAACATGGCGCTGGGCGAGACGCTCATGCGCCCGACCACCATGCTCTACCGCAACCTCCTCGCGATGCAGGCCGAGGAGACGATCCGCGCCAACCCGCTGGACGCCGTCGTGCTGCTGTCCGGGTGCGACAAGACGACCCCTGGCCTGCTGATGGCGGCGGCCAGCGTCGACCTGCCCACCGCGATGCTCACCGGCGGGCCGATGCTCAACGGCAAGTACAAGGGCACCGACATCGGCTCCGGCACGGCCGTCTGGCAGGCCGAGGCCGACCTCGTGGCGGGCAAGATCACGCAGGACGAGTGCTACTTCATCGAGGGCTGCATGTCCCGATCCAACGGGCACTGCATGACGATGGGCACCGCGTCCACGATGGCCTGCATCGTCGAGGCGCTCGGCATGCAGCTGCCGTATGCGGCGTCCTGGCCGGCCGTCGACGCGCGCCGCTACGCCGCCGCTCAGCAAACCGGGCAGCGCATCGTCGAGATGGTCGAGGAAGACCTCAAGCCCTCCGACGTGCTGACCCGCGACGCGTTCCGCAACGCGATCCGGGCCAACGCCGCGATCGGCGGTTCCACCAACGCCGTCGTGCACCTGATCGCCATCGCCAAGCGCGTCGGCGTCGAGCTGACCGTCGACGACTTCGACACCGACACCCGCGACGTGCCGACGCTGGTGAACCTGCAGCCCAGCGGCAAGTTCCTGATGGAGGACTTCTGCTACGCGGGCGGGCTGCCCGCGGTGCTGACGGAACTCGGCGACCTGGTCGAGCGCTCGGCGGTGACGGTCACCGGCCGCTCGATGGGCGAGAACATCGCCGGCGCGGAAGTGCACAACCGAGAGGTGATCACCGCGTTCGACGAGCCGTTCCAGGCCGTCGGCACCGGAACGGCGGTGCTGCGCGGCTCGCTGGCACCGGACGGTGCGGTGATCAAGCAGTCCGCGGCGTCGCCCCGGCTGCTGCAGCACCGCGGCCCGGCGATGGTCTTCGAGGACGTCGACGACTACTACGCGGTGTGCAAGAACGACGATCTGGACGTCGACGAGAACACGGTGCTGATCGTCCGCAACGCGGGGCCGAAGGGCTATCCGGGCATGCCGGAGGTGGCCAACGTGCCGGTGCCGAAGAAGGTGCAGGACCGCGGATTCGACGACATCGTGCGGATTTCCGACGGCCGGATGAGCGGCACCGCCTACGGCACGGTGATCCTGCACGTCACGCCGGAGGCGGCCGCGGGCGGCCCGCTGGCCTTCGTGCGCACCGGCGACATCGTCAGCATCGACGTGCCGAACCGCCGTCTCGACCTGGAGGTGCCGGCGGAGGAGCTGAACCGCCGCCGGGCGGAGTGGAAGGACCCCGACAACCCGTACCCGCGCGGCTACCAGCGGCTGTACTACGACCACGTGCTGCAGGCGTCCGACGGCGCGGATCTGGACTTCCTGGTCGGCAAGTCCGGCAGCCACGTGCCCCGCGACGGCCACTGAGGGTGGTCGCGGGTCTTCCGGGGCGTCCTGGGAGACCCGCGACCGGCCAGGAGTGTCCACTGTGGTCAGCCGCGCGGCACCTGCGGGTCGCTCCAGCCCAGGTAGTTGTTGAAGTAGGAGACGCTGTCGGCGTGGCCGATCTTGCCGCCGATGCTGCTCGCGTAGATGCCGCCGTTGCCGTCGGCGATGCCGACGTGCCCGTACTGGCTGATGTTCCAGTACACGAACGCGCCCTTGGGCGGGGTGGAGCCGTCGGTGTGCGCCTTGCCCGCGCGCACCGCGCCCTGCCAATGCGCGATCGCGGACGGCCAGACGCCCGTCGTGCCCCAGGCGTTCTCCACGGCCTTCTCGCAGAGGCCCTGGTAGGAGGTGTCGCCCTGGTGCTTCTGGAACCACTCGACGGCGCCCTGCGCGGTGCCATCGGCGGGACTCATCTGAACGGCCTGCGATGCGGGTTCGGCGATCACGCTCGGCGCGGCGAGCGGAGCGAGCACGAGTGCTGCGGCAACACCGCAGGCGCCGGTTAATCGAACGAGACGGTTCTTGTTCACGAAGTCCTCCCGGAGCGCAAAAATCTCCAACGAACGGAAAGGACGCTAGCGATCCCCGCAGCCGAACACCATCAAGAACACCTGAACAGCCGATGACAGCCGGCTCCACCGCCGATGACAGCCGGCTCCACCGCCGGTGTCAGCCGGCGAGGCACGAGTGCAGGCGGCGAAGCCCCTCGGCGATGTCGGGTACGGCGATCCCGCCGTACCCGAGGATGAGCCCCGGACGACCGCGTTCCGCCTTCCGGTGCGGACGCAGCGCGAGGACTCCGACGCCGGTGTCCCACGCGCGTTCGGCGATCGACTCGTCGTCGGTTCCCTCCGGCAACAGCGCCGCGAGGTGCAACCCCGCAGCGGCTCGGATCGGCTCGACCAAGCCGGTGAAGTCCCGCCGCAATGCGGTTGAGATGAGTTCATGCCGTTGCGCGTATTCGGTCCGGGCGCGACGAATGTGCCGGGCCAGCAAGCCTTCCTCGATGAACTCCGCGAGCGCGGCCTGCAACGGCATCGGCGCGTGCAGATCGGCGACGTACTTGGCGGCCTGCAGCGCGGTGCGGAGACTTCGCGGCGCGATCAGGAAACCGATTCGCAGCACGGGCAGGAGCACCTTGGACATCGAGCCGACGTAGATCACCCGGCCCGCGCGGTCGAGGCTCTGCAACGGTTCGATCGGCCTGCCCGAGAAGCGGAATTCGCTGTCGTAGTCGTCCTCGACGATGACCGAGCCGGTGCGCTCGGCCCACTCCAGCAGCGCCGTCCGGCGCAGCAACGACATCGGCATGCCGAGCGGGAACTGGTGCGACGGCGTGACGTACACGATCCGGGCGCTGTCGGGGATCTGGTCGACCTGGATGCCTTCGGCGTCCACCGGTACACCGACGACCTTCGCGCCCAGCGCCCGGAACAGCTGACGAGGCGGCGGATACCCCGGATCCTCGACGGCAACGCAGGTCCCGGGTTCGATGAGGACCCGGCCGACCAGGTCGAAGGCCTGCTGTGCCCCATTGGTGACCACCACGTCGTCGGCGGTCGCCCGCACAGCCCGGGACACCCCGACGTGCCGCGCCAGCGCGGCGCGCAGCCCGGAATGCCCGGCGGGGTCGCCGTACATCGGCGAACCGACGCCCGACGTGCGGAACCAGTGGGCCAGCAGGCGGCGCCAGGCCGCGTGGGGGAACAACCGGATGTCGGGAATTCCGGCTCGGAAGTCGAAGTCCGGGGTGGGCCGATCCATCCGGGGAACCCGGATCCGCTCCCAGCCGGGGACGGGCCGGATGTCCTGCCCGGCGGCCGATTCCGGTGCCCGGTCGAAGCCGCCCGGCTGCACGTAGGTGCCCGATCCGGTTCGGCCGGCCACGAAGCCCTCGGCGGTCAGCCGGTCGTAGGCGGCGCCGACGGTGTTCCGGGACACCGACAGGCGTCTGGCCAGTTCGCGAGTGGGTGGCAACGCCTCGCCGGTGCGAAGCCTGCCGTCCAGGACCGCTGCCTTGACCTGCCGGTAGATCTGCCCGGCCAGGTCGTCCCGGCCGACCAGGCTCACGTGGAATTCCACGCCGCTAGGGTAGCCGGAATCGGCCCAGTGGAGTTGGTGGAATTTGGCCCTACCGCTGGGCCGATGGCCGTCCATAACCTCGACGCGTGGACATTCGGAACTTGCACCGGCGGGCCATGCGGGGCACCGGTGGCGTGATCGCCCAGATCCGCCCCGGCCAGCTGCGCCTGCCCACGCCGTGCGCGGACTGGACGCTGCACGGGCTGTTGCGGCACATGGTGAGCGAGAACCTGGCGTTCGCTCGCGCCACCACGTCGGGTACAGAACCGTCCGATGTGGACTGGAATGCGGGGCGGCTCAGCGCCGACCCGGCGGAGGACTACCGCAGTTCGGCCGCCGAGTTCGGCAAGGCGTTCGCCGCCGAAGGCGTGCTGGACCGGCAGGTCCGGGTCCGGGAATTCGGCGTGTTCCCGGGCAGGGCGGCCCTGGTCTTCCACTTCGTGGACATGGTGGTCCACGGCTGGGACGTGGCGAAAACCATCGGCGCCCGCTACGAACCGGACGAGGATCTACCGGCCACGGCACTGGAACTCATGCGCCGAAACCCGCCACCCCAGGACGGCACCGGAGTCTTCGCCCCGATGATCGAGGTCCAGGACTCGGCGCCTGCCCTGGACAAGCTGCTAGCCTTCCTCGGTCGCAACCCGAATTGGCCGGAACCTCGGTGAGCACCAGAGCCACTCAAGGCATGGTGGGGTAGTCGAAAACGGTGATCGGCTCCTCGATTCCGTCGGAGGGGGCGCTGCGGAGCTCGGCGAGGATGGCGTCGGCCGATCCCGCGCTGAGGTCTGCCAGTGCAATGTGCAAGGAACGGCCTGCAGCGCGTACCTGAGCAAGTGTTCGAGGAAGGGAATGCAGCAGCTCGATCGCGACCGGCCGGTTCTTGGTCCACAGCTGTTCGAAGTGCCCGAACACGATCCGTGCGGCATCCGCATCGGCGATCTGGCGGAGCATGTACGGACTCGGCAGGCCCAAAATTCGTGCGAACATCGACGATTCATTGATGTCGCGGACGCTGATTGCGCGAAGAGGCTTGTCCTTCTCGTGCTGCCACCGCTGCAGGATTGATGGGGGTAGATCGACGTGGATCGCGGTGGAAGGGGGTTCGATGCTGGAGTTGAACGGCTCGACCCGCACTGCCGGCCGGCGGAGGCTCTCAAGCGTGAAGCTGTCAAAGTCGGACCTGTTCAGTCCGTCCCAGTTCAGCAGGTACTGCTCGAATGGAATATCGTCGTCGGCGGTCTCTCCGCCGACCTCGGTGTACTCCTCCTCGACTTCCTCCATGCCGTCTTCGTAATCGAACCTGATGACCAGCGGATGTCCGGTGTGATCTGCGAGAAACTTCCAGAGCGATTCGTTCAGCAACGTCTGTGCGGGATTGCGCGGGCTGCTCCTCGGGCCCAGGTGGTAGTAGTTGACGCTTTCGTCGTCTTTGAGGACGGGTTTCCCAAGCGTGAGGTACATCTTGCAAGGTGCGCAAATAAGATACCCGAGGTCGCTCATGGGTTCCTCATTCAATCTTTCCGTTGGCTAGGTTTCCCCGGCCGATGATCCTACCGGATGGGTCGCAAAATATCAGATTCACGTTCTCGTGATCGGTCGGGCCGCATCGGCCGCGCCATCGGTCCACCCACGAATTTAATTCTTCCACAGTTGCTCCCTGTGGTATCTGGTAGAAGACTTCGCCTCCTTCTTCGCCGAGTTGTTTGCAGGCCTTCTTGGTGTTCGTGTTGAATGAATTCTCAGATCCGTTGAGTGCCTTGTTCTCCCGGTTCAGGACATCGTTTCCGTTGCTGTCTTGGAATCGGATGTCGGGCCCGAAGGCGTTTTTTTCGTCGACGAACGGCGTCGTTCCGGGAGGGCCGTCGCGGAGTGAGGCGATTGCGGCTTCGCGCGTCATTCCGCCTCGGGAATCGTCGATGACCTTTCTGATCAGGTCTTCCTGTTCGTGGGGTGGAAGTCTGTCGAAAGGATCTTCCGGGTCGGGGTGGCCGGTTTTCGGGTCGTCCGGTGGGTCGTTGGGCGGGTCGTTGGGGTTTCTCGGGGTGTTCGGGTCGGCCGGGGTGTTCGGGGGTTTTCCCGGGGGCTGCGGGGCGGGTTTGGCGTGGGTTATGTCGGTGAGGATCTTCCGGAGCCGGCCGAGGAGGTCGACCAGCCTGCGGAGGAGGGGGATCAGGTCGCCCAGGGCCCGCAGCAGCTTCTGGATGACCTCCATGATCCGGACGGCCCAGCGGGCGACGCGGGCCGAGGCTTGGACCGCTACCGCGGCGATGCCCACTCCGGTGGCCGCTTCGATGGCCCAGGACACCAGCCTGCCCACGCAGTCGGCGATCAGGTCGCGGACCACCTCGCGGATGGTGCCGACGAGCATGCCGGCCGTTTCGGTTCCCTCGGCGAGCGCTCCGGCGGCTTGCGACTGGGCCCGGATGAGCTCGGCGGTGGCCGCCAGCTGGGAGCGGTAGGCGTCGGCCGCCGCACCCGTCCAGCTCGCGGTGTCCCGGCTGACGTCGGCCTGCAACGCATCTGCGGTGGATCGCAGGGATTCGCCGGCGTTGCGCCAGGTCTGGGCGTGGGCCGCGACCGCGTCGGCGTTTCCCGCCAGCCAGTCGAGCATGTCGGTGAGCGGCTGGACGAACTCGATCAGCCAGCCGACGAGCCAGGACACCCCCGTGCCGATGGGATCGAGGACGGCGGACAGGACCTCCAGTCCGGCGCCGAGCACGGAGTAGCCGATCTCGGCCCACGAGCCCGATTCGATCGCCGAGCTGACGTCGGAAATGGCTTCGACGATGCCGATGCCGGTGTACCAGCTGGAGGAGTCCTGCGGTTGTGCGATCAGCGGGTTGTCGCCCACGTCGTCACCCGCCGAGTTCGTCGGCGAGGCGCTGGAGGCCGGTGGCGATCTCGGCGTCGGTCGCCTCGTGGTCTGCGACGGCGTCGCGCAAGGCGGCCGAGAGCGCCGAAACCGCGTCGTGTGCCGCGGACGTGGTGGACAGCACGGTCTCGGCGGTGCTGTCCAAGACCGGCGGTAGGAACTGGCAGATCACGCCGTAGGCGTCGGTGCCCAGCTGCACGCTCCGCCCGGCGTCTGCGGCCTGGCCGATCGCTGAGGCGTGGCCGTCGAGGCGGTCCGCGTGCGCGCGCAGCTGTTCGGCCGGCATCTGGAAGCCCTCAGCCATCGATTCCCCTCAGAAGGTTCCTAGTTCAGGAACGTCTCGTCGCTGAAGTCGCCGTCGTCGTGGGCACCGTGCGCCTGCGTCGGACCGGCCTGCGGTGGCGGGCCGGGTGGTGCCGGCGGGCCGGGCGGTGGAGGCGCAGGTGCCGGCGGCGAGGTCGGGCCCGGCGGAGGGGGCGGAGGCGAAGCAGGCGGTGGTGCCGACGGGAAGCGCTGTCGGTAGTTCTCGGTCACCGCGTTGGCGACTTTCGCATCGCGATCGCCGAGCGCGGACTTGGTGGCTTCCGCCACCTGGTCGGCGATGCGGGACTGGGCTCGGCGCAGGACCGCCATGAACTCGGCGCTCAGCTCCGCTCCCGAGGCCCGTTGGTCGCTGAACCGCACGTCCGTCGGGACGCCCTCGGCGTCGACGGTCACGGTTACCGAGCGGCCGCGTTCGGTGACGCGGATGCGGCCGATCTCCTGCTGCATCGCCGCCGTGCGCTGTGCCTTCTCCTGCAGGCCCTGCGCCCAGTTCTGGAGCGCCTTCTCCGCCTGCGCCGGATCCACCCCGAAGTCCGGTGGCTGCAACCTCGTCCCCCTTGGCCCGAAATCCGAGTCAGGGGAGTTCTACTGCACCTCGGGAGCGCGGTGGTGCGGGCGAATCGGAGCTGGGCCGGACGGCTCAGCCCGTGCTCGGCCGAACAGGTGGCCGACCATGGGGATGCTTCCTCAGGCGGTACCGGTAGCCTGTCGCGACGTGCCTTCCGCGGTCGCGACAGCTCCGCCTCGCCCGTCTCACGTCGAGCCGGTGGAGATCGAGAAGCTCGCCGATTTCATCGGCGCGCGTGTACTTCGCGCCCCTGATCACAGCGCTGCCGCAGCGCCGGTGACCGGGGCGACCCTGCGTGCTCAGCACGTTCGTCCCGGCGATCTGTTCGCCGCGCTGCCGGGCACTCGCGTGCACGGCGCCGACTTCGCCGAGCAAGCGCTGGATTCCGGCGCCGTCGCCGTGCTCACCGACCAGGCCGGGATCGAGCGGGTCACCCTCGCCGAGCACCCCGCCGTCCGCGAGGGCAAGGTCGCGCTGCTCGTGCACGACGACCCGCGCGGCGTGCTCGGCGCGGCCTCGGCGCTGATCTACGGCGATCCGTCGCAGAAGCTGAAGGTGCTCGGCGTGACCGGCACCTCCGGCAAGACCACCACGACCTACCTGCTGGAGTCCGCGCTGCAGGCCGCCGGGTTCGGCACCGGGCTGGTCGGCACCGTCGAGACCCGCATCGCGGGCGACCGGCTGGACAGCGCGTTCACCACCCCCGAGGCGCCGGACCTGCAGGCGCTGCTGGCCGTGATGGTCGAGCACCGGGTGACCTACGTGCCGATGGAGGTCTCCAGCCACGCGCTGGCCATGGGCCGCGTCTCCGGCACCCGGTTCGCCGTCGGCGCCTTCACCAACCTCTCCCAGGACCACCTGGACTTCCACCGCGACCTCGAGGACTACTTCCAGGCCAAGGCGCTGCTGTTCGACGGCCGCGCCGAGCACGAGGTCGTCTGCATCGACACCGACTGGGGAAAGCGGCTGGTCAAGCCGGACACCATCACGGTGTCCACCGCCACGGACGCGTCCTGGTCCGCCACCGACGTGCAGGCGTTCCCCACCGGGGAGCAGACCTTCACCGCGCACGGCCCCGACGGCCTGGAGCTGCACATCCGGCTGCGGCTGCCCGGCCCGTTCAACGTCGCCAACGCGCTGCTCGCGATCGGCGTCCTGCACGCCGCCGGCGTGCCCATCTGGGCCATCGAGCGCGGCCTCGCGGAGGTCGACGTGCCCGGCCGCATGGAGCGTGTCGCGCTCGGGCAGGACTTCACCGCTGTGGTGGACTACTCGCACAAGCCCGGCGCGGTCGCTGCGGTGCTCGACGCGGCCCGCGCGCAGGTCGACGGCAAGGTGATCGTCGTGCTCGGCTGCGGAGGCGACCGGGACGTCGCGAAGCGGCCGTTGATGGGCGAGGCGGCCGCCCGCCGGTCCGAGCTGCTGATCGTCACCGACGACAACCCGCGCAGCGAGGACCCGGCGGACATCCGGGCGGCCATGCTGGCCGGTGCGCAGGAGGTGCCCGCCGACCAGCGCGGGGACGTGATCGAGATCGGCGACCGGCGCGCGGCCATCGCCACGGCGGTCGAGCGAGCCGAACCGGGCGACATCGTCGTCGTCGCGGGCAAGGGCCACGAGACAGGGCAGGAGGTGGCGGGCGTCGTGCACCCCTTTTCCGACCGGGAGGAACTCGCCGCAGCCCTGCGTCTATTTTTGGGCCAAGGGCCCCGGGCCCCAAGGGATACCGATGTTCGTCGGGGGCAGGGCGACGAGGAGGCAAGTTGATCCGGCTCAGCCTCGCTGACATCGCGGAAGCGGTGGACGGCAGGCTTCATCGTGCGGAAGGCCCGGAGATCGTCAGCGCGGGTGTCGAGTTCGACTCCCGCAAGATCGAACCCGGCGGGCTGTTCGTGGCCGTGCCCGGGGAACGGGTCGACGGGCACGACTTCGCCGCGCAGGCGATCGCGGACGGTGCGGCGGGCGTGCTCGCCGCGCGGGAGGTCGACGCCCCGGCGGTGATCGTGCCGCCGGTGGACGACGACAGGCTCGGCGCGCTGGCGCTGGCCGGCGACGTGGACGGTTCCGGTGCCGCGGTGCTGACCGGGCTGGCGAAGCTGGCCCGCCACGTGGTCGACCGGCTGCCGCAGCTCACCGTGGTGGGCGTGACCGGCTCGTCGGGCAAGACGTCCACCAAGGACCTGATCGCGCAGCTGCTGGAGCCGATGGGCTCGACGGTCGCGCCGCCCGGCTCGTTCAACAACGAGCTCGGCCACCCGTGGACCGTGCTGCGCGCCGACGAGAACACCCGGCACCTGGTGCTGGAGCTGTCCGCGCGCGGCGTCGGGCACATCGCGCACCTCTGCGAGGTGGCGCCGCCGCGCATCGGCGCGGTGCTCAACGTCGGCCACGCGCACCTCGGCGAGTTCGGCTCGCAGGAGGCGGTGGCGCAGGCCAAGGGCGAACTGGTCGAGGCGCTGCCCGCGGACGGCGTGGCGGTGCTCAACGCCGACGATCCGCTGGTCGCGGCGATGGCCGAGCGGACGAAGGCCCGCGTCGTGTTCGTCGGGGAGCACCCCGACGCGCATGTGCGCGCAGTCGACGTCGACGTAGACGAGCTGGCGCGACCGACGTTCACGCTGGTCACCGCGCAGGGCGAGGCCCGGGTGACGCTGCCGCTGTTCGGCGAGCACCACGTGGGCAACGCGCTGACCGCGGCCGCCGTGGCGCTGGAGCTCGGCGCGACCGTCGAGCAGGTGGCCGAGCGGCTCGGCTCGGTGCGCCGGGTGTCCGCGCGGCGCATGGAGGTCAGCGAGGCGCCGGGTGGCATCACGGTCGTCAACGACGCCTACAACGCCAATCCGGAGTCGGTCCGGGCGGCGCTGAAGACGCTGGCCGCGATGACCCGCGGGCGTCCGGGCCGGGCGTGGGCGGTGCTGGGACCGATGGGCGAACTCGGCGAGTCGGAGGCCGAAGCGCACGACGAGATCGGGCGGCTGGCCGTCCGGCTGAACATCGACCGGCTGGTGGTGGTCGGCGAGCAGGCCCAGGTGATGCACCAGGCGGCATCGCTGGAGGGGTCGTGGGGAGAGGAGTCGGTTCTGGTGCCGGACGTCGATGCGGCCGTCGCGCTGCTGCGCGCCGAGCTGCGTTCCGGTGATGTGGTGCTGACCAAGGCATCGAATTCCGCCGGGCTGTGGCGGGTCGCCGAGGCCCTGCTGGCCGAAGGGGATGCGGGGAGGCAGCAGCCGTGAAGCCGATCCTCGTGGCGGCCGCCGTGTCGCTCGTCGTTTCGATCCTGTTCACGCCCTACCTGATCCGGGTGTTCTCCAAGCAGGGCTTCGGCCAGGAGATCCGGGAAGAGGTGCAGAGCCAGCACGCCGCCAAGCGCGGCACCCCGACCATGGGTGGCGTGGCGATCCTGGTGGCCATGTGGGTCGGCTACCTGGTGAGCCACCTGATGGGCGGCGACCCGATGACCGCGTCCGGGCTGCTGGTGCTGGGCCTGACCACGGCGCTGGGCATCGTCGGGTTCCTGGACGACTTCATCAAGATCCGCAAGCAGCGCAACCTCGGGTTGAACAAGACCGCGAAGCTGGTCGGCCAGCTGATCGCCTCGGTGCTGTTCGCCATCCTGGCGATCCGGTTCGCCAACCAGAACGGCGTCACCCCGGCGTCGGTGGAACTGTCGTTCCTGCGCGACATCACGGTGATCTCGTTCGGCGCGATCGGGTTCGTGATCTTCGCCTACGTCGCGATCAGCGGCTGGTCGAACGCCGTCAACTTCACCGACGGCATGGACGGCCTGGCCGGCGGCACCGCGGCGATGGTGCTGGCCACCTACGTGCTGATCTCGTTCTGGCAGCTGCGCAACGACTGCTTCGCGCCGTCGGGGCCGATGCCGGGCTGCTACACGGTGCGGGACCCGCTGGACATCGCGGTGGTCGCCGCGGCGGCGATGGCGGCCTGCGTCGGGTTCCTGTGGTGGAACGCCGCGCCCGCGAAGATCTTCATGGGCGACACCGGTTCGCTGGCGCTGGGCGGCCTGCTGGCCGGGCTGTCCATGGTCACCCGCACCGAGCTGCTGATGATCGTCATCGGCGGCGTGTTCGTGGTCGAGGCGCTGTCGGTGGTGCTGCAGATCGTGGTGTTCCGCAGCACCCGGCGACGGCTGTTCCGGATGGCGCCGTTCCACCACCACTTCGAGCTCGCCGGGTGGGCGGAAACCACGGTGATCATCCGGTTCTGGGTGCTGGCCGGGATCAGCTGCATGTTCGGCGTCGGCCTGTTCTACGCGGACTGGCTAGAGAAGGCCATGATCCTCAAGTGACGGTGCGGGGGTGGGGGGGGGGGGGGGGGGGGGGGGGGGGGGGGGGGGGGGGGCGGAGGGGGGGGGGGAGAGGGGGGGGGGGGGGGGGGGGGGAGGG
>NZ_JBWKKU010000023.1:41099-131360 GCF_056431445.1 Saccharopolyspora sp. NPDC045941
TACCCCCCCCCCCCCCCACCCCCCCCCCCCCCCCCCCCCCCCCCCCCCCCCCCCCCCACCCCCCCCCCCCCTCCCCCCCCCCCCCCCCCCCCCCCCCCCCACGACCACGCTGCGAGAGGCGTTAGGGAGGCGAACCGGTGGCAGGGCGGTTCGAGGGGCGGAACGTGCTGGTGGCCGGTGCCGGGGTGTCCGGCCGCTCGGCCGCCGAGGCGCTGCTGGCGGCGGGGGCGGCGGTCACCGTCACCGACGCCTCCGCCGACCGGCTGGTCGCGCTGGCGTCGCTGCAGGCGCTGGGCGCGGAGCTGGTCGCCGGGCTGGTCGAGCCGCCCGCGGGCACCGACCTGGTCGTGACCAGTCCCGGCTGGCGGCCGGACGCGCCGCTGCTGGCCGCGGCCGTGGCGGCCGGCGTCGAGGTGATCGGCGAGGTCGAGCTGGCCTGGCGGCTGGACCAGGAGAAGGACGTGCCGGCCAGGTGGCTGGCGGTCACCGGCACCAACGGCAAGACGACGACGGTCAGCATGCTGGAGTCGATCCTGCGGGCGGCCGGTGTCGACGTGGTGGCCTGCGGGAACGTCGGGCTGCCGGTGGTCGACGCGGTCCGCGCCGGGCACGAGGTGCTCGCCGTGGAGCTGTCCAGCTTCCAGCTGCACTGGTCGGACTCCGTCGCGGCGTTCGCCGCCGTCGTCCTCAACCTCGCCGCCGACCACCTGGACTGGCACGGTTCCCTCGCCGCCTACGGCGACGCCAAGGCGAAGGTGTACGCAGGCAACTCCGTCGCCGTCGCCAACGCCGACGACGAGTGGTCGACCCGGCTGTCCGCCGCTGCCGCGGAGGATGCCCGGCGGGTCTCCTTCACCCTGGGCGCCCCGGCGGAGGGGCAGCTGGGTGTCGAGGGCGGTTCGCTGGTGGACCGGGCCTTCGGCGATGGCGTGGTGCTCGCGGAGCTCGCGGACGTGCATCCGGCGGGCCCGCACAACGTGGCGAACGCGCTGGCCGCGGCGGCGCTGGCGCGGGCCTGCGGCGTCGACCCGGCGGCGGTGGCCGACGGGCTGCGGGCGTTCCAGCCGGGCGCGCACCGGTCGGTGGTCGTCGCGACGGCCGCCGGTGTGTCCTATGTGGATGATTCCAAGGCGACGAACCCGCACGCGGCGGACGCGGCGCTGCGCGCGCACCCCCAGGTGGTGTGGATCGCGGGCGGGCTGCTGAAGGGCGCCGAGGTCGACGAACTGGTCGCGGCCAACGCCGACCGGCTGACCGCCGCGGTGCTCATCGGCCGCGATCGGGGCCGGTTCGCCGCCGCGCTGGCCCGACACGCGCCGGATGTGCCGGTCCGCGAGGTCGCCGCAGGGGACGATGCGGGCATGCTGGAAGCTGTTCGCGCGGCCGACGAGTTCGCGCGTCCGGGCTCGGTGGTCCTGCTCGCCCCGGCCGCCGCGTCGATGGACATGTTCACCGACTACGCCCACCGGGGCCGGGCTTTCGCCGACGCGGTGCGCGCGGTGCTGGCCGACGCCCCGGCGGCGCACGGCGGGTGATCCGCCGTGACCACGATGACCAAGCCCGCGGCCGCGCGCAGCCCGAAGAAGCGCGCCACCCGGAGCGTGCTGTCCCCGCTGACCGCTTGGCTGACCCGGCCGCTGGCGTCGTTCCACCTGCTGCTGGCCGTCTTCGGCCTGCTGACGATCTTCGGCCTGGTGATGGTGCTCTCGGCCTCCAGCGTCGACTCGTTCGACAAGGACGGCTCGTCCTACAGCGTGTTCAGCAAGCAGGTGTTGTACTGCCTCGCCGGGCTGCTGGTGTTCTACGCCGCGCTGCGGGTGCCGGTGCGTCTGATGCGCCGGTACAGCCTGATCCTGCTGACGGTCTGCCTCGGGCTGCTGGTGGCCGTGCTGACGCCGCTGGGCTCCAAGCTGAACGGGGCGCAGAGCTGGTTCGTGATCGCCGGCGTGTCCTTCCAGCCGGTCGAGTTCGCCAAGATCGCCTTCGCGCTGTGGGGCGCGCACGTGCTCGTCACCAAGCGCGGCCTGATGACGCAGTACCGGCACCTGCTGGTGCCGGTGGTGCCGGCGGCGCTGCTGATGTTCGCGCTGGTCATGATGCAGCCCGACCTCGGTTCCACGATCACGCTGTTCGTCGTGCTGCTGGCCCTGCTGTGGTTCGCCGGTGCGCCGCTGCGGCTGTTCCTGGTGATGCTGCTGGGCGCGGTGACGGCGGGCGTGGTGCTGGCGATGGTCGCCGACTACCGGATGGCGCGGCTGACCAGCTTCCTGGATCCGCTCGCCGACCCGGCCGGCAACGGCTACCAGGCCTCGCAGGCGCTTTTCGCGCTGGCCGACGGCGGGCTGTTCGGCCGCGGGCTGGGGCAGGGCTGGTCGAAGTGGCAGTACCTGCCCAACGTGCACAACGACTTCATCTTCGCGGTGATCGGTGAGGAGCTCGGGTTCGTCGGCTGCGCGATGGTGCTGGTGCTCTTCGGCACCACCGCTTACGTGGGCATGCGCATCGCGTTCCGCAACACCGACCCGTTCATCCGGCTGGTTTCGGCGACGTTGACGATGTGGCTGGTGGGGCAGGCGATCATCAACGTCGGTTATGTGGTGGGCCTGCTGCCCACCACCGGGCTGCCGCTGCCGCTGATCTCCTCGGGCGGATCGTCTGTGGTCACGACGATGCTGGTGTTCGGCCTGCTGGCGAACTTCGCCCGGCACGAACCCGAGGCCATCGCCGCGCTACGGTCTTTGGGACCGGGTCGGGTAGGCAAGCTGCTGCGGCTGCCCACCCCGGCGCCGTACCGGCCCCCGGCGAAGCGGCGGCAGGCACGACCGACCCCACGAAGCCGGCCCGGCGCGAAGAGCTCCGGGGCGGCGGCAACTCGCCGGGGAAGCGGGGACACGCGCGCGCGTGGTGCGCGCAGCGGACCCGGATCCCGGGCGCAGACACGAGGAGGACACCGTTGAGCGGGGAGCAGACGGTCCGCATCGACCAGGGTGCTGTGGCCGACCCGCGGGGCGCCGCCATGGGCAGGCGGCCGCTGTCGGTGGTGGTCGCCGGCGGCGGCACCGCCGGGCACATCGAGCCCGCGCTGGCGCTGGCCGACGCGGTGCGCCGGCTGCGGCCGGACGCCCGGGTGACCGCGCTGGGCACCGAGCGGGGCCTGGAGAACCGGCTGGTGCCGGCCCGCGGCTACCCGCTGGAGCTCATCCCGCCGGTGCCGATGCCGCGCAAGCCCAACGCCGACCTGCTGAAGCTGCCGCTGAAGGTGCGGGAATCGGTGAAGCAGACCCGCGAGGTGCTGGAGCGCGTCGGCGCGGACGTGGTGATCGGCTTCGGCGGCTACGTGTCGCTGCCCGCTTACCTGGCCGCGCGCGGCCGGGTGCCGATCGTGGTGCACGAGGCGAACGCGCGCGCGGGACTGGCGAACAAGGTCGGCGCGAAGTTCGCGGCACGCGTGCTGTCGGCGACCCCGGACAGCGGCCTGGCCGGGGCGCAGACCATCGGCATCCCGCTGCGCGAGTCGATCACGCAGCTGGACCGGTGGGCGTTGCGGATGCAGGCCCGCCAGCACTTCGGGCTGCACCCGCACGCCCCGACGATCCTGGTGTTCGGCGGCTCGCAGGGCGCCCGCACCCTGAACACCGCGTTCTCCGGTGCGGCGGAAGCGCTGGGGCGCGCCGGGATCGGCGTGCTGCACGCGCACGGCCCGAAGAACACCATTGCGGTGCAGCAGGTTCCGGGCGCGCCCGCGTACGCGGCGGTGCCCTACCTGGAGCGGATGGACCTGGCGTACGCGGCGGCGGACCTGGTGGTGTGCCGGTCCGGGGCGATGACCGTCGCCGAGGTCTCGGCCGTCGGGCTGCCCGCGGTGTTCGTACCGCTGCCGCACGGCAACGGTGAGCAGGCGCTCAACGCGCAGCCGGTGGTCGCCGCGGGCGGCGCGCGGCTGGTGGCGGACGCGGACCTGACCACGCAGCGCGTCATCGACGAGGTGCTGCCGCTGGCGCTCGACGCCCAGCGGCTGCAGGAGATGAGCCGGGCGACGCTGAGCAGCGGCCACAGAGAGGCGGATCGGGTGCTCGCGCAGATCGTGCTGGAGGTGGCCGGACAGTGACCGGACCATCCCCCTCGAACTTCAACACCGTGGACCTGTCGGATCTGGATGCGGTGCTGGCCCGGGTGCACCTGGTCGGCATCGGCGGCGCCGGGATGAGCGGCATCGCCCGCATCCTGCTGGCCCGCGGGCAGGAGGTGTCCGGCTCGGACGCCCGCGACTCGCGCACGGTGCTGGCGCTGCGCGCCCAGGGCGCGCACATCGGCATCGGCCACCGGGCCGAGAACCTGGACCAGTTCGACGCGGACCCGACGGCGGTCGTGGTGTCCACGGCGATCAAGCCGGACAACGCGGAGCTGGTCGAGGCGCAGCGCCGGGGAGTCACGGTGCTGCGCCGCGCCGAGGCGCTGGCCGCGCTGATGGCCGGGGACCGGGTGGCGTGCGTGGCGGGCACCCACGGCAAGACTTCGACGACGTCGATGCTGACCGTGGCCCTGCAGCACTGCCGCTTCGACCCGTCCTTCGCCATCGGCGGTGACCTCAACGAGTCGGGCGCGAACGCGCATCACGGCGACGGCAGCATCTTCGTCGCCGAGGCGGACGAGAGCGACGGCTCGTTCCTGGTGTTCGCGCCGTCGGTCGCGGTGGTGACCAACGTCGAACCGGACCACCTGGACCACCACGGCACTGCCGAGGCCTACATCTCGGTCTTCGACGAGTTCGTGCGGCGGATCGAGCCGGGCGGCGTGCTGATCGCCTGCGCCGACGACGCGGGCTCGGCCGCGCTGGCCGACAAGGCTGCGGCGCTCGGGATCCGCGTGCGGCGCTACGGGAAGTCGGCGACCGGCGAGGGCGACGCCCGGCTGGTCGAGTACCGGGCCGAACACGGCTCCGGGGTGGCGACCGTGGAGCTCGGCGGCGAGCGCGTGGACGTGCAGGTGGCGGTGCCGGGTGAGCACATGGCGGGCAACGCGGTCGCCGCGCTGCTGGCCGGGCTGGAGCTCGGCGCGCCGCTCGGCGGCCTGCTCGACGGGCTCGCCGCGTTCGGCGGCGTCCGGCGGCGCTTCGAGTTCAAGGGCCGCGCCGACGGCGTCCGCGTCTACGACGACTACGCACACCACCCCACCGAGGTCGACGCGCAGCTGCGCGCGGCGCGGCCGGTGGTCGGCGACGGCCGGCTGATCGTGGTGTTCCAGCCGCACCTGTTCTCCCGCACGGCGGCGTTCGCCGGCGAGTTCGCGACGGCTCTGGGCCTGGCCGACGAGGTCGTCGTGCTGGACGTCTACGGCGCGCGGGAAGACCCGCAGCCCGGCGTCACCGGCAAGCTGATCGCCGACGAAGTGCCGCTGCCGCAGGGGAACGTGCACTACGAGCCGTCGTTCACGGCGGCGGCGCCGCTGGTCGCGGGCCGGGCCCGGCCGGGCGATCTGGTGCTGACGATGGGGGCCGGCGATGTGACGATGCTCGGCCCGGAGATCCTCCGCGAGATCGACCGCGGCACCGCGGAGGACCAGGGGTGACCCCGACGCGCCGCCGTGCAACGGAACGTCCCGGGATGCGCAGCACCCGGGGTCGTCCGGTGCGGGGCGGCGCGACGGCGCCGCCGAAGTGGCGGCGCTGGGCGCTCCCCGCAGTGCTGGCCGCGGTGACCGCGATAGCGCTCGTGCTGTACTTCACGCCGCTGCTGGGCGTCCGGTCGGTGCAGGTCGCCGGGAACGCGACGCTGGGCCAGGACCAGGTGGTGCAGGCGGCGGGCATCGAGCTGGGCACGCCGATGCTGCAGGTCGACGTCGACCAGATCCACGAGCGGCTGCAGGTGGTGCCGAAGATCGCCGCGGTCCAGGTGTCGCTGAGCTGGCCGTCGACGGTGCAGGTCCAGGTGACGGAGCGGGTGCCGGTGGCGTTCCTGGTGGCCCGCAACGGGATTCAGCTCGTCGACGCCGGCGGTGTGCCCTTCGAGGCGGTCCCGGACCGCCCGGCCGGCCTGCCGGAGCTCCGGGTGCGCGAGGCGTCCCAGAACGACGCGGCGACCCGCGCGGCGATGACGGTGCTGATGGCCCTCTCGCAGCCGGTGCGCGCGGACGTGACGGCGGTGATCGCGGAGAACCCGAACGACATCCGCCTGACGCTCAAGGGCGACCGCGAGGTCCACTGGGGAACGCTGGAGGAAACCCCGAGGAAGGCGGCGATCCTCCCGCCGCTGCTGACCCGCCCGGGCAACGTCTACGACGTGACGACCCCGGCCCTGCCGACGGTGGCCTGACGCGCTGCTGAGGCGGAGATCCTCCTGCCGCTGCTGGCCCGCCCGGGCTGCGTCTGCGGCGTGACGACCCGACGGTGGCCTGAGCGGAGTTCAGGTTTCGTTGGCTGCGTGGTCGATGAAGCGGGTCAGCAGGGTGTGCAGGCGGTGCTGGTCGGATTCGGACAGGGGCGCCAGCAGTTCGCTCATCGTCTGCGCCGCTATCCGGGTGACTTCGGCGAGGCGGGCGCGGCCTTCGACGGTGAGGTGGACGGCGTACCGGCGGCGGTCGTGCTCGTCCTTGCGGCGGTTGACCAGGTCCTGCCGCTCCAGCTCGTCGAGCACGTAGACCATCGAGGACTTGTCCATCTGCAGGTGGCCCACCAGTGCGCTCTGCGGGGTCGGGCCCGCCTCGGCGAGGTGGCCGAGCACGGCGAAGTGGCGCAGGTCGAGCCGGTGCGCGCGCAGCGCGCGGTTGGTCGCGGCGCGGGCGTAGCGGTGGGCCAGGTACAGGTCGCCGCCGATCAGCAGCTCGAGATGTTCGCCGGGCTTGTCCACGTGCACGATTATGCCCGATGACAGATCATCTGAATTCAGATAATCTCTGTTCGGTGGACATCACCGTTGTAGGAGCGGGCCTCGCGGGGCCCCTGCTCGCCCAGGGTCTGGTCCGAGCCGGCTTGCGCGTCGCGGTCTACGAGCGGGAAGCCGCCGTCGACCAGCGCAGTCAGGGCTACCGCATCCACGTCGGGCAGGAGGGCGATCTCGCCTTGCGCGCCTGCCTGCCGCCCGAGCTCTACGAGCGGGCGGTGGCGACTTCGGGCGTGCTCGGGTCGGGGGTGTCCTTCCTCGATCCGCAGCTGCAGGTCGTCCACCACCTGGAGGTTCCGCCGGACTCCGACGACTCCGCGGGGCAGCACCTGGTGGTCGACCGGGTCACCCTCCGCCGGATCCTCCTGACCGGCCTGGACGTGCGCCACGGCTCGCCGTTCGAGCGCTACGAGCTGCTCGACGACGGGCGGGTGCGGGTGTTCTTCGCCGGCGGCGAGGTCGCCGACGCGGACCTGCTGGTGGCCGCGGACGGAACGCACTCGCGGATCCGGGCCCAGCTGCTGCCCGATGCCGAGGTCGTCGAGACCGGCCAGTTCCTGATCTACGGGAAGACGCCGTTGACCCCGCGGGTGCGGGAGCTGGCGCCTGCCGCCGCGCTGGACGGGTTCTCCATCGTGAACGGGCCGGACGGCCGGTACATGCCGTTGGCCGCCTTCGAATCCCGCACCGGTACGGGCGTCGAGGACTACCTGATGTGGGTCGTCGGTGTCCCCGGCTCGCTCCGGTCGGTCGCGGAGTCCGCCGCGGGCGGGCGCGGGCTGCAGGAGGCGGCGGCCGAGCTGATCGCGGACTGGCCCGCCGCGCTCGGCGAGCTCGTCCGGCTCGGCGATCCGCAGAGCGTGCACTCGACGACGGTCCGGACCGCGGAACCGGTGCCACCCTGGCGGACCCTCCCGGTCACGGTGATGGGCGACGCCATCCACACCATGGTCCCGACCGGGAACAGCGCGGCCGTCGCGATGCGCGATGCGGCCCTGCTCTGCCGCCGCATCGTCGAGCGGCGCGGATCCCTGCTCGACGCGGTCCGCGAGTACGAGGCTGAGATGCTCGACTACGGATTCGCCGCCGTGGCGCAGTCGCTGCGCGGGGCCTGATCGCGCAGGGTGTGCGGGACGCTGCTCAAGATCGTCTTCGTCACGCTAACGTGTGATCCGTGTTCAGGGTTAGTGGCGACGCACCGGAGTCGGTCTTCTCGGGACAGGCTCAGCGGACCAGGCGGCTGCACTCGGTTCGTGCGGCACCGTCCCGCCCCGCGCCGCCGGTGGACATCGCCGAGGCCGAGGAGTTCCTGCGGCTCTTCCACGCCGAGAACCGGGATTGCGGGTCGCTGCAGCAGCGGCTGGACCGGATGCGGTACGAGGTCGAGACCGTCGGCAGCTACCGGCACACCCCGCAGGAGCTGACCTTCGGCGCGCAAGTGGCGTGGCGCAACAACGCCCGCTGCATCGGCCGGCTGTACTGGCGGAGCCTGAAGGTGCGGGACCTGCGCGACGTGCACGACGTGTCCGCCGTCGCGGCGCACTGCGTGCAACACCTGCGGATGGCCACCAACAACGGCAAGATCCGCCCGGTGATCAGCGTGTTCCCGCCGGAGATCCCGCAGCGCCCGGCGCCGCGGATCTGGAACGAGCAGCTGATCCGCTACGCCGGTTACCGGCGCCAGGACGGCTCGGTGCTGGGCGATCCTCGGTACGCGCGCTTCACCGATGCACTGATCGGCTTCGGCTGGCGCCCGCCGGCCCAGCGCTCCGCGTTCGACGTGCTGCCGCTGGTGGCGGAGACCGCCGAGGAGGGGCCGCACATGTTCGCCCTGCCCGCGGAGCTCGTCAAGGAGGTCCCGCTGAGCCACCCCGAGCTGCCCTGGTTCGCCGAGCTCGGGCTGCGCTGGCACGCCGTCCCGGTGATCAGCAACATGCGGCTGCGCATCGGCGGGGTGTCGTACCCGGCGGCGCCGTTCAACGGCTGGTACATGGGGACCGAGATCGGCGCCCGGAACTTCGGCGACACCGACCGCTACGACCTCGTCCCGGTGGTGGCCGAGAAGCTCGGGCTGGACACCTCGCGCGAGGACACGCTGTGGCGGGATCGCGCGCTGGTGGAGCTCAACCGCGCGGTGCTGCATTCCTACCAGCAGGCCGGGGTGACCATCACCGACCACCACACCGAGTCGAAGCGCTTCCTGACGCACCTGGCCAAGGAGGAGGCGGCGGGCCGCAAGTGCCCGGTGGACTGGTCCTGGATCGTGCCGCCGATGTCGGGCTCGCAGACCCCGGTCTTCCACCGCTACTACGACGAAGACCCGCAGCGCCCGGACTTCCTGCTCGACGACGACGCGACCCGCCGGGCCCTCGAAGGCGGCCCGCCCCGCTTCGTCCCGCGACCGCGGTAGGGCCTGCGGATCAGCCGGCGGGCCAAGGCGCCGCCCAGGATTCGGGTTCCAGGTCGAGGGCGTTGCACAGGTAGCCGATCGTCCGGTACCAGCCGGTCAGGACGATCAGCTCCACCAGCTGCGGGTCGCTGTACCGGTCGCGCAGCCGCGCCCACATCGCGTCGTCCAGGCTCGCGGTCGCGTCGAGTTGGTCGATGGCCGCGAGCAGCGCGAGATCCGCTTCGCTCCAGGCCTCGGCGCTCGGTCGCGGCTCGGTGGTGTCCGCGAGCTGCTCGGCGCTCAGCCCCACCTGCGGGCCGTAGTGCGCGGCGTGCACGCCCCATTCGTAGCGGGCGCCGTTCCGCGCGGTGATCCGGTCGATGACGATCTCCCGGTCGCGCTCCGGGAGCCGCCCGTGGGCGAGCAGCCCGCTTCCCAGGACCCGCATCCGGGAGGCGAGCTCCGGGTTGACCTGGAGCACCCGGAACAGCAGCAGGGGCTCGTGCGGGAAGTCCGGCGGGTGCCATTTGGCCAGTTCCGCAGGGTTTTCGGCGGGCGCGGGGATGCGGCTCACGGCGGCCTCCGGTGGTAGCCTCGTGCTTCGGAAAACGAAGCGTAGGTGGTTCGATTGTCGAAGCGCAAGGATTCGGGAGCGGACCCGCTGCCCGGCCGGCCGGTCCGAGGTTCGGAGTCGGGGCGCCCGGTCATGGCGGCGCTGGACCTGCTTGGCCGGCGGTGGACGCTGCGGATCCTGTGGGAACTCCACCAGCGGCCGGACGGTTTCCGCGGCCTGCAAGCCCGGTGCGACGGGATGTCCAGCAGCGTCCTCGCCACCAGGCTGAACGAGCTCACCCAGGCCAGGCTGGTCGAAGGCGGCTACCGCCTCACCGGGCTCGGCGAAGAACTGGTCGAAGCGATGGGACCGATGGTCGAGTGGTCCCGGAGATGGGCCGACGAACTGACCTGACCGCGACCGCTCCGGGCCGCCGCAGGGGCCGTCCGGTCGCTCCGCACGCCGTTTTCGCGAGAAAACGGCGTTCGCCACGCCTCCGTACGCCGTTTTCGCGCGAGAACGTCACCCGTCGTGCTGGGGTTCCCGCAATTTCAATGGAAATCAGAGGTTCGATTTCCATGGAAATTGCGGTCCACCGGAGCCTTGGTCGCTCGGGTGGTGGGGGAGCCGACCGGGGGCCCGCCACGAATGGCGCATTGACTCACCCGGTGAGTGATCAATAGCGTCAGCAATCGTTTTCCTGGACACCGATGCTTACCGGGGGTGATCGGCGTGGCGCGTCCGGAGGGGAACGTGAGCCGCCGCGGATTCCTGCGCGGCGTCGGCGCCGCCGCTCTCGCCGCTCCCGCGCTGGTCGGCTGCGCCCCGGCGCGGAATCCCCGCGAGATCACCTTCTGGAACTTCCTGGGGCCCGGCGGCGAACCGAAGGCGCGCAGCGACTGGGTCGTGCGGCTGGCCGCCGAGTGGAACGCCACCCACGACGTCAAGGTCCGGCTGCGCTACGTGCCGACCAAGGACTACACCTCCGGGCCGACGCTGCAGACCTCGTTCAGCGCGGGCGCCGGGCCGGACGTCTTCATGCTCAGCCCCGGCGATTTCCTGCGCTACTACAACGGCGGCGTGCTCGCCGACCTCACCCCGCACCTGGATCCCGCGGTGCGGGCCGACTTCCTGCCGCAGGTCCTGCAGACCCGGCTGGTCGACGACCGCGTCTACGGCCTGCCGATGGAGATCGAGCCGCTCGCGCTCTACTACGGCGAGGAGGCCTTCGAGCAGGCCGGGCTTTCCGAGGGCGACCTGCCGCGCACCTGGGACGACCTGATCGCGGTGGCGGAGCGGCTGACCACGCCCGACCGCTTCGGGATGCTGTTCGAGACGAATCCCGGCTACTACCAGAACTTCACCTGGTACCAGACGATGTGGATGGCCGGCGGCGAGGTGTTCGCGCCAGACCAGAGCCGTTCCGCCTTCGACGGGCCGGGCGTGCACGCCGCCCTGCGGTTCTGGCAGGACACCGTGCGGGCCGGGGTCGCGCCGCGCCGGGTGCGGGGCGCGGGCGCCAACGACACGATCTCCAACATCGCCGACGGGTACTGCGCGATGCAGCAGCTCGGGATCTGGGGCATCGCCGAAATCGCCGAGCAGGCACCAGATTTCCGCTACGGCGTCGCGCCCATGCCCGCCCCGCCCGGCGGCACCTACACCACGTCGCTGGGCAGCTGGGCGCTGGTCGCCAACGCCAAGGGCGCCAACCCGGAGGCCGCCGCCGAGTTCGTGGTGTGGGCGCTGGGTTCCGCCGATCCGGCGTGCATCGAGCGGATGCGGCTGTGGAACACCGTCGCCAAGACGAACCTGCCGCCCCGCTACTCGGTGCAGCGCGCCGCCGAGGAGCACGGCGCGTTCGAGCACGGCCCGATGAAGGTGTTCGCCGAGCAGGTGATGGCCGAGGCCCGTCCCGAGCCGAGGTATCCGCCGGAGGTCTACCGGGCGGCCTCCGACGCCTTGCAGGCCTGCCACCTCGACGGCGCCGATCCGGTCGAGGCCGCCGGCGCCGCCGCCGAGCAGATCGACACGTTCCTGTCCACCTACGACGGAGCGCCGATCCATTGAGCACCCGACGAAGCGGAGACCGCAGATCCGACGCCGCCGCGGCGTTCGCCTTCCTCGCCCCGGACGGGATCGGGCTGCTGCTGTTCGTCGCGATCCCCACGGTGCTGGCGCTGGTGGTGGGCCTGTTCGACGTCGACGGCTTCGGCAACGTCGCCTGGGCCGGGCTGGACAACTTCCGGCTGATGGCCGGTGACGGCCTGCTGTGGCGCAGCTTCGGCATCACCGCCACCTACGCGGTGCTGTTCGTGCCGCTGGCGTTCGCCGCCGCGCTCGGGCTCGCGCTGCTGGTCAAGGACCACTTCCCGGGCGTCGGGATGGTGCGCGCCGCGCTGTTCCTGCCGAACGCGGTGAGCCTCGTGGTCATCGGCCTGCTGTGGCAGTTCCTGCTCGCCGACAAGACCGGCGCGGTCAGCAGGCTGACCGGCCTGGACGGCGTTTCCTGGCTCGGCGACCCGGACCTGGCGCTGATCACCCTGGTGCTGATCAGCGTGTGGTTCCTGATGGGCTACCAGATGCTCATCTTCCTCGGCGGCCTGCAGGACATCCCGCGCGAGCTGTACGACGCGGCCGTCATCGACGGCAGCGGCCCGTGGCAGCGGTTCCGCCACGTGACCTGGCCGATGCTGCGCCCGACGAGCTTCTTCGTGCTGGTCACCTCGACGATCAACGCG
Organism: Saccharopolyspora sp. NPDC045941; assembly: GCF_056431445.1. Taxonomy (NCBI): domain Bacteria; kingdom Bacillati; phylum Actinomycetota; class Actinomycetes; order Pseudonocardiales; family Pseudonocardiaceae; genus Saccharopolyspora; species Saccharopolyspora sp. NPDC045941. The sequence goes on from NZ_JBWKKU010000023.1 coordinate 53,661, forward strand.
GTCACCGGCATGCAGGTGTTCGACCTGGTCTTCGTCACCACCTCCGGCGGCCCGGCCAACGCCACCACGACCGTCGTCTACTACGCCTACCAGCAGGCCTTCCAGTTCGGCCGGTTCGGCTACGCGGCGGCGATCTGCGCGCTGCTCGTGCTCGCCCTCGGCGCGGTCACCGGCGCCATGTTCGCCCTGACGAGGGGAGGGCGTTTCGATGCGTAGGACATCCGGCAGGGCGGTGCTCGCCTACCTGGTCGCGCTGGTGACCGTCGCACCGCTGCTCTGGTTGCTGCTCAGCGCCTTCCGCCCGGAATCGCAGCTGTACGACCTCGGCTGGCCCCGCGAGCTGACACTGTCCAATGTGGCCTACGTGCTGACCGAGGTGCCGTTCCTGCGCTACCTCGCGAACAGCGCGCTCGTGGCCGTCTCGGTCACCGTGATCGCGCTGTTCCTGCACTCGATGGCGGCCTACGCACTGGCCCGGTTGTCCTTCCGGGGCAGGGGATTCGCGTTCGCCTCGGTGGTGGCGACGCTGCTGATCTCGTTGCCGGTGATCCTGGTGCCGCTGTTCATCGTGGTCCGCGGGCTGGGCATGGTCGACACCTACGCGGGCCTTATCGTGCCGGGACTGTTCAACGCGTTCGGCATCTTCCTGCTCCGCCAGTTCTACCTCGGGGTGCCGCGGGAGCTGGAGGAGGCGGCGCACCTCGACGGCTGCGGCCACTGGCGGATCTACTGGCACGTCGTCCTGCCGCTGAGCCGCCCGATGCTGGCGGCGCTGGCGGTGCTGTTCTTCCTGGCCAACTGGAACTCGTTCCTGTGGCCGCTGGCGGTGGCGCAGGACGAGTCGCTGCGGGTGGTCCAGGTCGGGATCGCGTCCCTGCAAGGCCAGTACGCCTCGAAGCAGCACTACGTGCTGGCGGCGGCGATGCTCGCGGCACTGCCGACGATCCTGGTCTTCCTCCTCGGCCAGCGGTGGCTGGTCGCCTCCCTCAAGACCTCCGGCCTCCGCTGACCGGACGCCGTTCTCGCGCGAAACCGCCATCCGGCACGCCTGGCGGCGCCGTTTTCGCGCGAAACCGGCGATCAGCCAATCTGGAGTCGCGCGGATCGCACCCGGCGGGCTGTCGGTGCGGTGGCGTAGTTTCCCCGGAGTGCGGGCGTCGCGGTTGGTTTCGTTGCTGTGCTTGTTGCAGGTGCGGGAGGTCATGACCGGGCCGGAGCTCGCCCGCGAGCTGGAGGTCTCCGAGCGGACGGTGGCCCGCGACGTGCTCGCGCTCGCGGCGGCCGGGGTGCCGGTGTACGCGGAGCGCGGTCGGGCCGGCGGATACCGGCTGCTCGGCGGCTACCGGGCGAAGCTCAACGGGCTCCACCAGGCCGAAGCGGAGGCGCTGTTCCTCGCCGGCGTGCCGGGCCCGGCGAGCGACATGGGTCTCGGCGAAGCCGTCGCCGCCGCGAGGCTGAAGGCGTCGGCCGCGCTGGCGCCGCCGTTCCGCGATGCGCCGCAGCGGGTGGGGCAGCGGTTCCACCTCGACGCGCCCCGCTGGTTCCGCGAGGCCGAAACCCCGGCGGTGCTGCCGGAACTGAGCCGGGCGGTGTGGCGCGACCGCAAGGTCGTCGCCCGCTACCGGCGCGGCGACGAGGAGGTGCGGCGCGAGCTGGAGCCGTACGGGCTCGTGCTCAAGGCGGGTGTCTGGTACCTGGCGGCCCGCAGCGGCCGGCGGTTCCTGACCTACCGGGTCGACCGCTTCCGCGAGGTGGAGGTCGGCGACGACGAGTTCGCCCGCGACGGGGCCTTCGACCTCCCGGCCTTCTGGGAGGAGAAGTCCGACGAGTTCTCCCGCTCCCTGCTGACCGAACGCGTCGAGATCCGGATCAGCCCGGCGGGCCTGCGGAAACTGCACGCGACGACCGACGGCGCCGCGGCCCGCGAAGCCGAGACGGCCGCGGGCGAACCCGACGCGCGGGGCTGGGTGACCACCACGTTCCCGGTGGAATCCCTGGAAGTGGCCTACGACCAGATCCTTGCGCTGGGCCCGGAGGCGGAGGTCCTGACCCCACCGGACCTCCGCACCCGTCTGGCCGAAGCGGCCACCCGCTTCGCCACCCTCTACGACCTCGGCTGACGCCCGGCGGTCAGCGGTAGTCGGCCGGGCTGCCCGGGTTGCCGGGCCATTCGACTTCGAGGACGTAGCGCCAGGCGTCCGGCTGGGAGCCGTCCGCGTCCGTGAAGCCGTAGACCTTCGCGAGATGCCCGCTGGACAGCGACTCCTTGTTCCAGCGGGCCACCTCCGGGTCCGTCGCCAGCGCGACCACCGCGCGGCCGACGAACTGCGGCGATTCGGAGATGCCGAAACCCTCCGGCGCCGTCGTGGACTCCCGCCAGTTCTCCTCGGTCACGCCGAAGAGTTCGAGCATCATCTCCGACCGCAGCCAGCCCGGCGTCAGCGAAACCGCCGTGCCGCCGTGCTTCTCCAGCTCCTCGCCCTGCGCCCGGGCGAGGCGGTGCGCGGCGACCTTGACGATGTCGAAGAACGCGCCGCCCTCGCTGCGGTAGTACTGCTCGTGGACCTCCGCGGTGCCGTCGGTGAGCTCCACGACCAGCCCGCCCGGGCGCTTGCTCAGCAGCGCCAGCGCGAAGTGGCTGGTGATCATGTGCGCCTCGATGCCGACCCGCAGCCGCTGCAGGCCCTTCGCCAGGTCCTGCTCCCAGATCGGCTTGTGCCAGTGCATCAGGTTCTCGCCGCCGAGGTCGTTGATCAGGATGTCCAGCCGGCCCTGCTCCGCCTCGATCCGCCCGACCAGCTCGCGGACCTGGTCCGGGTCGGTGTGGTCGACCTGGACCGCGATGCCGGTGCCGCCGGCCCGAGTCACCAGCTCGGCAGTGTCCTCAATGGTCTCCGGCCGGTCGTAGTCCGAGCGCTGCGCCCGGGTGCTGCGTCCGGTTCCGTAGACCGTCGCGCCGGCCGCCCCCAGCTCCACCGCGATGCCGCGGCCCGCACCGCGGGTCGCCCCGGCCACCAGCGCGACCTTGCCGTGCAGTTGTCCACTCATGTCTGCGATTCCTCCTCTTCCCGAACGGTTCGGAAGCGAACCTGCCAGCGAATCCGGACACCTGCGGTCAGGATTCCCCGGCGGGTTCCGGGCCACTCGTCGCAGCTCCGCACGCGAAAGGAGTTCATGCACCGGCTCTTCTGCCTGCCTCGACCGGGTGAGCGGTACTCGGGGTACGGTATTGGTGGTGATCACGTCCGCGACGTGATCGCCACCAAGGGGAGGAACAAGACTGGGCTCGCTGCGGCGGACGGACCCGCCGGGCGGCGGTGAAAGCGGTCGGGACGGAAGCGACGAGGTGCGCGGCACAACACACCTGCTGAAACTCCCGGCGTGGCTGCTGGACGCGGGGGCGGTTGCATGCCTACCGTCCGGACCGGGCACGGGAACGGCCGAAGCTCGCATCACGCACCGACAGCGACCGGGGGAACCCGCGTCGGCGACGACCGGTACCGCGGCCGCCCCGGCGGTCGACGCAAAGAGCACAGAGCCACGATCAGGAAGGCGGATCCGATGACGCCCCCGCACAACTATCTCGCGGTGATCAAGGTCGTCGGCATCGGCGGCGGCGGCGTCAACGCCGTGAACCGCATGATCGAGGTCGGGCTCAAAGGTGTCGAGTTCATCGCGGTGAACACCGACGCGCAGGCCCTGCTGATGTCGGATGCCGACGTGAAGCTCGACATCGGCCGCGAGCTGACCCGCGGCCTCGGAGCCGGTGCGGCTCCGGAGGTCGGCCACAAGGCCGCCGAAGATCACAAGGAAGAGATCGAAGAGGTCCTCAAGGGCGCCGACATGGTGTTCGTGACCGCCGGCGAGGGCGGCGGCACCGGCACCGGCGGCGCGCCCGTCGTGGCGTCGATCGCGCGCAAGCTCGGCGCGCTGACCATCGGCGTGGTCACCCGGCCGTTCTCCTTCGAGGGCAAGCGCCGCGCGGCCCAGGCCGAACAGGGCATCAAGGAGCTGCGCGACTGCTGCGACACGCTCATCGTCATCCCGAACGACCGGCTGCTGCAGCTCGGCGACATCGGGGTGAGCCTGATGGACGCCTTCCGGTCCGCGGACGAGGTGCTGCTCTCCGGTGTCCAGGGCATCACCGACCTGATCACCACCCCGGGTCTGATCAACCTCGACTTCGCCGACGTCAAGAGCGTCATGTCCGGCGCGGGCAGCGCGCTGATGGGCATCGGCTCGGCGCGCGGCGAGGGACGGGCGGTGCAGGCCGCGCAGAAGGCGATCAACTCGCCGCTGCTGGAGGCGTCCATGGAGGGCGCGCACGGAGTGCTGCTGGCGATAGCGGGCGGTTCCGACCTCGGGCTGTTCGAGATCAACGAGTCGGCGTCGTTGGTGCAGGAATCCGCGCACCCCGAGGCCAACATCATCTTCGGTACGGTCATCGACGACTCGCTCGGCGACGAGGTGCGGGTGACCGTGATCGCGGCCGGGTTCGACTCCGGCACGCCCACCCACAAGAAGCTCGAACCGACGAAGGTCGGCGCGCGCACCGAGGAGCCCGAGCCCGCTCCGGTCCCGGAGAAGCCCGCACCGCAGCCGGTGGCGAGCGAGCCCGCGCCGCCGCAGCAGCCTGCGCCGCAGCCGCCGCAGCCGCCGCAGCAGTCGACCCCGGCGCCGCAGCCCGCGCCGCCGGTGCAGCCCACCCCGCCGCAGCCCGCTCCACAGGCGGAACAGCCGGCGGCCCAGCCGGTTCCGGCGCAGCCGGAGCCCGCGCCGGAACCGCCGCAGCGGCCGAACCTCGGCCAGCGGTCCGGGCTGTTCGGCAGCGACGGCTCCTCGACCGGGCAGCAGAACGTCTCGGTGCCCCCCCGCGCCACCGGCGGCTACCCGACGCACAGCGGTACCTCCGCCACGGGCCGCCCCGGTGCGCTGTCCAACCGCGGCATCCCGGTTAACGACGACACCGACGACGACGTCGACATACCGCCCTTCATGCGTCGCTGAAGCGCGGTGCCCGCACCGCGCGGCGCATGAGCGAGAATCGACACCGGAAACACCGCGTTTCCGGTGTCGACTTGTGTTCGGGAGGCTGAGCAGCAGTGCGGATTCGGCGCGTGATCACCACGCGGGAGGGCGGGAGTTCCCGGCCGCCCTTCGACTCCTTCAACCTGGGCGGCCGGGTCGGTGACGATCCCGCGGCCCTGGCGGCGAACCAGCGCAAGCTGGCCGACGGCATCGGCCTGCCCGAAGAGCGTCTGGTGTGGATGGAGCAGATCCACGGGCGCACCGCGACCATCGTCGACGGGCCGCAGCCGGCGCCGGTGGAGGCGACCGATGCGCTGGTGACCGCCGAGCCGAAGCTGGCGCTGATCGCCCTCACCGCGGACTGCGTGCCGGTGCTGCTCGGCGACCCGGAGACCGGCGTGGTCTCGGCGGTGCACGCCGGCCGGGTCGGCGCGCGCGTGGGAGTGCTCGTCGCGGCTCTGAAGGCGATGCAGGAGGCGGGCGCGCGACTGGACCGGATCGAGGCGCTGCTCGGCCCGGCGGCCTGCGGTGAGTGCTACGAGGTGCCCTCCGAGATGCAGGCCGACGTCGAGAAGCACCTGCCGGGGAGCGCGTGCAAGACCCGCAAGGGCACCGCCGGGCTCGACCTGCGCGCGGGGCTCTGGGAGCAGCTGGCCGCGGCCGGGATCGCCAAGATCGGCGTCGATCCACGCTGCACCATGGAATCCCCGGAGCTCTACAGCCATCGCCGCGACAACGGCCGCACCGGCCGGTTCGCCGCGGTGATCTGGGCCGAGCCGGAGGAGACCGAGTGAGCGAGGAGCTGCGGCGGGCCGAGCTGGCGGAGTCGCTTCGGGAGGTCCGCGACCGGGTCGACCGCGCCTGCCGGGCCGCGGGGCGCGAGCCCGACGAGGTCGAGCTGCTCGCGGTGACGAAGACCTTCCCGGCATCGGACGTGGCACTGCTGGCCGATCTCGGGCTGACCGATTTCGCCGAGAACCGGGAGCAGGAGGCGCGCGGCAAGGTCGCCGAGTTCGCCGAGCTGCGGCCGGCGGCGGAGGCGCGCTGGCACATGGTCGGGCAGCTGCAGCGGAACAAGGCCCGGGCCGTGGTCCGCTGGGCCGACGTGGTCGAGTCGGTGGACAGCGAGCGGCTCGTCGAGGCGCTGGGCCGGGCCGCCGCGAACGCCCTGGACGCGGGGGAGCGGGAGCGTCCGCTGGACGTCCTCGTGCAGGTGGGTCTGGACGAGGCGACCGGGCGCGGCGGCTGCCGTCCGGATGACGTGTCGGCGCTGGCCGATATGATCACGCGTACGAGTGGTCTTAGGCTGCGCGGCGTGATGGCCGTCGCCCCGTTGGGTGGCCAACCCGATGTGGCTTTTGCCACACTTTCCAAGATCTCCGAGCGCTTGCGCCGTGATCACCCCGAAGCTGGCGAAGTGTCGGCGGGGATGTCCGGCGACCTGGAAAGTGCCGTTGCCCACGGCTCGACCCGGGTGCGTGTCGGAACCGCGCTGCTCGGTGGGCGGCGGTTAACCTCGCCATAGCCGTGAACAGGGGGGTCGAAGGCCGGCCGCCTCGTGCTCGGTGCTAAGGAGTCGCAGAGGAAGGGCATGCCGATGAGCGCTTTGCACAAGTTGAAGGCCTACTTCGGCATGGTCCCGGCCGACGAGGTGGACGACTACGACGACGAGCCCGGCTATCGCGATCGGTACTCCGACGCCGATCGCGATGCCTATGACGGCCCGTCGGACCGGGTCGGCGCGCGTCGCCGGGTCGGCACCCGCGGCGGCTACCAGGCAGAGGCCGAGGCGGAAGCGGACAGCTTCGTCGAGGAGTACCGCGAGCCTGCGGCGCGACCCCGGCGGCAGTGGACACCGGACGCGCCGGTGCGCAGCGTGACACCGGTCGACCCGCCGCGGGAGTCCGTCTCCCGGCTGCGGGCGGTCACCGACACGGGCACCCAGTTCAACTTGAGCAAGATCACAACGCTGCACCCGCGCAGCTACAGCGAGGCCCGCACGATCGGCGAGCAGTACCGCGACGGCACGCCGGTGATCATGAACCTGACCGAGATGGAGGAGGCCGACGCCAAGCGCCTGGTCGACTTCGCCGCAGGTCTGGCGTTCGCGCTGCGGGGCTCGATCGAGAAGGTCACGAACCGCGTGTTCTTGCTCTCACCGCCCAACGTGGACGTCGCGGCGGAGGACAAGCGGCGGCTGGCCGAGGGTGCCTTTTTCAACTACGGGTGAGTGGTGGCACAGTTGAAGCGTGAACCCGGTGCAGATCGTCCTGTTTTACGTTCTGTTCTTCTTCTGGCTGCTGCTCACGGCCCGTATCGTGATCGAACTCGTTCGAGTGTTCGCTCGCGATTGGCGGCCCGTCGGAGGGGTTGCAATCGCGTTGGAGAGCATCTACACAGTGACCGACCCACCCGTAAAGTTGGTGCGTCGGGTGATTCCGACGGTCCGGATCGGCGGCGTCGGACTGGACCTATCGATTATGGTGCTGCTGCTGGTCGTGTTCATACTGATGCGACTGGTGCAGCCCGGGTGACGGGGAACCCGGGCTACCCGCAGCCGAGGAGTGCGTGAGGTGATCTTGTGGGCTTGACCCCCGCCGACGTGCATAACGTCGCGTTCAGCAAACCTCCGATCGGTAAGCGGGGCTACAACGAGGACGAGGTAGACGCATTCCTCGACCTGGTTGAAGCCGAGCTTGCCCGGCTGGTGGAGGAGAACAACGACCTGCGCAGCCAGGTGGAGCAGCTGGAGTCCCAGCTGCAGACCGCGCAGGTCGACTTGGACGACGCGCGCAGCCAGGCCGCGTCGGTTCCCTCGACCCCGGCCGCCCCACCGGAGGAACCGCGCCGGCTTACCCCGGTCCCGGCGCCGACCGCCACCGAGCAGACGTCCCCGGGAGGTGACCACCACGTGCAGGCCGCCAAGGTGCTGGGCCTCGCACAGGAGATGGCCGACCGGCTGACCGGTGAGGCCAAGGCCGAGGCCGACGGCATGTTGTCCGAGGCGCGGACGAAGTCCGAGCAGCTGCTGTCCGAAGCGCGCTCGAAGTCCGACAGCATGGTCAACGAGTCCCGGACCCGTGCCGAGACGATGCTCAACGACGCCCGCACGCGGGCCGAGACGCTGGAGCGGCAAGCCCGCGACAAGGCGGCGAGCCTGGAGCGCGACGCGCAGCGCAAGCACGCCGAGGTGATGGGCAACATCACGTCGGAGAAGAACGCCCTCGAGAAGAAGATCGAGACCCTGCGCACGTTCGAGCGCGAGTACCGCACTCGACTGCAGACCTACCTGGAGTCGCAGCTGCGCGAACTGCAGGACCGGGGCTCGGCCGCGCCCGCCGACAGCAGCGGCAGCCGGTCGTCCGGTCAGCAGGCCAGCTACAGCTTCGGGGCGCGCGCAGCCGAAGCAGGCTGAGCGAGTTCGTCCGCATCGGCGGCGACGGGCTGAACCGCCCGTCGCCGCTGACGTGCATCGGGGGCGTTCGGCGAGGGGCGTGAGGTCGCGTGCTGTTGGTCGTGCTGCTGCTGGTCCTGGTGGCCGGCGGTGTTCTGGCCGGGGCGGTCGCCGCGGGCGAACCGGATCTGGCGTGGCTGTCGGTGCTGATCAGCGTCGTCGGCGTGGCGCTGCTGGTCGCCGATCGGCGGCGGCGCCGGGCCGGGCCGCGCGAGCGGCCGGCGGCGGAGCCCGAGCCGGTAGACGGCAAGGAGCCGGGCGAGGAGCGCAGCAACGCCGCGGAAGCGGCGGATCCGGGCGCCGAGGTGCTGGTGCTCGATGAACGGCCGCGCTACCACGTGCGCACCTGCGAGTGGATCGGTGATCGGAAGACGATCGCGCTGCCGCTGCGCGAGGCCAGGGAGCTCGGCTTCACGCCGTGCGGCCGCTGCGCGCCGAACGCGACGCTGGCCGCCGAGGTCCGCCGCGCGTAGCAGTTTCAATTGAAACCTCGGTCCTTCCCGAGCCCCCGGGGACGGTTTCGAGTGAAACCGCGCACCGGTGAAAACCGCTGGCGGGCGCCCGGTACCCTGGACTGACCAGGCAATGATCCGGCCATCACCGGGGAGCCTCCGGAAGAACGGGTGCCCGGCCTGGGCGCCTCAGTAGAACCGGACGGGTCCAGCCCGTCACAGCTGGCAACGAGTGGTCGTCGGCGTCGTCCGGCGGCAAGCGGGGTGGTACCGCGGATCTCGTGCGGGCATGCGCGCGAGGTGTCGTCCCCGCGTGGGCACCGGAGTTTCGGTGACCGTGCGGCGGAAACGACACACCGCGAGGAGCACAACCGCGATGGCTTATCCCAAGGTTCAGTTCGGCGACGCCGGTGAGCGCGGCGTGGCAGCCCAGCCCGTGTTCCCCGAGATCGAGCGCCAGGTGCTGGATTTCTGGGCCGACGACAAGACCTTCCAGGCCTCGGTGCAGGCCCGCGAGGCCGGCGCCAACGGCGCCAACGAGTTCGTCTTCTACGACGGGCCGCCGTTCGCCAACGGGCTGCCGCACTACGGGCACCTGCTGACCGGCTACGTCAAGGACGTGGTGCCGCGCTACCAGACCATGCGCGGCCGCCGGGTGGAGCGCCGGTTCGGCTGGGACTGCCACGGGCTGCCCGCCGAGGTGGAAGCGGAGAAGCAGCTCGGCATCACGTCGAAGTCCGAGATCGAGCAGATGGGCGTCGCCGCGTTCAACGACGCGTGCCGGGCCTCGGTGCTGCGCTACACCGCCGAGTGGGAGGACTACGTCACCCGGCAGGCCCGGTGGGTGGACTTCGACAACGACTACAAGACGCTCGACCTGGACTACATGGAAAGCGTCATGTGGGCCTTCAAGACCCTGTGGGACAAGGGTCTGGTCTACGAGGGCTTCCGGGTGCTCTGGTACTGCTGGCGGTGCGAGACGCCGCTGTCCAACACCGAGACCAAGATGGACGACGTCTACCGCCAGCGGCAGGACCCGGCGGTGACCGTGGGCCTGCGGCTCAACGCGCCGGGCAAGGCCTTCGACGGCGCGCTGGCCCTGGTCTGGACGACGACCCCGTGGACCATGCCGTCGAACTTCGCGGCGGCCGTGCACCCGGACGTGGACTACGTGCTGGTCGCGCCGCCCAACGCCACCGAGCGCTACGTGCTGGCCGAGGCGCGGCTCGGCGCGTACGCGCGGGAGCTCGGCGAGGACGTGGCCGAGCACGTGGTGGAGCGGGTCAAGGGGGCCGACCTGCTCGGTGTCCGCTACACACCGCCGTTCGACTTCTTCGTCGGCAACCGCAATGCCCACCAGGTGCTGCCCGGGGAGTTCGTCACCACCGAGGACGGCACCGGAATCGTGCACATCGCGCCGTTCGGTGAGGACGACAAGGCCGTCACCGATGCGGCGGATGTCGAGCTGGCGGTCCCGGTCGACGCCCACGGCAAGTTCACCGCCGAGGCTCCGCCGTACGAGGGCCAGCACATCTTCGACGCCAACAAGCAGATCATCCGCGATCTCAAGGACGCCGGGCTCCTGCTGCGGCACGAGACCTACGACCACCCGTACCCGCACTGCTGGCGCTGCGACAACCCGCTCATCCAGCGTCCGGTGTCGTCCTGGTTCGTGGCGGTCAGCCAGTTCAAGGACCGGATGGTCGAGCTGAACCGGCAGATCAACTGGGTGCCGGGGCACATCCGGGACGGCCAGTTCGGCAAGTGGCTGGAGAACGCCCGCGACTGGAACATCTCCCGGAACCGGTACTGGGGTTCGCCGATCCCGGTGTGGGTCTCCGACGACCCGGCCTACCCGCGCACCGACGTCTACGGCTCGCTGGACGAGCTGGAGCGCGACTTCGGGGTGCGGCCGGCGAACCTGCACCGCCCGGAGATCGACGACCTGACCCGGCCGAACCCGGACGACCCGACCGGGAAGTCGACGATGCGCCGGGTGCCGGAGGTGCTGGACTGCTGGTTCGAATCCGGCTCGATGCCGTTCGCCCAGGTGCACTACCCGTTCGAGAACTCGGAGTGGTTCGAGCACCACTACCCGGGCGACTTCATCGTCGAGTACAACGGCCAGACCCGCGGCTGGTTCTACCTGCTGCACGTGCTGGCGACGGCGCTGTTCGACCGGCCGGCGTTCACCAACGTGCTGGCGCACGGCATCGTGCTGGGCGACGACGGCCTGAAGATGTCGAAGTCCAAGCGCAACTACCCGGACGTCAACGAGGTCTTCGACCGCGACGGCTCCGACGCGATGCGCTGGTTCCTGATGGCCAGCCCGATCCTGCGCGGCGGCGACCTGGTGGTCACCGAGCGCGGCATCCGGGACGCGGTGCGCCAGGCGGTGCTGCCGCTGTGGAACTCCTGGTACTTCCTGGCGCTGTACGCCAACGCCGAGGGCGTCTCCGGTGAGTCCAAGGTGGACAGCGAGCACGTGCTGGACCGGTACATCCTGGCCAAGACGCACGAGCTGGTCGGCGACGTGCAGTCCGCAATGGACTCGTTCGACCTCGCGGGCGCCTGCTCGGACGTGCGGGACTTCCTGGAGGTGCTGACCAACTGGTACGTGCGCCGGTCCCGCGACCGCTTCTGGGCAGGTGACCTGGACGCGATCAACACGCTGCACACCGTGCTGGAGGTGACCAGCCGGGTGGTCGCGCCGATGCTGCCGCTGACCGCGGAGGCGGTCTGGCGCGGGCTGACCGGCGGCCGCTCGGTGCACCTGGCGGACTGGCCGCTGGTCGACGAGCTGCCCGCGGACGCCGCGCTGGTGACCGCGATGGACGAGGTGCGCCAGGTGTGCTCGTCGGTGTCGAGGCTGCGCAAGTCCAACAACCTCCGGGTGCGGTTGCCGCTGGCCAAGCTCGTGGTCGCCACCCCGGACGCGGAGGCGCTGCGGCCCTTCGCGGACCTGATCCGCGACGAGGTCAACGTCAAGGACCTGGAGCTGAGCACCGACGTCGCCGCGCACGGTCACTTCGAGATCGCGGTGAACGCGCGGGCCGCCGGTCCGCGGCTGGGCCGCGACGTGCAGAAGGTGATCAAGGCGGTGAAGTCGGGCGAGTGGCAGCGCACCGGCGGCACCGTGGTCGCGGCGGGCATCGAACTGCAGGAGAACGAGTTCGACGAGCGGCTGGTCTCCACCGACCCCGGCGCGGCCTCGGCGCTGCCCGGCGGCAAGGGCCTGGTGGTGCTGGACACCGAGGTGACCCCGGGGCTGGCGGCGGAGGGCCTGGCCCGCGACGTGGTCCGCGTCGTCCAGCAGGCCCGCAAGGAGGCGGACTTCCAGGTCTCCGACCGGATCGCGGTGGCGATCTCGGCCCCGGCCGAGGTCCTGTCGGCCGTCGCCGAGCACCGCGAGTTCATCGCCGCCGAAACGCTGGCGAACGCGGTCGAGTCCAGCGACGTGGCGGACGGCTTCACCGGCACCGTCGGTGACGGCACCGAGATCAAGATCGGCGTCGCCAAGGCCTGATCCCGCGAGGTCGAGGGCGCTTCCCGCCGGATTTCCCGACGGGAAGCGCCCTTCGCGCTTCCGGGGTCGGTGTGACCAAGGCCGCTCCCACGATCCGGGATTGCTGTTGTCCGGTGCCGCGGCGGTTTTCTAAGGTCCGTAGTCGAAGGTCATGAGTGCCAGCGTCAAGCCCCGGCTTGCTGGCCGGCAACCCTCCAACCGCGGTGGGGTGCCCCGGGTGAGGACCTGGCCGGTCGTGCAGGGCGATCCGGCAAGCGCGGACCCCTCCTGGGCGGGTCCGATGAGGCCCCCGAGGAGGCCGTCATGTCTTCTGCCGTCATCGACATCCCGAAGCAGTCCGATGTGGACTACCGGATCCCCGCTGTCGTCGGCCGCTCGCTGCAGGTCCCGCTGGTCACCGGCGAGCACATCGGATACGCGAACCTCGACCACGGGGCGAGCGCGCCTTGTCTGGAGCCGGTGCAGTCGGCGGTGGACGAGCTGCTGCCCTGGTACGCGAGCGTGCACCGCGGCGCCGGGTTCGCCTCCCAGGTGTGCACCCGGGTCTACGAGGGTGCCCGGGACAAGCTCCGGACCTTCGTCGGCGCCCGGCGAACCGACTCGGTGATCTTCACGCGCAACACCACCGACGCCCTCAACCTGCTGGGGCGGGCGCTGCCGCGCGGCACCTCCGTCGTCGTCTTCGACACCGAGCACCACGCCGCGCTGCTGCCCTGGTCGGGTCCGCGGGTGCGCCGCCTGCCCGCGCCGGAAACCCCGGCGGACGCGGTCGCCGCGCTCGACGCCGCGCTGGCCGAATGCCCGGAGGGGCCGCGGCTGGCGGTGATCACGGGCGCCTCCAACGTCACCGGCGAGGTGTGGCCGGTCGCCGAGCTGGCGAAGGCAGCGCGGCGGCGCGGGGCGCGCACCGTGCTGGACGCCGCGCAGCTCGCGCCGCACCGGCCGGTGCGGATCGGCGAGCTCGACGTCGACTACGTCGCGATCTCCGGGCACAAGCTCTACGCGCCGTTCGGCGCGGGCGCGCTGATCGGCCGCGCGGACTGGCTCAACGCCGCCGAGCCGTACCTGGCGGGCGGCGGCGCGACCCGGCTGGTGCAGGAACGGTCGGTCAGCTGGACGACCGGGCCGGAGCGGCACGAGGCCGGTTCGCCGAACACCGTCGGCGTGCACGCGCTGGCCAAGGCCTGCGAGACCCTCGCGGCCAACTGGCCGGACGTCGTCGAGCACGAGGAGACGCTGCTGCGCCGGCTGCGGGCCGGGCTGCGCGGCGTGCCCGGGCTGCGCGAGCTGCGGTTGTTCGACGCCGATCACGACCGTGTGGGCGTGGTGAGCTTCACCATCGACGGTCAGGACCCCGGCCTGCTGGCCGCGGCGCTTTCCGCGGAGCACGGGATCGGCGTCCGCGACGGCTTGTTCTGCGCGCACGTGGCCACGCGGCGGCTGCTCTCGCGGGCGGGCTCGGACGCCGACCGCGCGGTGCGCGTCAGCGTCGGGCTGGGCACGACGGCGGAGCACATCGACCGCCTGGTGAACGCGCTGCGGCGGCTGGTGGCAGTGGGTCCGGTCTGGCGCTACGAGCAGGTCGACGGCCGCTGGGCACCGGTCAACGACCCCCGCCCGCTGCCGGACTTCCTCGGCTGACACCAGGCTCCGTTTCTCCTGGTCAAGACCTGTGAGTACGTCGTGCTGCTATAGCAACACGATGTACTCACGGGTCTTGTTCTTGGTCTTTGAAGCGCCGAAGGCGCTTAGCCCACCTCCGCAACTTGCACCGCCGCGGGTTCTCAGACGTCGCCTGGCGAGGACAGCCCCAGCGCCGCGTATTGGACATACGTAAGTCGGGGATCCCGGAGTCCAGGCGGCGTCTGAGGTTCCGCTACCTGCACTGCTACGCAAAACGAGTCTGGAAACAGCCCAACGTGTTCAAGGGCGCATCGCGGGGAGTGGTCCTGCCGGACCGCGTGCGGGCGGGTTCAGGGACAATGGCTGGCGTGAGCACCGAGCAGTCCTCCCCGAGGGAGTCCTCAGCAGAGCAGGCGGGCACCGAGCCGACCCCCGCGGAACAGGCACCCGAGACGCAGGCCGAGGCGGCGGAGCCGCCCAAGCGCGCCTCCGGGAAGCTGCTCGGGTTGCTGGGCGGGGTCGCCGTGGTGGCCCTGGCCATCGACATCCTCACCAAGGTCGCCGTGGTCGCCAACCTGGAGGGCAAGCAGCCGGTCGAGTTGTTCGGCGGCCTGCTCTACCTCGACGTGCTGCGCAACCCCGGTGCCGCGTTCTCGCTGGCCACCGGCATGACCTGGCTGCTCGCGCTGCTCGCCATCGCGGTCGTCGGCGTGATCATCTGGCTGGCGCCGAAGCTGCGCTCGCCGGGCTGGGCGGTGGGGCTCGGCCTGGTGCTCGGCGGCGCCTGCGGCAACCTGGTCGACCGGATCTTCCGCGCCCCCGGACCGCTGCAGGGGCACGTGGTGGACTTCCTGTCGGTGTTCGCGCCGGGCGGCGCGGTGTGGCCGGTGTTCAACATCGCCGACTCCTGCATCGTCTGCGGCGGCATCCTGGTCGTGCTGATGTCGCTGCTGGGCCGCGACTACGACGGCACGGTGCACCGCCAGAAGAAGGCAGCGCAGTCGTGAGCGATCTTCGAACGCTGCCGGTTCCCGACGGGCTGGACGGCATGAGGGTCGACGCGGGCCTGTCGAAGCTGCTCGGCCTGTCCCGCAGTGCCGTCGCCTCGCTGGCCGAGTCCGGTGACGTGATGGTCGACGGCAACCCGGCGGGCAAGTCGGACCGGCTGGTCGCCGGGGCCTGGCTGGAGGTGACGCTGCCGCCGGCGCAGCAGCCGCTGCAGGTCGTCGCGGTGCCGGTGGACGGGCTCAGGATCCTGCACCAGGACGACGACATCGTCGTGGTCGACAAGCCGATCGGCGTCGCCGTGCACCCGAGCCCGGGCTGGGAGGGGCCGACCGTGGTCGGCGGGCTCGCCGCCGCGGGCGTGCGCATCGCGACCTCCGGAGCCTCGGAGCGGCAGGGCGTCGTGCACCGCCTGGACGCGGGCACCACGGGTGTGATGGTCGTCGCCAAGAGCGAGCACGCGTACTCGGTGCTCAAGCGCGCGTTCAAGGAACGCACCGTGGACAAGCGGTACCACGCGGTGGTGCAGGGGCATCCGGACCCGAGCCGCGGCACCATCGACGCGCCGATCGACCGGCACCCGCGCCACGACTACAAGTTCGCGGTCGTCACCGGCGGCAAGCCCAGCGTCACCCACTACGAGACGGTGGAGGCGTTCCGCGCGGCGTCGCTGGTGGACGTGAAGCTGGAAACCGGGCGCACGCACCAGATCCGGGTGCACTTCGCGGCGATCAAGCACCCCTGCGTCGGCGACCTGACCTACGGCGCGGACCCCGTGCTGGCCCGACGACTCGCTATTACCAGGCAGTGGCTGCACGCGCGCAGCCTCTCCTTCGAGCACCCGTCCGGCGGCTGGGTCACGTTCGAAAGCGACTACCCCGCCGACCTGCAGCACGCGCTGGACGAGCTCCGCGGTCAGGACGGCTGAGCCGGGTACGGTGGCGGACAAGCCTGTGAACGAGCAAGGGGGCTTGATGGCACAGTCGAGGTCGTTCGATGGGTCGGATGCACCGACGCCGCCCAGCGGCATGCCGGTATTCGACGCCGGAGCCGACGCGGACACGCCGCCGGCCGGTTTCACCAGCCTCGGCGACGTGATCAGCGCGGAGGACGTGGGGAAGGCGGCGCCGTCGGTGCTCGGCGCGCCGGAACCGAACCAGGCGGGGGGCGAAGCGGGGGACTGGCCGACGCTGGAGTACCGCAGCCGCACCAAGCCGGAACGCCCCAAGCGCAACAACCCGCTGAACATCTTCCGCCGCGGCAAGGAGTCGTGAGCCCTTCGGGCAGCCGTGGCAGGAAGAGACTCACGGCCCCTGGGTTGGCTCACGTCCTACAGCGGCTGTTTCGACTTGGGTGACGCGTGGGCTTTTGTTCTTGAAGCGGCGTAGCCGCTTAGCCCACCTACGCAACCGGCACCGCCGCGGGTTCTCAGACGTCGTCTGGCGAGGACAGCCTCGACGCGTCGTATTGGGCATACGTGTGTCGGGGATCCCGGAGTCCAGGCGGCGTCTGAGGTTCCGCCACCTGCACCGCCAGGCAAAAGGAGTTCGGAGAAAAGCTCTACAGCGCCTTGAGCTCTTCGACCACTTCTCGCACCGAGGTCTTGGCGTCGCCGAAGAGCATCGTCGTCTTCGGGTCCGTGTAGAGCGGGTTGTCCACGCCCGCGAAGCCCGCCCGCATCGAGCGCTTCAGGACGACGATCGCCTTCGCCTGGTCGACGTTGAGGATCGGCATGCCGTAGATCGGCGAGTTCGGGTCGGTGCGGGCCGCCGGGTTGGTGACGTCGTTGGCGCCGATCACCAGCGCGACGTCCGCGCGGGCGAACTCGTCGTTGATCTCGTCCATCTCCTTGAGCTGCTCGTAGGGCACGTCGGCCTCGGCGAGCAGCACGTTCATGTGGCCGGGCATCCGGCCCGCCACCGGGTGGATCGCGTAGTCGACGGCAACCCCCTTGTCCGCCAGCAACTTCGCCATGTCCTGCACCGCGTGCTGGGCCTGCGCGACCGCCATGCCGTAGCCGGGCACCACGATCACCTGCCCGGCGTAGGCCAGCTGGATCGCCACGTCGGCCGCGCTGACCGAGCGGACCGTGCCGTCGGTGGCCGCCGGGGCCACGGCCGCGCCGCCGCCGAAACCGCCGGCCACGATCGACGGGATCGACCGGTTCATGGCCTTGGCCATCTGGTCGGTGAGGATCGAGCCGGACGCGCCGACCAGCATGCCCGCCACGATCATCGCGGTGTTGCCCAGCGCCAGCCCGGCCGCGGCCGCCGACAGCCCGGTGAACGCGTTGAGCAGCGATACCACCACCGGCATGTCGGCCCCGCCGATCGGCAGCACCACCGCGATCCCGGCCAGCCCGGCCAGCACCAGCACCGCCACGATCAGCAGTTCCGCGGTGCCGCCGAGGCCGATCGCCACGGCGCAGCCGATCGCCCCGGCCAGCAGCAGCACGTTCAGCGGCATCTGCAGCCGGCCGACGGTGATCGGACGCCCCGGCACGATCTCCTGCAGCTTGCCGAAGGCGACGAGCGAACCCCAGAACGAGATCGAGCCGACGATCGCCGCGAACAGCGTCGAGATCGGCACGAACGCCGGTTCGCCCTGGAACCCGGTGGTCTCCCGGAACTCCACCCACGCGGTGAGCGCCACCGCGCCGCCGCCGACGCCGTTGAACAGCGCGACCATCTGCGGCATCGCGGTCATCTTCACCCGCCGCGCGGCGGGCACGCCGATGACCGTGCCGAGCGCCAGGCCCAGCACGATCAGCCACCAGTTGCCCAGGCCCGGGGTGAGCAGCGTGGCGACGACGGCGACCACCATGCCCGCCGCCGCGATCGCGTTGCCGCGGACCGCGGTGCGCGGGCCGGTCAGCCCCATCAGGCCGTAGATGAACAGCGCGAACGCCAGGATGTAGAGCACCGAGCGCAGGGTGATCACTTGTCGGCACCCTTCCGCGTCGCCTCCGGCTTCCGCTTGAACATGCCCAGCATCCGGTCGGTGACCAGGAATCCGCCGACGACGTTGATGGTGCCGAACACGATGGCCACCAGCGCCAGCAGCTGCGAGCCGAGGTCCTCCACCCCGGATCCGAGCACGAGCACGCCGCCGAGCAGCACGATGCCGTGGATGGCGTTGGTGCCGGACATCAGCGGTGTGTGCAGCGTGTTCGGCACCTTCGAGATCACCGCGAAGCCGACGAACCCCGCCAGCACCAGGACCGCGAGATCGGCCAGGAACATCGCCCCTCCTCCCGTTCGCCTATGGACGCTCGTTGACGCTCATGCCGGGTCCGGACAGGTGATGCAGGCGGCGGCGAGGACCTCGTCGGTGAGGTCGGGGGCGAGGCGGCCGTCGACGAGCATCAGCTCCAGGAGAGCCTGGACGTTGCGGGCGTAGAGCTCGCTGGCGTGCTCCGGCATGCTCGCCGGGAGGTTCAGCGGCGCCGCGATGGTGATCTCGTGGCCGACCACGGTTCGCCCCGGCTCGCTGAGCTCGCAGTTGCCGCCCGTCGCGCCCGCCAGGTCGACGATCACGCTGCCCGGCCGCATCCGGCGCACCGCCTCCGCCGGGACCAGCTTCGGGGCCGGCCGGCCCGGCACCAGGGCGGTGGTGATCACCACGTCGAAACCGGCGATGGCCGAGTTGAGCCGGTGGGTTTGCTCGGCGCGCTCGTCGTCGGTCAGCTCCCGGGCGTAGCCGCCCTCGCCGACCGCCGAAACGCCCAGGTCCAGCCACTTGGCGCCCACCGAGCGCACCTGGTCGGCGACCTCCGGTCGCACGTCGTAGCCGGTGGTGCGGGCGCCGAGCCGCTTCGCGGTCGCCAGCGCCTGCAGACCGGCCACCCCGACGCCGAGCACCAGCACCGACGCGGGCTTCACGGTGCCCGCCGCGGTGGTCAGCATGGGGAAGAACCGGGTGCATTCGCTCGCCGCCAGCAGCACCGCCCGGTAGCCCGCGACGTTGGCCTGCGAGGACAGCGCGTCCATCGACTGGGCCCGGGAGATGCGCGGCACCGACTCCAGCGCGAAGCCCCGCACCCCGGCGGCCCGCAGCCGGTCGGCGATGTCCGGATCGGTCAGCGGCGCCAGGAACCCGATCAGCGCCGACCCGGGCGACAGCCGGGCGATCTCCGCCTCGGTCGGCGCGTTCACCTTGACCACGACGTCGGCGGACCACGGGTCGCCGATGGTCGCGCCCGCCTTGGCGAACGCCTCGTCCGGGATCAGCGCGGCCTGCCCGGCGCCGGCCTCGACCACGACGCCGAGGCCTTGCGCGCACAACCGCTCCACCACGCCCGGGACGAGCGCGACCCGGCGTTCACCGGGCACCGTCTCGCGCGGCACACCGACGCTCGTGCGACCGCTGTCCGGAGAGGTCATGACTCCAGCTCGTCACACCGCGGCGCAAACCGCAAGACCACCCGCCCGTTCGCCCCGCGAGATCACCAGGACAGACGTACTGGAAGTGGGGAGTTCTGGCATTCCACCGGAGTTGCGGCCCCGCCGACCGGGAACAAGCGTGCAGCTGAATCAGGCCGAAGCAGCTTCTGCTGTGACAGTGAGCGCGAGACCCGACTGGTTCATACACAAGTCGGGGATCCCGGACCGAGGGGGCGACAGTAATTCCCGCAGGGGGACCGCTACCCGCACCGCCGAGCAGAACGAGCCTGGAACTCAAAAAATCAGAGGTCGGTGATGTCCCACGTGAGGGTGCGCTGTTCGTCGCCGGGGCGGGGCGTCCAGCGGACCTTGGTGAGCTCCGTGTTCTCCGGCAGCACGTACACCGTGTGGCCGCCCGCGGTTTCGCCCGGCTGCACGCCGATGCGGTGCGGTGGGCGGGAGGACAGCGACACCGGCGCCTTCGACACCGCCCCGCCGTCCTCGGTGATCAGCTCCAGGTACAGGTCGGGCAGCGAGGCGAACGGCGTCGCCCCGCGGTTGGTCAGCTCGGTGTGCACGACGACCGCGCGCTCGCCGTCCTGCAGCTCGTAGCCCGCCGCGGTGAACAGGAAGTCGGCCGGGTCCACGACCTCCACGAGCAGGATCGTGATCCGCTCGCCCTCCAGGCCCTCGACGTCGAGCTTGCTGCCGACCTTGCCGGTGCGCACCGGCTGCTGCTGCGGCGCGGCCTGGGCGCCCGGCCACTGCTGGTCGCCGCGGGCCCAGGCGGCCGATCCCGGCGGCCCCCACACGTTCATCGGGTTCGGCGGCGCGGGCTGCTGCTGGAAGGACGTCGCCGGCGGGCCGGCCGGGACGAACGGCTGCGGGCCGCTCGCGCCGCTGTACGGCGCCGGGTAGCCGCCGGTGGGCATCGGGTAGCCGCCGCTGGGCTGCGGATAGGAGCCGCTGGGCTGCGGGTAGGAGCCGGACGGCTGCACCTGGTGTCCGCCGCTGGCCTGCCCCTGCACCTGGTACGGCCCGCTGGCCATGTTCTGCTGCGCGGCCCAGTGCTGGGCGGCCGCGACCGCGTTGCGGATGGCCTGGGGGTCGCACTCGACGCCGACGATCAGCGGCAGGCCGGTGGTGGAGAGGGCAGCAAGGCGTGCGGCGACGTCGCGCACGTCCATGCCGAGCCGACCGGCGATCTCGGGAACCGCCGCACGGCCCATCTCGGCGACGACGCTCAGCAGACGCACGTCCACGGGATCAGGGCCAGCCACGTCGTGCCACGCTACCCGCTCGCCCCGACCCAAGCGTAAACGGCATGTGCTTTTGATCCGGACTTCGCGGCCGGGAGGCCGGGCAGCGGGGTGGCGCACACCCCGCCCGCGTGGAAACACCGCGCAACGCCGGGGGAATCTCCGGCCGAGTCGGGGCCGGGAGTTAGGCTGGCACCTCTCCCCGAAGCCCGCCGAAGGAGGACTTTCCCGTGCCTGTCGACCCCTTCGTTCACCTCCATGTGCACACCGAGTACTCGATGCTCGACGGTGCGGCGAAGGTGGGGGCGTTGTTCGCCGAAGCCGAGCGGTTGGGCATGCCCGCGGTGGGGATGACCGACCACGGCAACATGTTCGGCGCGGACGAGTTCTACCAGCAGGCGCGCAAGACCGGCATCAAGCCGATCATCGGGATCGAGGCCTACCTCGCGCCCGGCAGCCGGTTCCACAAGAAGCCGGTGTTCTGGGGCGAGGCCAAGCAGCGCGGCACCGACGAGTTCGGTGAGGGCGGTGACGTCTCGGGTGCGGGTGCCTACACGCACATGACGATGGTGGCGCGCAACGCGACCGGCCTGCGCAACCTGTTCACGCTGTCCAGCCGCGCGAGCTTCGAGGGCATGTACCGCAAGCCGCGGATGGACAAGGAGCTGATCTCGGAGTTCTCCGAGGGCATCATCGCCACGACGGGTTGCCCGTCCGGCGAGGTGCAGACGCGGCTGCGGCTGCGGCAGTTCGACGAGGCGCTGCGGGCGGCGGCGGAGTACCAGGAGATCTTCGGCAAGGACCACTTCTTCCTGGAGCTGATGGACCACGGGCTGCCGATCGAGCGGTCGGTGCGCCAGGGCCTGCTGGAGATCTCCAAGAAGCTGGGCATCCCGCCGCTGGCGACCAACGACAGCCACTACGTCACGGTCGACCAGGCCGAGTCGCACGGCGCGTTGCTGTGCGTGCAGTCGGGCAAGACGCTCAGTGATGAGTCGCGGTTCAAGTTCGACGGCGATGGTTATTACCTGAAGTCCGCGGCCGAGATGCGGGAGTACTGGGACAAGGAGGTCCCGGGCGCGGCGGACAGCACGCTGCTGATCGCGGAGATGGTCGAGTCCTACGAGGACGTCTGGTCCTTCCAGGACCGGATGCCGCGCGTCACCGACGGCACCGGCCGGAGCGAGCGCGAGCTGCTGGAGGCCGAGGTCGAGCAGTACCTGCCGACGCGGTACCCGGACGGGCCGACGCAGGAGTGCCTGGACCGGATCAAGGTCGAGCTGGACGTGCTCGACACCAAGGGCTACTGCGCGTACTTCCTGGTGGTCGGCGACCTGACCCGGTGGGCGAAGTCGCAGGGCATCCACGTGGGACCGGGCCGTGGTTCGGCCGCGGGTTCGCTGCTGGCCTACATCCTGCACATCACGAACCTGGACCCGCTGGAGCACGGGCTGATCTTCGAGCGGTTCCTGAACCCGGAGCGCGACTCCCCGCCGGACATCGACCTCGACTTCGACGACCGCCGCCGCGACGAGGTGCTGCAGTACGCGATCAACAAGTACGGCCGCGACAAGGTGGCGCAGGTCATCACCTTCGGCAAGATCAAGACGAAGGCGGCGATCAAGGACTCCGCGCGGGTGCACCACGGTCAGCCCGGGTTCGCCATCGCGGACAAGATCTCCAAGGCGCTGCCGCCGCCGATCGCGGCCAAGGACATCCCGCTGTCGGGCATCGTCGACCCGCAGCACGAGCGCTACGCCGAGGCCGCCGAGGTCCGCAGCCTGATCGAGACCGATCCGGCGGTGTCGCAGATCTTCGACACCGCGCGCGGCCTGGAGGGCCTGATCCGCAACGCCGGCGTGCACGCCTGCGCGGTGATCCTTTCCTCGCAGCCGCTGCTGGGCACGGTGCCGCTGTGGGCGCGCGACGACGGCTCGATCATCACCGGCTGGGACTACCCGTCGTGCGAGGCCATCGGCCTGCTGAAGATGGACTTCCTGGGCCTGTCGAACCTCACGATCCTCGGTGACTCGCTGCGGATGGTGAAGGAGAACCACGACCGCGACATCGACCTGTCCAACCTGGGGCTGGACGACAAGACCACCTACGAGATGCTCGCCCGCGGGGAAAGCCTGGGAGTGTTCCAGTTCGAAGGTGGCGGCATGCGGGAGCTGCTCAAACGCCTGCAGCCGACCGAGTTCGGCGACCTGGTGGCCGCCAACGCGCTGTACCGGCCAGGCCCGATGGACGTCAACGCGCACCTCGACTACGCAGACCGCAAGAACGGCCGCAAGGAGATCGAGCCGATCCACCCCGATCTCGAAGAGGATCTGCGCGACATCCTCGACGAGACCTACGGCCTGATCGTCTACCAAGAGCAGATCATGGCGATCGCGCAGAAGGTGGCGGGCTACAGCCTCGGCCGAGCGGACATCCTGCGCCGCGCGATGGGCAAGAAGAAGAAGTCGGTCCTGGACCAGGAATTCGAGGGTTTCCAGGCCGGCATGCAGGCGAACGGCTACCGCGACGAGGCCATCACCAAGCTCTGGGAGACGGTGCTCCCGTTCGCCGGCTACGCGTTCAACAAGTCGCACGCGGCCGGTTACGCCCTGGTGGCGTACTGGACGGCGTACCTGAAGGCCAACTACCCGGCCGAGTACATGGCCGGGCTGCTGACCTCCAACGGCGACAACAAGGACAAGATGGCGATCTACCTCGCCGAATGCCGCCGGATGGGCGTCAAGGTCCTGTCGCCGGACGTCAACGACTCGAAGGACACCTTCGCCGCCGTCGGCTCCGACATCCGGTTCGGGATGAGCGCGATCCGCAACGTCGGGTCCAACGTGGTCGCCTCGATCGTCAAGTCCCGCGAGGAGAAGGGCCGCTACACGTCGTTCACCGACTTCCTGGACAAGTCGGAGATCCTGGCCTGCAACAAGCGGGTCATCGAGTCGCTGATCAAGGCGGGCGCGTTCGACTCGCTGGGGCACAGCCGGATGTCGCTGGTGCAGCACCACGAGGCCGCGGTGGACGCGGTGATCGGGCTGAAGCGGCAGCAGGCGATGGGCCAGTTCGACCTGTTCGGCGCGGACTCCTCGGAGGACAGCGCGGACGCCTCGCCGCTGGCGCACCTGGTGTTCACCGCGGAGGAGTGGCCGCGCAAGCAGCTGCTGTCCTACGAGCGGGAGATGCTGGGCCTGTACGTCTCGGCGCACCCGCTGGACGGGGCGGAGCGGCTGCTCGCGCCCTACCAGGACACCGGGATCGCCGACCTGGTCGGCGGCGAGCGGGAGTTCGGCGGCGGCAAGGAGCAGCTGAAGATCGCCGGCATGATCTCGGGCATCCAGCGCCGCATCAACAAGAACGGGCACCCGTGGGCGATCGTCACGCTGGAGGACCTGGACGCCAGCGTGGAGGTGCTGTTCTTCCCGAAGTCCTACGAGATGTACTCCGACTGCCTGGTGGAGGACACCGCGCTGGCGGTCAAGGGCCGCATCAACGAGCGGGAGGGCACGATCAGCGTGTTCGCCTCGGATGCGGTGCCGGTGGACATCTCGGCGGCGGAGACCGACCCGGGCACCGACCCGGCGTTCGTGATCAAGGTGCCGGTGGGCCGGGTCGACCAGTCGCTGGTGGCGGAGCTGAAGCGGACGCTGCAGGCGCACTCGGGCACCACGCCGGTGCAGCTGAAGCTGCAGAGCCAGCGCGGCACGACCCGCCTGGCGTTGTCCAGCGACTACTTCGTGTCCACCGAGAACGGTCTGCAGGGCGAGCTGAAGGGCCTGCTCGGCGCGGGCTGCTTCGAGGCGTACTGATGCGTAGAACTTGTTTCCAGGCTCGTTTTGCGTGGCGGTGCGGGTAGCGGAACCTCAGGTGCCTTCTCGCTGTGGGATCCCCGACATCATGAATGCCAATTCACCACGTCGGGGCTGTCCTCGCGAGAAGACACCTGAGAACCCGCGGCGGTGCCGGTTGCGGGGGTGGGCTAAGCGGCTGCGCCGCTTCAATGACAACAACCCGCCCTACCGCACCCCGAATAGCCTGCTCTAGCAGCGCAAAGCGCTCACGGGCCTGGTGCTCAGCTGTCGCGGAGGCGGCCGATCAGGCCCGCGAGCATGGCGATCTGGCCGGGCGACTCGCCCGGGATCACGTGCTCGTCGCGGGAGTGCGGCCCGGCGCCGACCGCGCCGAGCCCGTCGAGGACCGGCTTTCCCAGCGCCGACACGAAGTTCGCGTCGCTCACCCCGCCCACGGCGGTGCCCTCCAGGTCCCGGCCGATGTCCTGCGCGGCGGCGCGGGCGGCGTCGAACAGCCGCTCCGACGGCGGGTTCGGGTTCATCGGCGGCCGGTTCCAGTCGCCGGTGATGTCGAACTTGATCCGGTCGTCGGTGACCGCCAGCGCGGCGAAACCCGCGTCGATCCGGGCCGTCTCGGCCGGGTCCTGGATGCGGATGTCGATCTCGCAGGTCGCCCGGCCGGCCACCACGTTGCGGCCGGTGCCGCCGGTGATCAGGCCGATGTTGATGGTGGTGCCGCGCTCCGGCGCCGCCAGGGCGGTGATCTGCGGGACGAGCTCGGTGATGGCGTGGATGGCGCTCGCGCCGGCCGTCGGATCGAGCCCTGCGTGCGCTTCGACGCCGGAGACCGTCAGGTCGAACATGCCCAGGCCCTTGCGGCGGACCTTGGCCATGCCCTCCCGGCTGGGCTCCAGCACCAGGGTCGCGGTGGCCTCGGTGCAGGCCCGCTCGATGTGCGGGCGGGACGCGATGCTGCCGATCTCCTCGTCGCCGGTGAGCAGGAACCGCACCGCCGGGTGCGGGATCTCCAGCTCGCGCAGCAGGCGCAGCGCCCACACGCCGTGGACGATGCCGAGCTTCATGTCCAGGCAGCCCGGCGCGGTGATCCGGTTGCCCTCGACGGTGAACGGCCATTCCGCCAGGGTCCCGATCGGCCACACTGTGTCGTAGTGGCACAGCAGCAGGACGGTTCCGGCCGCGGTGCCGGGGAAGGTGATGTCGAGGACGTCACCGCGGTCGCCGCAGTCGTGCCGGGTCCGCGCGGTCGGCTCGCCCAGCCGCTCGGCGAGCCAGTCCGCGATGTCGGCGAGCCCGGCGTCCAGCGCGGCCTTGTCGTTGCTGGGGGTCTCGTGCTCGACCAGCCGACGCAGGTCGGCGATCACCTCGGGAAGGTCGCGCTCCGCCGCACCGGTCAATGCCGTCGCACTGCTCACTCGTCGTCACCTCTCTGCTCGTGCTTGCGTGTTCATCGCACCGGGGCACCCGGGCCCAGCGGCACGCCGAGCGCCCACCACGCGATGAAGAACAGGGTCCAGCTGACCAGCACCGCGAAGGAGATCGGGATGGTCAGCGACATGAGCGTGCCGATCCCGGCCTCCTTGCGGTACCGCTGCAGGAGACCGAGCGCCATCGCGAAGTACGGGCTCATCGGGCTGATCAGGTTCGTCGCCGAGTCCGCGATCCGGAACACCGCCTGGGTCGTCTCCGGCGACACGTTGAGCAGCATGAACATCGGCACCAGGATCGGGCCGACCAGCGCCCACTGCGCCGAGCCGCTGGTGATCACGAGGTTGATGCAGGTGACGAGCGCGATCACGCCGAGGAACAGCACGAGCGGATGCACGTTGGCCGCCTGCAGCAGCGCCGCGCCGTGGATGGCGATGATCTCGCCGATGTGCGTCCACTTGAAGTAGGCCAGGAACTGGGAGGCGGCGAAGAACAGCACCACCACGGGCGCCAGGTCGACCACGCCCTTGGCCATCGCGCCGGGGATCTCCGCGGCGCGGCCGATCGATCCGGTGCTGCGGCCGTAGACCGCTCCGGTGATCAGGAAGGCGAAGCCCAGGACGTAGGCGACGCCGGTGATGATCGGCGAGCCGAGGACGTCGCCGTCCTCGCCGCGGAACGGTGAGCCGCTGGGCACCAGCACCGCCACCAGCACCGCGACGAGGGCCAGCAGGGTCAGCCCGGCGTTGCGCAGGCCCCGGCGCTCGGCGGCGGTCAGCCGCATCTCGCCGAGCTGCTGGTCCGGGGCGCCGTCGCCGTCGGTGGCCATCCCGGCGGTCCGCTTGGTGAGCACGAGCTCCGTGATCAGGGTGATCACGAACGCGAGGAAGATCGCCGAGCCGATCGAGAAGTAGTAGTTGGCCAGCGGCGTGACGGTGTAGTTCGGGTCGATGAGGTGGGCGGCGGTGGTGGTCAGCCCGGCCAGGATCGCGTCGGTGGGCGTCAGCAGCAGCGAGGCGTTGTAGCCGGCCGAGATCGAACCGAACGCCACCACCAGGCCGAGGACCGGGCTCCGGCCGACGGCCTTGAACACCATCGCGCCCAGCGGGATCAGCACCACGTAGGCGGCGTCGGAGGCCACGCTGCCGCTGATCCCGACCAGTGCGACGACGAAGGTCAGGTACTTGGCCGGGACGCGGGTGACGCTGCCGCGCAGCATCGCGCTGAGCAGGCCGCTGTGCTCGGCGACGGAAACGCCCAGCATCACCACGATGATCAGCGCCAGCGGCGGGAAGGCCGCGAAGTTGTCGATCGCGTCGCCGATGATCGCCTGCACGCCTTCGGCCGACAGCAGGCTCTTCACCTGGATCGTCTTGCCGTCCACGGGGGACACCGCGGAGACGCCGACGGCGCTGAGCACCGCGCTGAGCGCGATGACGAGGCCCGCCATCATGGTGAACAGCCAGAACGGGTGCGGCAGCTTGTTCCCCAGGCGTTCCACGCCCTGCAGGAAGCGCAGCAGCAAGGACATCGAGCGCGTGCTCCGCGCGTTCCCGGTGGTGGTCACCTTGCAGCTCCTAACCCGGTGCGGCCGATCACGTCGTTGCTCCGATAGGGCGACATTCAAATCGGACATGACGTGAACTGTCAATAGTCGCGATCTAGATGGTGCATCTATTCATCCAACGGGAACATGTGGGCTTAGTATCGAGGATGTGGGCGGAGATGCCGTGCTGGACGAGCTCGATCTGAACCTGGTCGCCGCGTTGCAGGAGGCGCCGCGGGCGCCCATCAACGCGCTGGCCGAGGCGCTGGGCAGTTCCGCCAGCACCGTCGGTCGGCGGTTGCAGCGCCTGCACGGCGACCGCTTGTTGCGCGTGATAGGGCAGCTCGACTGGCGGCTGTTCTCCGACACCCACCCCCGGCACGTCTGGATCACCACCGAGGCCGGGCAGCTGCAGAACGTCGCCCACCGCGTCGCCGAACTGCCCGAAGCGCAGTACGTCGCCATGACGACGGGGCGCGCGGACGTGTACTGCACGGTCCACCCGGCGCGCCGGGACGCGGTGAAGGACCTGCTGACGCGGCGCATCCCGGGCCTGGCCGGGGTGGTCGCCACGCAGTCGGACCTGGTGCTGCGGCCCTTCGGCCGGGCCGACGCGTGGCGGGTGCGCCAGCTCGACGACGACCAGCGAGCCGTGCTCGCCCCGCACCGCATCGAGCAGCCCGAAGTGCCTGCGGCCCAAGGGTTTTCCGAACACGAGCGCCGGGCGGCCCGGTTGCTGCACGCCGACGCGCGGCTGATGTCCAGCGAGCTGGCGCGCGACCTGGGCGTCAGCCAGTCCACCGCACACCGGCTGATCACCGGTTTGCTGGAGCGGCAGGTCGTCCGGCCGCGCGTCGAGGTGGAGCCCGCCCTGCTGGGCTTCCACCTGGAGGTAGCGCTCTCGCTGACCACCGAACCGGGCTCCACCGACGAGGTCGGGCGGGCCCTGGGCGGCCATCCCTCCGCCCGCTACGTGTCGATGGTCGCGGGCAACGCGACGGTGATCCACCAGGGCGTCTTCCGGGACGAGGAGCACCTGGCGGACTTCCTCTCCGGCGACCTGGCGCAACTGCGGGGCATCCGCTCCGTCGAGGTCTCGGTCGTCCTGGACGTCCTGCGCCGCTACTGGATCGGCCGGGACCGCAACCGCCTCGGCGAGGCCCGCCTGCCCACCGACGGCTGACCTCCCGGGCGGCTCCGCTCTGATCGCGTCGTGGCGGGGCCGTCGGTCACACGGTTTCAAAGGTCGCCATCATGCCCATGTCCTCGTGCTCCGCGTTGTGGCAGTGGAAGACGTAGCGGCCCCGGTAGCCGTCGAAGCGGGCGATGACCTCCACCGCCTCGCCCGGGCCCAGGTCGACGGTGTCCTTCCAGCCGCCGTCCAGCGGGCCGGGCGCGCGGCCGCCGCGGGAGAGGACCTGGAAGTTCACCAGGTGCAGGTGGATCGGGTGGTGCAGGTCGGTGACGAAGCGCCAGATCTCCACGTCGCCGAGCCGCGGCCGGGCCGCCACGTAGCCGGTGTCGAACGGGCGGCCGCCGATCAACCAGCCGTGCCGGTCGCCGTGCCGCCCGCTGCGGAAGGAGAAATCCCTCGTCACCACGGCCTGTTCGCGGCGCAGCGGCTCCACTTCGGACAGTCTCGCCGGGATGGCGGTATCGTCGCGTTCCCGCCGCGCCACGCGGAACCGCATCACCTGCGCCGTCGAGCCGGCGCCCAGCCGGTTGACGAGGGTGACCTCGGTGCCGACCGGGTAGCGCCCGAAGTCGACGATCGCGTCGACGCGTTCGGCGGACGCGAGCGTGATGCTGCCGTGCTCGCGCGGGGATTCGAGCAGGCCGCCGTCGGATCCGATCTGCACGAACGCCGGGCCGTCCGGGGGCGGCGGGTCCAGCGCGAGCTCGTAGCGGCGGGCGTTGGAGGCGTTGAGAAGGCGAAGCCGGTGCCGCGTCGCCGACACCTCGTGGACCGGCCACGGCACGCCGTTGACCAGGATGACGTCGCCGAGCACGCCGGCCAGGTAGGGGTCGGTCACGCCGGGCACCCGGGTCAGCGACGGGTCGAGCGACGGGTAGTCGAAGGAGCCGTCCGCGGCGAACGCCCGGTCGGTGATCAGCAGCGGGATCTCGCGCTCGCCGCGCGGCAGCGGGAGGGCGTCCTCCTCGTCGTCGCGCACGATGTGCAACCCGGCCAGCCCGCGGTACACCGCCGGGCCGGTGAAGTCCATCCGGTGGTCGTGGTACCAGAGCAGCGCCGCGCGCTGGTCGAGCGGGAAGGTGTAGTCGCGCGTGCCTTCGGTGATCACGGCCGCATGGTCGTGCATCGAGTGGTGGCCGCCGGACCAGCCCCGCGCGGGCAGGACCAGGTCGGTGGGGTAGCCGTCGGACTCCGGTGGGGTGTGCCCGCCGTGCAGGTGCACGACGGTCGGCACCGGAAGGTCGTTGCGGTGCCGGACGATCGCGGGGCGGCCGCGCCGGGATTCGATGGTCGGGCCGGGAAAGATGCCTTCGTAGCCCCAGATCGGCGTGCGCACGCCGGGCAGGATCTCCGCCGCCGACTCCCGGGCGGTGATCTCGTAGTGATCGGCTTTCCCGTCCCGCGCAACGGGTTCGAGCACCGGCGGCAGGCGCAGCGGCAGCTGGAACGGGGCGGGCGGCCGGATGGCGCTGCGCAGGATCGCGCCGGTCGAGGTGCGCTGCGCCAACAGCTGGGGACCGCCCAGCCCGGCGGCCAGCACCAGCCCGGCGCCGCCGGTGAGGCCGAGGAACCGGCGGCGTCCCAGCCGGCCGCTCATCGGGTCACCTCCGGGAGGCCCAGGGTGCTCGGCCGCAGGAGCGCGATCAGCGAGATGAAGGTCAGGACGATCAGCGCGACGCCCAGCGGGAAGTGCAGGTCGAGCGCGCCGTTCAGGCCGGCGAAGTACTGGGCCGTTTCGCCGAGGACGATCAGCAGGGTCACCGCGCTCGGCCAGCGCGCGCCGCGCAGCGCCCACAGCACGATCGCGGCGACGATCTGCACCAGGGCGAGGTAGAAGACGACGTCGGCGCCGACGGCGTGGTTGTGCAGCATGTCGTAGTCGCCGCTGAGGAAAACGCCCGCGAACACCGGTTGCCCGAAGATGGCCACCGCGTGGGCCGCCGCGACGAGGCGGAGCGCGAACAACGCCGGACGGGTCCGGTTTCGGGCAGGTGCGGCCGGTTCGGCCGAAGTGGACGGTCCCATCGCAGTTCTTCCTGAATGGTCGGGATTCTCGGATCGATTGCGACGTTAATGGCGTTCTTCGATGCCTTCCAAGGCCAATTTCGCTATGTACTCATGTCTCATGAGGCATGATGATCTGATGGATCTGCTGCCGCTGCGCTACTTCCAGGCCGTCGCGCGCCACGAACACATCAGCCGGGCCGCGGCGGGGCTGCGGGTCTCCCAGCCGTCGCTGAGCCGCACCATCGCGCGGCTGGAGACCGAGCTCGGCGTCCCGCTGTTCGACCGGCAGGGACGCCACATCCGGCTGAACCGCTTCGGCGCGGCGTTCCTGCGGAGGGTCGACCGGGCGCTGGGGGAGCTCGACGACGGCCGGCAGGAGCTCGCCGACGCGGCCGGGCTGGCGCACGGCAGCATCGTGGTCGCCTCCGAAACGATGTACACGGTCGTCTCCGCGCTGGTCGGCTTCCGCGCCGAGCACCCGGGCATCGACGTGCGGCTCTACCAGGCGCCGGCGGAGGTGATGCTGCAACGGCTGCGCCACGGCGAAGTGGACCTCTGCCTGTCGTCGCAGCCGGTGGACGACCCGGCGCTGGAGGTGGCCGAGGTGCTGCGCGAGGAGGTGCTGCTCGCGGTCCCGGCGGGACACCGCTTGGCGTCCCGGGAGAGCGTCGGCATCGAGGAACTCGTGGGCGAGCCGTTCATCACCACCGACCACGGCTACTGGCCGCGAGTGCTGGCGGAGCGGTTGTTCGCCGCCGCGGGGCAGCCGCTGTCGATCGCCTGCGAGGGCAACGAGCCGGGCGGGACGGCGTTCCTGATCAGCATGGGGCTCGGCGTCGGCTTCGTCCCGGAGATGGCCGGCCACCACGACGTGGCGCCGCTGGCGCTCCTGCGCGTCGATTCGCCCGATTGCCACCGCACCCTATCGTTCGTGTGGCGCCGGGACGCCTACCTCTCCGCGGCCGCGCGGCGGTTCCGCGAGCACGTCACCGATGCCATCCGCAGCGAAGCGGCGAGGTGACGAATCGGTCGAAGAACGCTTTCCGCCGCAAGCGTTGCGCCGTTCGGTGGCGGTGACGCACGGCCGAATGCGCATAGCTGAGCCGGCTCTCAGATCGGTGTGACAGCCGGACGTGAAAGGAGTTCACTGGATTTCAGGGTCAACGATTGCCTAATGCGAAGGAATCCCGATGTCCACCACCGAGGCGTACACCGATCTTCCCGTCTTCGGCCAAGAATTCGTGCAGCACCTGCACGCCCGGTTCGACGAGCTGCGGGCCGCCACCCCGGTGCAGCGGATGGTCACGCGGGACGGCCTGGAGGTCTGGGTGATCACCCGCTACACCGACGCGCGCGCCGCGTTGGCGGACCCCCGGCTCAGCAAGGACGTCACCCGGCTCAAGCTGGTGATCAACGAGAAGCTGCCGCCGGACGCGAGCCGCCGGGAGTTCGCCGGCGAGCTGGCCGGGCACATGCTGAACATGGACCCGCCGGACCACACCCGGCTGCGCAAGCTCGTGGTCAAGGCGTTCACCGCGCGCCGGGTGGAGGGCATGCGCCCGCGCGTCGAGGAGATCAGCGCGACGCTGCTGGACGCGATGGCCGATGAGTCCGAAGTGGACCTTCTGGACGCCTTCGCGTTCCCGCTGCCGATCCAGGTGATCTCCGAGCTGCTCGGCGTCGACGAGTCCCGCCGGGACGACTTCCGGGCCTGGACCAACACCCTCGTCGACGCCTCGGACCCCGAGTTGGCCAAGCAGGCCGCCGAGGCGATGGCCCAGTACCTGATCGAGCTCATCGAGATCAAGCGCCGCGAACCGGCCGACGACCTGCTCACCGGGCTCATCGAGGCCACCGAGGACGAGGACCGGCTCAGCGAGCAGGAACTGATCTCGATGGTGTTCCTGCTGCTGGTCGCCGGGCACGAGACGACGGTGAACCTGATCGGCAACGGGGTCCTGGAGCTGCTGCGCAACCCCGACCAGTGGGCGGCGCTGGTGGCGGATCCGGGGCTGGTGCCCGCCGCGGTCGAGGAGATGCTGCGCTTCGACGGCCCGGTGATCCACGGGACGTTCCGGTTCACCGCCGAGGCGATCGAGGTCGGCGGGGTGGAGATCCCGGCGGGCGAGATCGTCTGGGTGGGGCTGGCGTCGGCGAACAACGACCCGGACCGCTTCGCCGAGCCGGAGCGCTTCGACATCCAGCGCGACGCGCACGGCCACCTGGCCTTCGGCCACGGCATCCACTTCTGCCTGGGCGCGCAGCTGGCCCGCCTGGAGGCGCAGATCGCGATCCGGCACCTCGTCGAGCGCTTCCCGAACCTCCGGCCGGCCGGCTCGGTGGAGGACGCCCAGTGGCGCTTCAGCAGCCTGATCCACGGCCTCCGCAGCCTCCCGGTCCACCCCGGAACGCACTGACCCGAGGCGAGCGGTCCGCACTTTCCATTGAGGTTTTTCCAGCCTCGTTTTGCGTGGCGGTGCGGGTAGCGGAACCTCAGAGGCTTCCTGGTCTGTGGGTGCCCTGACTTATGTATGTCCGATACACGGCGTCAGGGCCGTCCTCGCCAGGAAGCCTCTGAGAACCCGCGGCGGTGCGAGTGTCGTAGGTGGGCTATGCGCCTGCGGCGCATGCGACACCTCATCGACGTGCACCTTTACTACCCGCGGCTGTGGGCCGACCAGGATAAAAAACGCTCATTGAAACTGCGGACCACTGGCTCAAATCGGACGTCCAGTTTCAATTGAAACTGCGACCACACGCGGTGGAGGTGCCGGTCCGAGGTTGAGGGTCCGCAATTTCAATGGAAATCGGACCTTCGATTTCCATTGAAATTGAAGAAGTTGTCCACACCCCCCGGTGTGTCGGGTCACGACATGCCGGAGGATGTGGACAATCCGCAATTTCCATTGAAATCGGACCTTCGATTTCAATGGAAATTGCGGCCGGAGGATCTCCTCCTCGGGGAGGAGGTTTCGGGTTGGGTGGCGCGGCTACCTTGGTCCGATGCGGATCTCGTGGCCGGGCCGACCGCTGGTGGCCGCCGGCGTGGTGGCGGTGCTCGTCCTCGCATTGGCCGGCGGCACGTCGCTGGCCGCCGTGCGGGGCGCCGATCCGCTGCTGTCGGCGGCGCTGCTCGCGGTTTCGGTCTGGCTCTCCGCGAGCCTGGCCTTCCGCCGGGTGCGGCCGACCGGGGCGTTCGTCGCGGGCTCGATCGCGATGCTGGTGCTGGTCGCGCTGCCGGACATCCCCGGCGACGTCTCGCCCGTGCTGCTGCCGTTCTCGCTGATCTACCCGGTGCTGCTGTACTCGGTCGTCGCGTACGCCAAGCGGTCCGCGCTGCCGGTGCTGTGCGGCTTGCTCGGCGCCGCGATCGTCGTGGCGCGGGTGCTTTTCGATTACCCGGAGCCTGTGATCGACTGGCCCGCCGTCGTCGGCCTGGGGGCCGGGGCGGTGGGCTCGGTGCTCGCGGCCTGGGCGCTCGGCCGCTACCGGCGGATCAGGGTCGCTTACGTGCGCTCGCTGGAGGACCGCGCGGCGCAGGCGGAGCAGCTGCGCGAGCAGCAGGTGCGTGACGCCATCGCCGCCGAGCGCCGGCTGATCGCCCGGGAGATCCACGACGTGGTCGCGCATTCGCTGGCCGTCGTGCTCGCCCAGGCCGACACCGCGCGGCTGGTCTTCGACCGCGATCCGGAGAAGGCGCGGGCGATGATCGGCACGGCGGTGGAGGTCGGCCGGGAGGCGATGGGGGAGATGCGCAGCATGCTCGGCGTTTTGCGCGCCGGCGACGAGAGCATCGAGACCGGCGGCGATCTCGCCGAGCTGGTCGAGAAGTTCCGCGGCACGGGCGCCGACGTCGAGCTGGTCGGCACCGGCACCCCGCGCGAGATCAGCACCGCGCAGCGCCACGCCGTCTACCGGATCGTCCAGGAATCGGTCACCAACGCCCTCAAGCACGTCGGCTCCGGGGTCTCCTGCCGGGTCGCCCTGGACTGGGGCGCGGACCGGCTCGTGGTGGCGGTGTCGGACGACGGGCCGGGCACCGCGGCCGATCTCACCGCGCGCGGCGGCTATGGCATCGTCGGCATGGCCGAGCGGATGCGGCAGATCGGAGGCGATTTCGTGGTGCGCAGCGAGCCTGGTGCCGGGACCGAGGTCCGGGCCGAGTTCGGGTATTCCGCGCGATGACGATCCGCGTCGTCGTCGCCGACGACCAGCAGCTCATCCGGTCCGCGCTGACCACCGTGATCGGCCTGCACGACGACCTGGAGTGCGTGGCCGAGGCGTCGACGGGCCGGGAGGCCGTCGAGGCGTGCCGGGCCCACCGGGTGGACGTGGTGCTGATGGACATCCGGATGCCCGGCCTGGACGGCATCGCCGCGACCGGGCTGATCACCGGTGAGGTGCCCGGCACCCGCGTGCTGGTCCTGACCACGTTCGACCTCGACGAGAACCTGTTCGCCGCGCTGCGAGCCGGCGCCAGCGGATTCCTCACCAAGGACACGCCGGGCGAGGACGTCGTCGAAGCGGTCCGGACGGTCCACAAGGGACATTCGATCGTCTCGCCCCGCGCGACCGGCAGCCTGCTGGAACTCGCCCGCCGCGCGGCGCCCCGGCAACGGCCGGAGTGGGAGGCGCTGACCGCCCGGGAACGCGACGTGCTCGTCTCGCTGGCGCGCGGCTCGTCCAACGCCGAGATCGGCGCCGAGCTGCACCTGGCGGAGACGACGGTGAAGACCCACGTCGGCGCGATCCTGCGCAAGCTCGCGGTCCGCGACCGCCTGCACGCGGTGATCTGGGCCTACGAGAACGGCGTGGTGTGACCGCGCCTCCTCCTCGAGGAGGAGGGAGCGGGTCCGTCGCGGAGGAAGTCCGCGAGGGGTGCTCCCGGCGAACATCGGGGCATGACAAGCGAAAGACACCGCTTCCCGGTCTACCTGGCCGGAATCACCGGACTGGCCCTGATCGCGATCTCGCTGCTGTGCTGGGCGACCGGAATCCCCAACCCGCTCGCCGTGGCGGACGACAGCTTCGGGCGATCGCTGCTGTTCCTGCCTCAACCCGCCGCGCACCTGGTGCTGGCCGCGGTCGGTGCGCTCACCTTCGTCGCGGCGGTGCGGGGGCGCAGCCGGATCGCCGGGGTGGCCGCGGTCGGCGCGCTGGCCCTGCTGCTGGACGCGGGCGTGCTGGCCGCCATCGGATACCTGCCGTTCATGGCGTTCTCGGCCCTGACCGGGCACGCCGACAGGCTCGGCATCTACCTCTCGCCGTCGCTGCTGGTGCAGGTCGGCATCGCCGCTGCCGCCGCGAGCCTGCTGTGGGTGCTGGTGAGCCGGGTGACGGAGAACGCCGCAGCTCAGGACCTGGTGCGGGCGGCCGCGCGGACCCGGCGGTGGACCAAGATCGCCATGGAGGCGCCGCTGGTCTACGCCGCCACGCGAGTGCTGATGGCACTGCAGGTGCCGGGCTTCGACCTGCCGATGGAGCGCGACGCGGTGCTGGCCGGGCTCGGCCTGGCCCTGGCGGCGACCGGCGGCGCGGCGCTCACCTGGGGGCTGATCCGGCCCTGGGGCGAGCGGTTCCCGCGCTGGATCCCCGGTGCGGCCGGGCGGCCGGTCCCGGTCGACCTGGCCGTCGTGCCCGCGCTGACCGTGTCCGTGCTCGTGCTCGCGGCGTCCAAGGTGATCCTGACGATGCTGTTCGCCGAAACCGGGTTCGGCCTCGAACACGCGCTGGTCTGGCTGCCGATGTTCCTCTGGCCGCTGTGGTCGATCGCCCTGGTGCTGGCGGCGGTGAACTACAAGATCCGCCACAGCACCGGTCAGCGCAGCGCGATGATGGTGTAAGGACCGACCTCGCGCTTGGCGAAGGCGGGCGAGTCGAACACCGCCGGGTCGAAGTAGACGTCGTAGTCCCGGACGTTCGGCAACTGCGGGAATGCGTCGTCCTTCAGCTGCAGCACCAGCTTGCCCGCCTCGTCATCCGGGAGCTCCACTGTGGAGTACGGGCTCGCCGGGTTGGTCAGGACGAAGACGTTGGGTGTCTTGAACCGGCTGTCGTGCAGCATGCCGAGGAACTCGTCGGCGGTCTTCGCGGTCGTCCACCGGCGGATCTCGGCGGCGCGCTCCTGGTAGTCCGCCAGCGGGTTGGCGTAGTGCGGCGTCTCCTGCTGGAAACCCCAGTAGGGCTTGAAGGACATCAGCTTGTAGTCGGTCGTGAGCAGCACGTTGTGCTCCGGCGCGCGGCCGGTCAGCTCGGCGATCGCGGCGACCTCGGCGGCGGTCCACGAGCCGAGCTCCTGCGGATCGCGCTGCCCCATCGCGTTGTCGCCGGTGGGGTAGTAGTCCGCGTAGGCGCGTTCGACGGACGGCTGCAGCGCCAGCCCGATCGCGCCCTGGTTGATGGTGATCGCGCCGAGCAGCCCGAGCGCGGTGGCGACCATGCTGATCCGCAGCGCGTACCGGGCGTCCAGCTTGTGCCGCAGGTAGCCGATGAGTTCCAGCAGGCCGAAGACGCCCGCGACGGCCAGCGTCACGTCCAGGATCACGTTGAGCCGGAACGCCAGCAGCGTGGTCTTGGCGATCAGCGCCACCGTCGACAGCACGAACCAGCCGTAGACGGCGAGGACGGTGGTCAGCATCGCGGCGGCGACCTCGCTGCGGCGGCACCGCAGCAGCAGCCACACCAGCCCGGCCAGGCACAGCACCCCGAACGCGGTGCCCTCCAGCATCGGCACCGGCAGGAACGCGCCGTCCTCGGGCAGGTAGTGCTGCGCCGCGCTGCGCGGGTTGGCCAGCAGGAAGTTCGTGGACAGCAGGTACGGCAACCAGACCAGCAGCGCGATGACGAGGCTGACGATGCCGATCGGCAGCAGCCGCAGGAACAGCTGCCGCACCGTCGGCCACAGCCGCTGCCCCTGGTGCACCCGGAACGCGCCGATGAGCACCGCCATCAGCACGACCATCAGCACCGCGAACGCGAAGTGCAGGGTGTAGGTGATCGCCGCGAAACCGACGTAGCCGCCGATGCAGACGAGCGCCCACCGCGGAGCGCGCTCCTGGCGGCGCAGCGCGTGCCAGGCCAGCACCGCGACCGGCGCCAGCCACGCCGCCGACGGCCACGCGTAGGGCTCCTCGATGCCGTGCAGCATGCCGGCGAGCGCCGTCACCACCGCCGCGAGCAGCGCGAGACGGCGGCGCACCACGACGCTCCACAGCGTGAAGGCGACGACGGTGGTCACCGCCACCCAGGCCAGCGCGTAGGGCTTGTACGCCGCCCAGCCCTCCCAGCCGATGAGGTTGGCGAACCGGCCGCCCAGCCAGAACCAGCCGCCCGGGTAGTAGGGGGAGGTGTCGGCGTAGTTGAGGTCGGCCAGGCCCCGGGTGGTGGCCATCCGGGTCATGTACTGCAGGCGGAATCCGTTGTCCACGGAGGACCCGCCGTAGTAGAACCTGGTGGCCTGCAACGGGATCGCGAGCGCGAACGTGCTGAACGCGCTCAGCGCCACCCAGGTGCCGGACACCCGCGCCCACCGCGGCGAACGGCGATGCCCGAACGCCAGCAGCAGGAACAGCACCGCCAGCACCAGCGCGCTGCTGACGGCCGCGAGGGCCTCCGGCGCGAAGCTGGGTTCGCTGATGCTCAACCTGGCGATGGCGAACTGCAGCACCAGGCTCACCACAGCCGCCACGAACGCGCCCAGCAGCAGCTCGACGACGGTGCTGCGCAGCGGCAGCCGGACGGCCGAATTTCGGCGAGGTTCGTCGATCGGGCTCGGTCCGGTCAACAGCGGACTCGGCAGGATTCCCGCCACTTCGCGCGTCCTTCGGCGTAGCTGACATGGGGGCTCGCGCAGAATAGTTGATGTGCGCCCTGCGCCCCGCCATCGGGTGATGCTGGCAGGGTGCGGCGGAACGCTAGGGTGACGCAGCAGAACGGTCGTGGTAGCCGCTAGGAGGAGGTCGTCGGGTGGCGGACAGCCCGGTGGAGTCCGGCGGCACGCGCGCCGCCCCGGAGCGGATCGAGCCCAGGACCGATGCCGCGGCGGAAGTGCCGGTGCCGCGCCTGGCCCCGCCGGTGCCGCCCGTGGTGGTCAAGGCCGACCTGCTTCCCGCGGTGAGCGCGGTGTCGCTGATCGCGCTGCTGGGCCTGCCGATCGGCTGGGTGTGGTCGCGGCTGGCGCCGCCGCAGGAGAGCGTGCTCGGCGAGCGGGGAAGGCTGACCCCGCTGCTGGTGGAGGGCTACCACGACTTCGACGCGATCGCGATCTTCGCCCTGCTCGCCTTCGCCGCCGGGCTGCTGACCGCCGCGGTGCTGTGGCTGCTGCGCGGGCGCCGCGGCCCGGTGCTGCTCATCGCCGGTGTGCTCGGCGCGCTGATCTCGTCGTGGCTGGGCGTGCAGATGGGCACCTCGTTCGCCGCGGGCCTCTACGCGATGCCGCCGAACGCGGAGCTGGGCGACCTGATCACGGTGGCCCCGCAGGTCGCCAGCGGCTGGGTGCTGCTGCTCCAGCCGCTGGGCGTCGCGCTCGGCTACGGCCTCGCCGCCTCCTGGAACGGCCTCGACGACCTCGGCCGCCGCCTGCGCTGATCGATCACTTGGGCATCGCGCGCAGGGACTGGGTCATCTTGTTCAGCGTGTCGATCGAGACCGCGTCCGGCACGTCCTGATCGGCGACGGCGAGGAACACCATCGAGCTCTGCCCGTCGCTGTTGGTGGCGAGCACGCTGACCGCGGCGTTCTTCGAATCGCACGGGCCGGGCGCCATCAGCGTGACGCGGGCGGTGGCCCGGACGGCCGGGATGCCGCCGGGGAGCTGCACCTGCTCCGGCGGGCCGAGGACGACCAGGGGCTTGTTGCCGTCGCGGACGTAAGCGAGTTCGGCCAGCTTCTGCGCCGTCTCGTTGGCCACCGAGGTGTCGTCCGGGCCCTTGCGCGCGCTCACGCCCGTGGTCGCCCGGAAGCTGCCGGCGTCGCCGGGGCAGAAGCCCTCCATGTAGTCGGCGACGCCGGTCATCGTCACCGGGTCGTCGGGCGGGCCGAAGGCGTGGACGTTCTCCGGGTTGGGGTCGAGCTTCCAGCCCTGGCCGGCCGGCAGGTCGTAGATCGCGCCGCGCTTCGGCACGGTCGCCACCTGCCAGCCGCCCACCACCGGCGTCAGGTTCGGGTTGGCCACCCCCGACGTGGGCGAGGGCGCGCTGGTGGTCGGCTTGGTGGGCGCGCTGGTGCGGGCCGGGGGCGGCGGCGACGCCACCGACGGGCCGCCGGAGGTGCTGAGCACGACGATCGTCGTGACGATGGCGATCACGGCCACCGAGGCGAGCGCGATCGCCGCGATCAGCGGCCCGCGGCTCTTGCCCGGCGGAGCCGGTTGCACCTGGTAGCCGCCGGCCATGCCCGGATGGACCGGCTGCTGCTGCGGCTGCGGCTGCGGCTGCGGCTGTTGCGGTGGCTGCTGGGGTTGCGAGAACGTGCCGAACCCCTGGTACTGCGCGCCGGGTTGCGGCGCCGATCCGCCGGGATTGCCCGCGATGGGCTGCCCGGTGATCGGGTCGTACTGCCCGTATTCGTTGGAGCCCCAGTTGCCAGGTGATGACATGCGGCGATCCTAGCGAGGCGCGCGAGTACCTCAGTTGACGCTGGCGTGTTGCGCGAATTCGGTCAGCGGCGCCGGAACCGCGCGGAGCTCGCGGAGGAACTCGGCCTCCCGCAGCAGCAACCGCCGGATGTTGCGCAGCCGCTCCAGCGGATCGGTCTCGGCCAGCAGCTCCTGCCGGTCCTCGACGGTCAGCACGCAATCGTCGGCCAGCAGGTAGGAGAGCGCCGCGGCATCGGCGTCCTCGCCGGGCACGTCGCGCCGCCCGCCGCGCAGCCCGGTGTCGTGGTAGCGCTGGTGGGCCGAGCGGGCGGCGGTGATCAGGTGTTCGCGGCGGGCCGGCGAGTCGTGCTCCGGTGCGGTGTCCGGCAGCCAGTCGACCTCGGCCATCAGGTACGGCGCCGCGGTCCGGTCGATCTGCAGCAGCCGGAACCGCCGCTCGCCGGCGGCGCTGATGTCGTAGCGCCCGCCGGGCAGCTGCCGCACCTGGTCCAGCAGCGCCGAGCAGCCGACGTCGTACATCGAGTCGACGTTGTCCTCGCCGACCTCCCAGCCCTGGCGGATGCCCACCACGCCGAACCGGCGGTCGGGCAGCTCCTCGCCGACCAGGTCGGTGACCAGCTGCCGGTAGCGCGGCTCGAAGATGTGCAACGGCAGGTGGCCGCCCGGCAGCAGCGCGGAGCCCAGCGGGAACAACGGCAGCACGTCAATCACGCCCCAAACCTACGTGCCGAATCACCCGATGGCACCACAGTGAAGTGTTTCCAGGCTCGTTTTGGGTGGCGGTGCGGGTGGCGGCCCCCTGCGGGAGTTGCTGAGGCCTTCTCGCTGTGGGATCCCCGACCTCATGAATGTCCAATTCACCACGTCGAGGCTGTCCTCGCCGGGAGAACCCAGGAGGGGTGGGCACCGTGAACCCGCAGCGGTGCCGGTTGCGTACGTGGGCTAAGCGGCTGTGCCGCTTGCGGCGGCTTTGATGGGCTTGATTCCGGCGGTCGCGGTGACGGTTGCGAAACGATCCTTTCCGCGTGGCGGGAGCGTCCGCCGGGCTACGCCGGCGGGCGGAACACCGCGAAGGGGTCCGTGACCTGCAGGTCCCGGCAGGTGAACTGGAACAGCGCGGGCGGGCGGCCGCCTGCCGGGCCCGCGGGCACCGTCCGGCCGGTGGGTTCCAGCACACCCCGCCGCGACAGCACGCGCTGCAAGTTCGTCGCCGCGACCTGGTAGCCGAGCGCGGCGGAGTAGATCCGGCGCAGCTCCGAGACGGTGAACTCGGCCGGGGCCAGCGCGAAGCCGATGTTGGTGTAGGACAGCTTCGCGCGCAGCCGGTCCTGCGCGGCGAGCACGATCAGCTCGTGGTCGAAGGCCGTCGGCGGCAGCGCGTCGACCGGGTGCCAGGCGGTGTCGGCGGGCACCTCGGGGTCGATGTCGGAGGGCACCAGGCCGAGGAACGCGGTGGCGACCACCCGGCGGCCGGGCACCCGGTCCGGGTTGCTGAACACCGAGAGCTGCTCGACGTGGGACAGCTTGTGCACGTCGACCTTCTCGGCCAGCTGGCGGCGGATGGAGGTCTCGACGTCCTCGGTCGACGCGAGCCGCCCGCCGGGCAGTGACCAGCGGTGCACGTCCGGTTCCTGGGCGCGTTGCCAGAGCAGCACCCGCAGCCCGTCGTCGCGGATCTGGAGGACTCCGGCGAGCACTTCGTGACCAGCGTCGCCCTTGTCCGCACAACTTGCGATGTTAGGATATGGCACGTTTTCGATTCTAAGGCGAAAACCTCGGGGCGCTTGATCCGGGGTGCTAGCGGAGCTTCCGGGCACGTCGTCCCGGAGGGTCCGGCGAGGAGGACGACATGGCCGCGACTGCAACCTGGGAGCGGACCGACACCGGTTACACCGGGGTGGAGCCCACCGCGGACTGGGCGCGCGAGGTGCGCCGGCTGGCCGACGAACGGGACGCGGTGCTGCTGGCGCACAACTACCAGCTGCCGGAGATCCAGGACGTCGCTCACCACACCGGCGATTCGCTGGCCCTCAGCCGCATCGCGGCGAACAGCTCCGCGAGCACGATCGTCTTCTGCGGC
Source organism: Saccharopolyspora sp. NPDC045941 (assembly GCF_056431445.1). Lineage (NCBI taxonomy): Bacteria > Bacillati > Actinomycetota > Actinomycetes > Pseudonocardiales > Pseudonocardiaceae > Saccharopolyspora > Saccharopolyspora sp. NPDC045941. The sequence continues at coordinate 96,056 of NZ_JBWKKU010000023.1, forward strand.
GTGCACTTCATGGCCGAGACCGCGAAGATCCTCGGCCCGGAGAAGACGGTGCTCATCCCGGACGCCCGGGCGGGCTGTTCGCTGGCCGACTCGATCACCGCGGACGAGCTGCGCGCCTGGAAGGCCGAACACCCCGGCGCGGTCGTCGTGTCCTATGTGAACACCACCGCCGAGGTGAAGGCGGAGACCGACATCTGCTGCACGTCGTCGAACGCGGTGGATGTGGTGCGCTCGATCCCGGCCGACCGCGAGGTGCTGTTCTGCCCGGACCAGTTCCTGGGCGCGCACGTCAAGCGCGAAACCGGCCGCGAGAACCTGCACATCTGGGCCGGGGAGTGCCACGTGCACGCCGGGATCAACGGGCCCGAGCTCGCCGACCGCGCGGCGGCGAACCCGGACGCGGACCTGTTCATCCACCCCGAGTGCGGCTGCGCCACCTCGGCGCTCTACCTGGCCGGCGAGGGGACCGTCGCCAAGGAGCGGGTGAAGATCCTGTCCACCGGCGACATGCTGGCCGCGGCGAAGGAGACCGGCGCGCGCTCGGTGCTGGTGGCCACCGAGATCGGCATGCTGCACCAGCTGCGCCGCGCCGCCCCCGAGATCGACTTCCGCGCGGTCAACGACCGGGCGTCCTGCCGCTACATGAAGATGATCACCGCCGCGGCGCTGCTGCGCTGCCTGCGGGAAGGCGCCGACGAGGTGCACGTGCCGGCGGACGTCGCCGACCGCGCGCGGGCCTCGGTCGAGCGGATGATCGCGATCGGCAAGCCGGGAGGCGGCGAATGAGCTGGGAAGCGGGCGCGGACTTACTCGTCGTCGGCACGGGTGTCGCGGGTCTGACGGCGGCGCTGCGGGCCCGCGAACTGGGCCTGCGGGTGCTGGTGGTCAGCAAGGACTCCGCGACGGCGGGCAACACGAGCTGGGCGCAGGGCGGCATCGCCGTGGTCCGGCCCGACGAGCTCGACCCGGGCGACAGCCTGCGCGAGCACGTCGAGGACACGCTGACCGCAGGGGTCGGGCTGTGCTGGCGCCCGGCGGTGCGGGACATCCTCGCCGACGGCGCGGCCGCGATCGCGCGGCTGCAGGCGACCGGCGCCCGGTTCGACGTGGGCCCGGACGGCGAGCTGGCGCGCACCAGCGAGGGCGGGCACAGCGCGTTCCGCGTGATCCACTCCGGCGGCGACGCGACCGGCGCCGAGGTGCAGCGCGCGCTGTCCGAAGCCGTGCGCGGCGGCGGGATTCCGGTGCTGGAGCAGCATTGCGTCGTCGAACTGCTGCGCGGCGACAGCGGCGCCGTGGCCGGCGCGGTCGCGATGGACGCCGAGAACAGGCCGGGTGTGCTGCGCGCCCCGGCGGTGCTGCTGGCGACCGGCGGGCTCGGCCAGCTCTACGCCGCGACCACCAACCCCGAAGTGTCCACTGCGGACGGAATCGCGCTCGCGCTGCGGGCCGGTGCCTCCGTCGCAGACCTGGAGTTCGTGCAGTTCCACCCGACGGTGCTCTACACGCCGGGCGGGCCGCGGGGGCGGCGGCCGCTGGTCACCGAGGCGGTGCGCGGCGAAGGCGCGGTGCTCGTCGACGTGCACGGGCGGCGCGTGATGGAGGGGGAGCACCCGCTCGCCGACCTCGCGCCGCGCGACGTCGTGGCGGCGGCGATCAACCGGCGGGCCGCCGAAACCGGCGCCGAGCACGTGTTCCTCGACGCCACGAGCATCGGGTCCGGGTTCGCCGAGCGGTTCCCGACGGTCCACGCGGCGTGCCGGGCGGCCGGGATCGACCCGGTCCGCGAGCCGATCCCGGTGGCCAGCGTCGCGCACTACTCCTGCGGGGGCGTGGTGTCCAGCGTGGATGGTCGCACCGCCGTGACCGGGCTCTACGCCGCCGGTGAGGTCGCGTGCACCGGGCTGCACGGCGCGAACCGGCTGGCGTCCAACAGCCTGCTGGAAGGCCTCGTGGTCGGTGGGCGCGCGGCCGAGGCGGTGGCCAAGGACCTGTGCTGCGGGCTGATCAACCGCGAGCCCGCCGGCGCGGCTCTGCAGTCCGCGATGGCGGTGGTCGACCGGGATCTGCTGCAGCGCACCATGAGCCGGTACGCCGGCATCGAGCGCGACGACGAGGGCCTGGCGACCGCGACGAAGGAGCTGGACCGGGCGGCCATCGTCCGTCCACTTCGGAATCGGCAGGCGGTCGAGGACTCTTCGCTGCTGCTGACCGCGCAGGCACTGCTGGCGGCGGCCAGGCAACGCGCGGAGTCGCGCGGCTGCCACCGCCGAACGGATTTCCCGGACACCGACGACCTGCGCTGGCGGCGCAGCACGGTGCTCCGGCTGGACGCCTCGGGGTGCCTCATCCACACCGCGGCCGGGATTGCGAGGGCGGCATGACCATCGATCTGGACGACGCGCGCGAAGTGGTGCGCATGGCACTGGCCGAAGACCTGCGCTACGGGCCGGACGCGACGACCGCGGCGACGGTCCCGGCCGGCGCGGTCGCCGAGGCGGGGTTCAACACCCGCAAGGCCGGCGTGGTCGCGGGCCTGCCGCTGGTGCGGCTGGTGCTCGACGAGGTGCTGGGCGCGGACGCCTACGCGGTGCTCTCCGAGCGAGCCGACGGCGACGTGCTGGAGCCCGGTGACTGCGTGCTGCGGGTGAAAGCACCGGTCCGCGGCCTGCTCACGGCGGAGCGCACGGCGCTGAACCTGCTGTGCCACCTCTCGGGCATCGCGACCGCGACGGCCGCGTGGGTCGAGGCGGTCGAGAGCACGGGCTGCCGGATCCGGGACAGCCGCAAGACGCTGCCGGGCCTGCGGGTCCTGCAGAAGTACGCGGTGCGCTGCGGCGGCGGTGTCAACCACCGGATGGGCCTCGGCGACGCGGTGTTGATCAAGGACAACCACGTGGTCGCGGCGGGCTCGGCGGTGGCGGCGGTGCGGGCCTGCCGGGAGCACGCGCCGGACCTGCCGATGGAGGTCGAGGTGTCCACGCTGGACGAACTCGACGAGGTGCTGGCGGAGGACGTGGCGCTGGTCCTGCTGGACAACTTCACCCCGCAGCAGTGCGCGGAAGCGGTGCGCCGGGTCCGAGCGGCGGCGCCGCGAACGGAGCTGGAGGCATCGGGCGGCCTGACGCTGGATGTGGCGAGGGCCTACGCGGAGACGGGAGTCCAGTACCTGTCGGTGGGAGGCCTGACGCACTCCTCCCCGGCCCTGGACCTCGGCCTGGACATGTGATCACTCGGTGGTCGCGGTCTCGCCGAACAGGTCCGCGTCCCACTGATCGACGAGATCCCAATGGGTGCGATGCCACTCGTTGTGCGTGAGGCAGCGCTGAAGCGTGTCGTCGGGACCAGGCTCGGAGCGGTTCGTGCCGTGCTCCGTCACAGCAGGGATTCGAAGTCGATCCGGAGGTCGACGGGGTCGGACACCGCCAGCTTGCCGGTGTCCACCCCGGCCGACGCGTAGAGCCGTGTGGTGGGGTCGAGGCGATAGCGGAACGCGGTCAGTCGCCGGTCGTCTTGAGGTTCGCGTTCGATACGCCAGAAGTGTTCGATACCCGCGGCGGCGTACTCGGCGGGCTTGCCGGTTTGGTCGGCGGTGACCGAGCCCGGTGACATCACCTCGACGACCAGCAGGCAGTGCTGCGGGCGAAGCACAGCCTCGTCCGGCAGCGCGGAGTCGTAGACGACGATGTCCGGCCGGCGGTTGAGCAGTGGTACGTCCCGTAGCCGAAGGTCGACATCGAAGTCGACAGTGAGCTCGGCGCCAGCGGCAAGATCCAGTTCCTCCGCAAGGCGGCGAACGATCCTCTGGTGCGAGCGACGGAGGGCAGGAGTCACGACGATGGCTCCATCGACAATCTCGATGCGGCGGCACACTTCCTCGGGCAGCGCCTCGTACTTCGCAGCGCTCAGCCCCTCCGGCGGCAGCGCCATCCAGTCAGGAAGTGCGGTCATCGTCGAGGCCCCCTCCCTGCGGGTACCGGACCAGCGCAGCTGTAGCGCTTCGTCTCCGTGGATCTCGCACGACGAATAATTCACGTGGAGTGATCGAATACTACCGACCGTGTTCGAGCTTGTGGATGTCGGGCATGATTTCGTCATGGCTCAGCTGATCGAGGTGGGGTACTGGTGAGCATTGTGCAGCCCGAGCGGGTTCTGCCTTCTCCGCTGTTGGGCGGGATCTACCGGGCCCAGCGGCCCACCGGGCCCGTGGTCGGGTTGCTCGTCGTGCTGTTCTGCCTGCTCGTCGGGCAGGCTGTCGCCGGGGTGGTGCTGGTCTCGGCGTTCGGGTTGCCGATGAGCGCTCTGGTCGGCGGCGAGCTGGGGTTGACCACCCAGCTGGCGCTGATGCTCAGCTTCGCCGGGGCCTCCGGCCTGCTGGCGCTGTGGATCCGGGTCAAGGAGCGGCGGCCCTTCGGCTCCGTCGGGTTCTTCCCCGCTTCGCGCATCGGCGCGCACCTGGCGCTCGGGGCCGCGGTGGCGGTGGTGCTGCTGTCCGTGCCGGTCGGCATCAACGTGCTCAGCGGGCAGTTCGAGATCGGCTCGGTGCGCGCCGCGCAGATCGGCGGCGCGCTCGTGGCGCTGATCGGGTTCGCGGTGCAGGCCAGCACCGAGGAGATCCTCACCCGCGGCTACCTGATGCAGGTCACCTACCGGAAGTGGGGCCTGGTCGCCGCGATCGCCTTCCAGGCGCTGGTGTTCGCCGCACTGCACGGCGTCAACGCAGGCGTCAGCGTGATCGCGCTGGTCAACATCCTGCTGATCGCCGTGGTGCTGGCGTTCTGGGCGCTGGCGGAGGGCGGCCTGTGGGGCGTGTGCGCGTTCCACGCGGTGTGGAACTGGTGGCAGGGCAACGTGTACGGCATCGAAGTGTCCGGAATGGACATCCAGACGACCGTGCTGGAGATCGGCGGCTCGCCGGGCAGCGCGCCCCTGCTCACCGGCGGCGGGTTCGGCATCGAAGGAAGCCTGCTCACCACCGCGGTCCTGGCCGTCGCCGCGGTGCTCGCCGCGCTCGCCTACCGCCGGAAGCTCGCCCGCTCGCAGGCCGGGTGAAGGGCGCCTTCCGAGCGGGAAGGCGCCCTCCGCGGCGGGACTTCAGAAGCGGCGGTTGGCGAGGACCGGGATGGCTCGGCGGGCCTGCTCGACCGCGGCCGGATCGATGTCCACGACCAGGATCTCGGGGGCGTCGGCGAGCTGCGCGTGCACCTGGCCCAACGGGGTCGCCGCGAGGCTGTAGCCGATGCCGGTCGGGGCCTTGCCGCTCGGCTCCCGGCCGACGCTGCGCGGGTCGGCCTGGTCGCAGGCCACCACCCACGACGTGGAGTCCAGCGCGCGGGCGCGCACCAGCAGCTCCCACTGCTCGCGCTTGCCCTCGCCGGAACCCCAGGACGCCGAGGTGACGATCACCGACGCGCCCTTGTCGGCCAGCGCCGTGAACAGGCCGGGGAAGCGCACGTCGTAGCAGGTCGTGAAGCCGACCTTGGTGCCGCCGAAGTCCACCACCACGGGCTGCTCGCCCGGCGCGACGGTGTCCGACTCGGCGAAGCCGAAGGCGTCGAACAGGTGGATCTTGTCGTAGGAGGTGTCCACGCCGCGGCCGGTGATCAGCAGCGTGTTCGTCACCCTGCCGTCCTCGGTGGGTGTGAACATGCCCGCCGCGACGGCGATGCCGGCTTCCTCGGCCAGCCGCCGCACCTCGGTGGCCCACGGCCCGTCGAGCGGCTCGGCCAGCGGCCCGAGCTTGATCCCGAAGCAGGCCATCGTCGCCTCCGGGAAGACCGCGAGGTCGGCGCCGGCGTCGGCGGCCCGCCGCACGTAGTCGGCCACCAGCTCCAGGTTCGCCTTGGGGTCCGGGCCGGAAACGATCTGGCAGAGAGCAATCCGCATAACCACAACCATCCTTCAGGGACTGTTTCCAAACTCGTTTTGCTTAGCGGTGCGGGTGGCGGCCCCCCTGCGGGAGTTACAGACGCCGTCTGGACTGTGGGATCCCCGACTTACGTATGACCAATACGCGGCATCGGGGCTGTCCTCGCCAGACGACGTCTGAGAACCCGCGGCGGTGCAAGTTGCGAGGGTGGGCTAAGCGCCTTCGGCGCTTCAATGATGAAGAACGACATTGAAAGCACCCTCTAGCGCTCACCCGTTACGATGTTTGTATACCAGCGATATGCACACCAGGGGGTCTTCGTTGCCGTCGGGACGCGAACTGGCTTACGACCATCTCAAGGACACGGTCCTCAGCGACCCGTCGATGCAGGGGCAGTTCGTCAACGAACAGGCGCTCGCCGACGAGATCGGGGTGTCCCGCACGCCGATCCGCGAGGCCCTGCTGCTGCTCGCCGCCGAGGAGCTGGTGCAGCTCGTGCCCAAGCGCGGCGCCTACATCGCGCCGGTCGGCGGCCGGGAGATCCGCGAGCTGTTCGAGATCCGCACGATGATCGAGTGCTACGCGGCCCGCCGCGCCGTCGAGCTGGACGCGGTGCCGCTGGAGCAGATGCGCGCCGAGCTGGACGCCCAGCGCGAGCTCGGCGGCGACGACCAGGCCCGCGCGTTCATCGACCGAGACCACGGGTTCCACGCCGCGCTGGTGTGCGCGGTCGGCAACGACATGCTCAGCAAGACCTACGACGCGCTGCGGGCCCGCCAGATCCGCGCGGGCATCGTGGCGCTGTTCAGCGTCAGCGGACGGCGCAAGGCGGTGCTCGCGGAGCACGAGGCGATCCTCGCGGCGCTCGCCGCCGGTGACGCGGAGGCCGCGACGAAGGCGATCACCGAGCACCTGACGGCGACGCAGCAGGTCGTCCTGGCGGGCTGAGGAGGGGTTCCCGATCTTAGGCGAAATCGGGAACCCTGCTCCCGCATCACCCGGGCTTCCCGGCTGGGAAGCGCCCGGCTTCAGGCAAAATCGGAAGCCCCACCCGCGGGCCTCCCGGCGGGTGGGGCTCCCGATTTCAGGCAAGATCGGGCAGGTCACTGCGCGTTCCGGCGGCCCAGGGACAGGCCGATCAGGGTCACCACGCAGGTCGCCGTGAGGTAGCACGCCGGGGCGAACCAGGTGCCGAACGAGGCGAACAGGTAGGTGAACAGCAGCGGGGCCAGTGCGCCGCCGATGACGCCAGCCAGGGTGTACGCCAGGGATGATCCGGTGGCGCGCAGCGCCGGGCTGAACTGCTCGGACACGAACGCCGCCTGCGGCCCGTACATGAGCGCGTGCCAGACCAGGCCGATGACCACGCCGAAGATCAGCAGCCCCGCCGAGCCGTCGCCGACCATCGGGAAGAACACGAACGGCCACACGCCGGCGCCGATCGCGCCCACCGCGTAGACCTTCCGCCGTCCCCAGCGGTCCGACAGCGCGCCCGCCAGCGGCATCAGCACGAGCTGCAGCGTCGAGCCGAGCATGACCCCGGTGACCGCCCAGCTCTTCGGCATGTTCAGCTGCTGGGTGGCGTAGGTGAGCACGAACACGGTGAACAGCGCGTAGAGCACGTCCGGGCCGACGCGGGAGAGGATCGCCGACACCAGCGCGCGGGGTTCGCGGGTGAAGACGTCCCGCACCGGCGCCCCGGCCTGCTCGCCCTTCTCCTGCAGCTCCTTGAAGACCGGGGTCTCCTCCAGCTTCACCCGGATCCACAGGCCGAACAGCACCAGCACGGCGGAGAGCAGGAACGCGACCCGCCAGCCCCAGGACATGAACTGCTCCTGGGTGAGCAGCGCCGCGAGCGCCGCCAGGACGCCGTTGGCCAGCAGGTTGCCCGCGGGCGGGCCGATCTGGGCGGCCGATGCCCAGAAGCCGCGGTGCTTCTCGCTGCCGAACTCGCTGGACAGCAGGACCGCGCCGCCCCATTCGCCGCCAATGCCCACGCCCTGCGCGAAGCGCAGCACCACCAGCAGCACGGCGCCGAGCGCGCCGACCTGGCTGTGCGTCGGCAGCAGTCCGATGAAGACGGTGGAGATGCCGGTGATGAGCAGGGTGATGACCAGCACCTGCTTGCGCCCCAGCACGTCGCCGAGCCGGCCGAACACGAAGCCGCCCAGCGGCCGGGAGACGTAGCCGACGGCGTAGGTGGAGAACGCCAGCAGCGTGCCGGACAGCGGGTCGTGGCTGGGGAAGAACAGCTGGCCGAACACCAGCGCCGACGCCACCGAGTACGCGGCGAAGTCGTACCACTCCAGGGAGGTGCCGCTGAGGCTCGCGACGAAGGCCTTGATCAGGTCCTTGCGGGCCGGCCGGGCCGGCGTGGATAGCGCTTGGGTCATCGGGGTCCATTTCCTGTGCCGGGCTCCCGGGGGTCGTTCGGCTCGTGGATGCCGACCACCGGGGTACTGTGATACACCAAATGTATACAACCAGTATGCGGACGTTGGAGGACATCTTGTTTCCACTGAGTTTCGATGTCAACGGCGAGCTCGTCGAGGTGCCGGTGACGGCCCTGCTCAACGGCGGCTACGCCGGGCGCAGCCAGGAGGACGTCGCGGCGCACGTCGCCGAGCTGGCCGAACTCGGTGTGCCCGCGCCGACGAAGACCCCGTGCCTCTACCCGGTCGCGCCCTACCTGGCGATGCAGGCCGACGAGGTGCCCGCGCAGCACGAGCGCACCTCGGGCGAGGCGGAGTGGGCGCTGGTCGTCGCCGGCCCCGAGGAGCGGGACGTGCTGCTGACCGTGGCCTGCGACCACACCGACCGGGCGCTGGAGGTGCACGGCGTCGCGTGGAGCAAGCAGGCCGGCCCGGACGTGCTGGGCCGCAAGGCCTGGCGGCTGGTCGACGTCGCCGACCGACTCGACGAGCTGACGCTGACCGCGTGGGCCGACGGCGAGGTGATCCAGCGGGGCACCCTGGCGGAGCTGCTCACGCCCCAGTTCTGGCTCGACGACCTGCGCGAACGCGGCCTGCTGAAGCCGGGCACCGTGCTGCTGTCGGGCACCATCCCGATGGACGCCGCCGTCGACCAGTTCGCCGGTTCCTGGCGGGTCGAGCTCGGCGACCCGAAGACCGGCGACGTCATCGCCTGCGAGTACCGGGTCAGCCGGATGCCCGAGCCGGTGGCGTGAGCCCCCGCTTTCGCGCGAAATCGTCGCCCCGCGTGCGGGAAGCCGGCGATTTCGCGCGAAACCGCCACCGGCGCGGCGGGTCCGGTTGCGCCGACCTGGCGAGCAAGATCTCAGGTTATTGAGAAGTACTTGCAATAGCACTTATTGTTCGGGAGTGCTGAATCGTCGTGCCTTCTTCGTCGCCGTTCCGGTCGCCCTGGGCCTGCTCGGGGCCGGTTGCGCCGCGCCCTCCGCGCCGGGCACCGGCGATCCCGGGTCGATGCTGCTCGCCGACGGCTTCGAGCCGGAGAGCCTGAACCCGCTACTGGGCTACGGCGTGGAAGGCGCCGCGAAGTTCTACGACGGGCTGCTGGCCTTCGACGGCCAGGCCGCGCTGCGCCCGGCGCTGGCCAGCGAGGTGCCGCAGTCCACGCCGGATGCCAAGACCTGGACGGTCAAGCTCCGCGACGGCGTCCGCTTCCACGACGGCACGGCCTTCGACGCCGACGACGTCGTCGCCACCTACCGGGCCGCGATCGACCCGGCCTACGCCTCGACGGTCTCGTCGGACTTCGACATGCTCGCCGGCGTCCGCGCACTCGACCCGCACACCGTGCAGTTCGACCTGAAGATCCCCTACGCGGCCTGGCCGTCGAAGCTGGTGCTCGGCATCGTGCCGAACGAGCAGCTCGCCGAGCCCAAGCCGCAGGAGAGCTCGCCGCTGAACACGAAGCCGGTCGGCACCGGCCCCTACAAGCTCGTCGAGTGGCGCCAGGGCGACCAGATGACCTGGGAGGCCAACGCCGACTACTGGGGCGGCGCGCCCGCGATCGGCAAGGTCACCGTCGTCTTCGCCAAGGACGACAACACTCGCGCCCAGCGCCTGTCCGCCGGCGAGTTCGACGGCACCGTGCTGCCGCCGGTGCTGGCCGAGAGCGTCGGCCGCGACGGGTACCGGACGGTGCACCACAGCACCGCCGACTACCGCAGCATCGCGCTGCCCAACGAGCACCCGGTCGCCGGTGATCGCGCCGTCCGGCAGGCGCTGAACCTCGCGGTCAACCGCGAAGGCATGATCCGGGCACTGCTGGGCGGGCACGGGAAGCCCGCCTACGCCCCGATCCCGGAGTCGATGGGCGCGAACTACGAGCCCGCCGCCCGGTTCGACTTCGACCCGCAGCGCGCCGCGAAGGTGCTCGACGACGCCGGCTGGCGCGTCGGCGGCGACGGCATCCGGGAGCGGGGCGGGGTCCGCGCCGAGTTCACGGTGATGTACTTCGCCGACGACAGCCTGCGCAAGGACTTGGCCCGCGCGTTCGCCTCGGACGCCAAGGCGATCGGCATCCAGGTCGAGCTCGCCGGGGTGGACCGCTCGGCGGTGGCCGGGCGGCTGGCCACCGACGGGATCGTGCTCGGCGGCGGGAACCCGATGGACCCCGACCCGCAGGCCTACGCCAGCCTGCACTCCTCGGTCATCGGCACCGGCACGTACAACAACCCCGGCAAGTACCGCAACGCCGAGGTGGACGCCGCGCTCGACGGCGGCCGCCAGGAGCTCGACCCGGCCAAGCGGGCGGAGTTCTACAAGCAGGCGCAGCGCGCCTACGTCGCCGACCCGGGCCTGGTGTACCTGGCGTTCATCGACCACAGCTACGTGATGCGCGACGGCAAGTGGTCCGGCTACCAGCCGCCCGTCGAGCCGCACGTGCACGGGACCACCTGGGGCCCGTGGTGGAACATCGAGACCTGGAAACCGCAGGCATGAGCCGCGCGATCGGCCGCCTGGTGCTGCGGCGGATCGGGTTCGCGGTACCGGTGCTGGTGATCGTCGCGTTCGGGATCTTCCTGCTCGCCGCGGCATCCCCGTTCGACCCGATCCACCAGTACTACGGCGTGGAGATCTTCGGCGCGTCGGCCGCCGACGTCGCCGCGGTGCGGGCCCGGCTGGGGCTCGACGAGCCCGTGCTGGTGCAGTTCTGGCAGTGGGCCACCGGCGTGTTCGGCGGCGATCTCGGCGTGTCGCGCTCGTTCCGGCAGCCGGTCGCGCAGGTCGTCGCGGAACGGCTGCCGTGGACGATCCTGCTGGCCGTGACCGGGCTCGCGCTGGCCGTGGTGATCGCGCTGGTGCTGGGCACCGTCGCGGCGTGGCGGCAGGGCGGCTGGATCGACCGGTTCGTCACCGCCATCGGCCACGCGCTGGAGGGCGTGCCGCCGTTCGTGCTGGCGCTGCTGTCGATCGCGGTGTTCTCGCTGGGCCTGGGCTGGCTGCCGGTGGCGGGCCTGACCGACGCGGGCACCGCGGTGTCGTTCGGGCAGGTCGCGAAGCACCTGGCGCTGCCCGCGCTGGTGCTGGGCATCTCGCAGTCGCCGTGGCTGGTGCTGCACGTCCGGCAGTCGATGCTGACGTCGCTGTCCGAGGACCACGTGACCGGGGCGCGGGCGCGCGGCCTCGCGGAACGCGTCGTCGTGCTGCGGCACGCGCTGCCGACCGCGCTGCTGCCGTTCGTCACGCTGATCGGCGCGCGGGTTCCGGAGCTGGTCACCGGGGCGGTGCTGGTCGAGGAGGTCTTCTCCTGGCCGGGCCTGGCCGCGGCCGTCGTCACCGCCGCGACTGCCGTCGACTACCCGCTGCTGGCGATCCTGACGCTGGTGGCCACGGCGGCAGTGCTGCTGGGCTCGCTGCTCGCCGACATCGCCGCGATCGTGCTCGACCCGAGGGTGGCCGCCGATGGCTGACGAATCCGTGCGCGGCACCGCCGCCCGTCCGTCCACATCGGCCGGTCCGTGGCGCGCCGCGGGGCGCGGGCGCGCCGGGACGCCCCGCGCCCGGCCCAAGGCCCGGCTGTGGGTGTCGCTGGGCGGCCTCGCGCTGCTGGTGCTGGCCGCGATCGCGGTGCCCGCGGTGTTCGGCAGCGAATCGGTGCGCTACGACTCGATCAGGCTCGCGCCGGGCCCCGCGCACCCGTTCGGCACCGACTCCGGCGGCCGGGACCTGTTCGTGCAGTCGCTGGCCGGGCTGCGGATCTCCTTGCTGGTGGCCGGGATCAGCGCCGTCGTGTCCACAGTGCTCGGTTCGCTGGTGGGCGCGATCGCGGGCAGCACCGGCGGCTGGCCGGACCGGCTGCTGATGCGCCTGGTCGACACCGTCAACTCGGTGCCGCACCTGCTGCTGGGCATCGTGATCGTCGCGCTGTACCGGGGCAGCCTGGTGGCGGTGATCCTGTCCATCGCCCTCACGCACTGGACGACGGTGGCGCGCATCGTGCGCTCGGAGGTGCTGTCGCTGCGGCAGCGGCCGCACATCGACGCGGCGATCGCGGGCGGCTCGTCGCGGTGGCGGATCCTGCGGCGGCACCTGCTGCCCGCGATCGTGCCGCAGGCCGCGCTGTCGGCGGTGCTGCTCGTGCCGCACGCGGTGTGGCACGAAACCGCGCTGAGCTTCCTCGGCCTCGGCCTGCCGCCGCACCTGGCCAGCATCGGCAACATCCTCGGCGACGGCCGGGAAGCGGTGCTGCTCGGCGCGTGGTGGATCGTGCTGTTCCCGTCGGTGCTGCTGGTGCTTACGACGCTGGCGGTGTCCGGGCTGGCGGCCACCTGGCGCGACCGGGTCGTGCCGCGACGGCGATCGGAGTTGGCGCTGTGAGCGAACCGCTGCTCGAACTGGACCGGCTCTCGGTGCGGTTCCTGCTGGGGCGCGGGACCGAGGTGCGGGCCGTGACCGACGCGACGCTGCGGCTGCGCCCGGGCCGGGTGCTCGCGCTGGTCGGGGAGTCCGGCTGCGGCAAGTCGGTGCTGGCCTCCGCGCTGCTCGGCCTGCTTCCCGGCAACGCGCAGGTGCGCGGCGAGGCCGTGCTCGCCGGCGGCATCGAGCTGCTGGCCGCGCCGGAAGCGGTGCTGGCCGGGCAGGTCCGCGGCCGGCATGTCGGCCTGGTGCCGCAGTCCGCGGGCACCCACCTGACCCCGGTGCGGACCGCGCGCAGCCAGCTCGTCGAGGCGATCCGGGCGCTGGACGGCGCGGCCGGGCCGGACGAGCTCGCCGAGCGCGTCGGGCTGGACCCCGCCGACCTGGACCGGTACCCGCACGAGCTCTCCGGCGGGATGGCGCAGCGGGTCGCGGTGGCGCTGGCGCTGGCCGGTGACCCGCGGATCATCCTCGCCGACGAGCCGACCGCCGGTCTGGACCGGCCGCTGGTGCACCGCACCGTGGACCTGCTCGCCGAGGCCGCCGCCGAGGACCGCGCGGTGCTGCTGATCACCCACGACCTCGCGGCCGCCCGCCGGGTCGCCACCGACGTCGCGGTGATGTACGCCAGCCGGATCGTCGAGGCGGGCCCCGCGGAGCAGGTGCTCGCCGAGCCCTGGCACCCGTACACCGCGGGGCTGCTCGGCGCGCTGCCCGACGGCGGCTTCCAGCCGATCCCGGGCCATCCGCCGGCCCTCACCGAGTTGGCCCGCCTCGAACAGGAATGGGGTTGCGTGTTCTGCCAACGCTGTCCGGACGTGCCCGGATTCGGGCCCTGCACGGGAGATCCGGAACTGCTCGAACTCGGCGACCGGTGGGTCGCCGCGCACCCGCCGTGCTGAGCGCGACCGGCCTGGTCGCCGGCTACCGGCGCGGCGAACCGGTGCTCGACGGCGTCGACCTGGACCTCCCGGCCGGTGCGGTGGTCGGGCTGGCCGGGCCGAGCGGGTGCGGGAAGTCCACGCTGGCCAGGGTCCTCGGGCTGCTGCACGAGCCGTGGTCCGGGCGGGTGGTGCTCGACGGCGAACCGGTCACCGGCTTCCGGCACGCGACGCCGCGGGCGCAGCGGACCGCGATCGGCATCGTGTTTCAGCATCCGCGGCCCGCCGTGGATCCGCGCTTCACGCTGCGCGAGATCATCGCCGAACCGCTGCGCGCCAACGGCGCCGACGGCGACGTCGGCGAGCTGGCCGACGAGGTGGGGCTGACCGCGGAGCTGCTGTCGCGGCGACCGCACGAGGTGAGCGACGGCCAACTGCAGCGGGCCTGCCTGGCGCGGGCGCTGGCGCTGCGGCCCGAGTATCTGATCTGCGACGAGATGACCGCGATGCTGGACGCGTCGACCACGGCGGCGCTGGTGCGGGTGGTGAACCGGCGCGTCGAGGAGCACGGCGCCGGGGTGCTCGCGATCAGCCACGACGAGGACCTGCTGGGGCATTGGGCGGTGCACGTGGTTCGCCTCGGCGGCGGGGCGATATGACATGGTGGGGCGAACGCGGTCGCGGGGGACCGCCCGGCAAGTGACGACGGACCCTAGGAGTCGACGTTGAGCGAGGGCGAAGGCACGACCTTCATGCAGTGGCGGGAACGGGCCCAGACCGAGGTCCGCGACGACCGCCCCAAGATGCGGGCGCTCATGATCACCGCGGCGGTCGTGGTGGTCATCGGGATCGTCGTGGGATCCCTCTTCCTGCTGCTGTCCTGACCCGGATGTCCGCAATTTCAATGGAAATTGGACCTCTGATTTCCATTGAAATTGCGGGAGTTGTCCACAGCCTCCGGCGTGTCGTGGTCCGACTCGCCGGAGGTTCGCAGTTTCAACTGAAACTGCGAACCCCGGCACGGGTCACTGCTCGTCGGGGAGCTTCGTGACCAGCAGCCGGGAGACGCGGTGGCCGTCCATCGTGCGGACCGTGAATCGGTGCCCCAGGGCCTCCAGGGAGTCGCCCTCGGCCGGGACGCGGCCCAGGCGGCTGACCACGAAACCCGCCACCGTGTCGTAGGGGCCGTCGGGCAGCGCGATCCCGGTCTGCTGCTCGAAATCGGCGCGGTGCAGCAGGCCGTCGGCCTCGAAGCTCCCGTCGCCCTTGGGACGCACCGGCGCGGCGCTGGGGTCGTACTCGTCCCAGATCTCCCCGACGACCTCCTCCACGAGGTCCTCGACGGTGACGATGCCCGCGGTCCCGCCGTACTCGTCGATCACCACGGCCAGGTGCCCGCCGCGCCGCCGCATCTGCGACAGCGCGGCCAGCACCGGCTTGCTGGCCGGCAGCGCTGTCACCGGCCGGGTCAGGTCGCCGACCGTGCGCGCCTCGTGGCCGCCGTGGGTCGTGGCGAGCAGGTCCCGGACGTGGATGAACCCGACGATGTCGTCGGCGGTGTCCCGGATGACCGGGTACCGCGAGTGCGGCTTGCCCGCCACCTCGGCGATCGCCTCCGGCAGCGGCGTGGTGCGGTCCAGGAAGTCGACCTCGGTGCGCGGCACCATCACCTCGGCGAGCACCCGGTCGGTGGCCTTGAACGCGTCGCTGAGCAGCCGCCGCTCCTCGATGGTCAGCTGCTCGTTGGTGCGCACCATGTCGCGCAGTTCTTCCTCGCTGACCTTGTCCGCGTCGGCGCGCGGATCGATGCCCATCAGCCGCACCACCGCGTTGGTGGACTTCGACAGGAACCAGATCAGCGGCCGGAACAGCGTCGCGAGCCGGTCCAGCACACCGGCGGTGACCAGCGCGACGCCCTCGGACTTCTGCAACGCCAGCCGCTTGGGCGCGAGCTCGCCGAGCACCAGCGACAGGTACGAGACGAACAGCGTCACCAGCACCAGGGCCACCGACGCGGCGAGGCCGATCGGCAGGCCCCACCCGGCCAGCATCGGTTCCAGGCGCACCGCGATCGTCGCGCCGCCGTAGCTGGAGGCGAAGAACCCGGCGAAGGTGACGCCGATCTGCACCGCGGAGAGGAACCGGTTGGAATCGGCGCGCAGCTTGGCCACCCGGGCGCCGCGCCGGTCGCGTTCGGCGAGCTTGCGGACCTGGCTCTCGCGCAGCGACACCAGCGCGATCTCGGCGGCCGCGAAGTAGCCGCCGAACAGCACGAACAGCAGCACCAGCGCGAGGTTCCAGACGACACCGTCCATCTTCCGATTGTTCCACCAGCGGCGGACGCGAGCCTCCGGCGATCGCTGCCGAAAACGCGCGATCGGCTGCGGCCCGCGACGCCGACGGCCATGATGTGATCAGCCGAACGGGAGGAGCATTCATGGTCGTCCAGGGCATCAGCAAGGTCGTCGTTCCGGTGCGCGACCAGCAGCGCGCGAAGCGGTTCTGGTCCGAGGCAGTGGGCTTCACCGTCACCACCGACGCCCCGTACGACGACGAGGGCAACCGCTGGGTCGAGGTCACCGCGCCCGACGGCGTTTCGACGCTGATCTTGAGCGCCAGCGAGACCGACCAGGCGATCTTCCCGGTCTACGACGGAGTTCCGTCGGCCACGTTCTTCCTGTACGCCGACGACATCGAGCAGACCTACCGCGAGCTGTCGGCGAAGGGCGTCGAGTTCTCGGAGCCGCCGGTCCGGCAGCCGTGGGGCTGGTGGTCGACGTTCCTGGACAGCGAGGGCAACCGCGTCACCCTCCAGCAGGCTCGTGAGTGAGAATTCGGGCTCCTAGCGGATGAATCGCTCACGAGCTCAGCTGGTGGCGCGCCAGTACTGGTGCTTCTTCTCGTCGCGCACCAGGATTCCGTGCTGGGCGATCTCGGTGCGCAGCAGTGCCGCTTCCTTTCGGTCGCGCTTGCGGAGCGCGCGGTCGCGGGCCGCCATCAGCGCGTTGATCCGCAGCGGCAGTTCCGGGGTGTCCTCGACCCACCGGGCGTAGTGGCCGGCGAACGGGTCCTTCTCCCGCCACGGGTAGCCGTGCTCGACGAACGCCCGGCGCAGCTTCGTCCAGTCCAAATCGGACGGTTGCCGGGCCTGCTCGGCGCCGGATTCGTCCAGCACCACCAGGTGTTTGCGGTCGAGGAACACGGAGCCGATCTCGTCGCGCGCGATGTGCTGAGCCGAGCTGCCGACGGCCAGCGTCACCCGCTCGGGCTCGACGGTGACGGTCAACCGCTCCTGCGCCATAAGCCCGGCGAAGCCGAGCCCGATGATCAAGCCGATGGCGACGGCGCCGACGGTGCCCCACGGATCGGGCACCGACGCGGCGAGCTCGAAAACGCCCTGGAACGGAGCCCACGGCAGCCCGGCGACCCAGCCCGCCGCCATCCGCAGCAGCCAGATCAGCAGCGCGCCCAGCAACGGGCAGATGAGCCAGGTGCCGTGCCGGATGAATCGGTGCTCGGCCACGGTGGTGGCAGGTTCGGCGGCCATACCGCCATTATCCAAATGGCTGTTTCCAGGCTCGGTTTGCGTGGCGGTGCGGGTGGCGGCCCCCTGCGGGAGTTGCTGCGGTCTTCTCGCTGTGGGATCCCCGACATCATGAATGCCAATTCGCCACGTCGGGGCTGTCCTCGCTGGGAGAACCCCGGAGGGGTGGGCACCGTGAACCCGCGGCGGTGCAAGGTGCGTAGGTGGGCTAAGCGGCTGCGCCGCTTCAGGACGAAGACCAAATCGGCCTCGGCCGGGAGCCGCCCGGTAGGAGGAAGGGCCCGGGGTGCCGTGGCACCCCGGGCCCTTTTCCCCTCTCACCGGATCAGGCGCCTGCCTCGCGGATCAGGATGTCCACCGCCGCGTCGTTGCGGGCGGTCTCCTTCTCGATCACGTCGTCGGGCGGGTAGAACCCGTCGATGCCGCCGCCGTTGGCCGGGTACATCTCGAAGGTGTAGGCCAGGATCTTGTGCTGGCTCCACATCCAGTCCAGGCTGTCGCCGTCGGTGACGTAGAGGTCGCTGGACTGCTGCGGGGTGTAGCCGTTGCTCTGGGCCATCTCGCCGCCGACCCGCGCGAACCGGTCGTACTCCTCCTGCGTCATGTCCTCGGTGACGTCGTCGCTGGTGTGCCCGAAGGGCCACAGCACGAGCTCGGAGTAGGTGTGGAAGTCGATCGCGGCCTTGATCTGCTGGGCGCCACCGACCACCCGCGAGTCGATGAAGTCGCGCATCGCCGCGGTCTCCGGCGCCGACCACTCGGCCGTGCCCCGGTAGGTCTCGCCGTTCGGGTCGTCATCGGAGCCGCCGCAGCAGCCCCACTTGTAACCCCAGTTGCGGTTGAGGTCGGTGCCGGCGTCCTGCCGGTTCTTGCGCCAGCCCTGGAACTGGCCGGACTCCACGTCGTAGGACGAGCCGTCCGGGTTGACCACCGGGATGATCCAGATCTCCCGGTTGTCGACGGCGTCCTTCACGGCCTGGTCGCCCGCGTAGTCGTCGGTGAACCGGTTGGCGATGCGCAGGCACATCTCGGTGGTGAGGTGCTCGCGGGCGTGCTGGTTGCAGTTGAACAGCACCTCCGGCTCGTCCTCGTCCTGGCCGACGTTGTCGCTGATCTTCAGCACCGGGATGTCGCGGCCCTCGAAGGACTTGCCGATGCTGGACTTCGACGCGATGTCCGGGTGGTCCTTGACCACGGTGTCGAGCTCGGCGTTCATCTCGTCGAGGTTGTGGTAGCCCTCGTACCCGGGCGGGAAGTCACCGGGCACCTGCTGCGCCTGCGCCGGGTTGATCCGCTTGAGCGCGTCGGCGACCTTGGTCTCGTCGTTGAGCACGAAACCGGCCGCCCGCAGCTGCTCGGCCTGCGCCGGTGTGGCCTCCACGGTGGCCACCGCGCCGGACACCGCGATGACCTGGGCGCCGGTGCGGTTGATCTCGGTTCGCGTCTTGCTGTCGGTGTTGGGAACGGTGTAGGTGGCCAAGTCCTGGGCGGCGGTCGCCCCGGTCGGCTCCGCGGACACGCTGGCCTGGATCGGGGCCAGCAGGACCAGGCACGCGGCTGCCGCCACGGTCACTGCCTTGCGCCGTGAGCTGAACATCGGGTCTCCGATCGATCACTGGTGGTGATGTTGGCAGGTTCTAGGAGACGCCCGATGTTGGCAACCCACTGGCGAACAATGGTCTGCCGTTGACGTTTTCCCATTCCGCGCGCGTCCCGGGTGACCTGCGACCGGGTTCGGGGACGGCGGGGCCCGGCGGCGATTACCCTGGTCGGTGTAGCCCCCGGGTATTGGAAGGACGCACATGCTCACCCGTACCGACCTGCGCGGTCGCGTTCCGTCCACCGTCGAGCTGCGCGCGACGCTGCCGCGCGCCGAGATGGACGTCGAGCACGTGCTGCATCGGGTCCGGCCGGTGATCGAGGCGGTCCGCGACCGCGGGGTGGCGGCCGTCCTGGAGTTCACCGAGAAGTTCGACGCGGTTCGACCGGAACGGGTGAAGGTGGCGGCCGACGAGCTGCGGCGCGCCCTCGACGAGCTCGACCCGGCGGTGCGCGCGGCGCTGGAGGAGTCGATCGCCCGCGCCCGCAAGGTCCACGACGACCAGCGGCGCACCGACACGACCACGCAGGTCGTGCCCGGCGGCACGGTCACCGAGCGCTGGGTGCCGGTCGCGCGCGTCGGCCTGTACGCGCCGGGCGGCCTGGCGGTCTACCCGTCCAGCGTGGTGATGAACGTCGTCCCGGCGCAGGCCGCCGGGGTGGAGTCGCTGGTGGTGTGCAGCCCGCCGCAGGCGGAATTCGGCGGCCTGCCGCACCCGACGATCCTGGCCGCCGCGCAGCTGCTCGGCGTCGAAGAGGTCTGGGCGGTCGGCGGCGCGCAGGCGGTGGCGCTGCTGGCCTACGGCGGGCACGACACCGACGGCGCCGAGCTGGTGCCGGTGGACATGGTGACCGGGCCGGGCAACGTGTACGTGACCGCCGCGAAGCGGCACCTGCGCAGCCTGATCGGCATCGACTCGGAGGCCGGGCCGACCGAGATCGCGGTCCTCGCCGACGCCACCGCCGACCCGGTGCACGTGGCCGCCGACCTGATCAGCCAGGCCGAGCACGACACGCTCGCGGCGAGCGTGCTGGTGACCACCTCCGAAGAGCTGGCCGACGCGGTCGACGCCGAGCTGGAGCGCCAGGTGGCGCAGACCAAGCACGTCGAGCGGATCGGCACCGCGCTGGCCGGCGTGCAGTCCGGCTGCATCTTGGTGTCCACTGTGGAGGACGGGATCCGGGTGGTGGACGCGTACGCCGCCGAGCACCTGGAGATCCAGACCGCGGACGCCGAAGCGGTGGCCGCGCGGGTGCGCAACGCGGGCGCGATCTTCGTCGGCCCGTACGCGCCGGTGTCGCTGGGCGACTACTGCGCGGGCTCCAACCACGTGCTGCCCACCGGCGGCTGCGCGCGGCACTCGTCCGGCCTGAGCGTGCAGAGCTTCCTGCGCGGCATCCACGTGATCGCCTACAGCGAGCAGGCGCTCCGCGACGTCGCGGACCAGGTGGTGGCGCTGGCCAACGCCGAGGACCTGCCCGCCCACGGCCAGGCGGTCACCGCCCGCTTCCCCCGCTGAGCGCCCGGAACAACCGAAGGTAGAACCCATGAGTGACGTGCCCGGCGCCGACACGACGCTGGCCGACCTGCCGTTGCGGGACGATCTGCGCGGCCGCAGCCCCTACGGCGCGCCGCAGCTGGACGTCTCGGTTCGGCTCAACACCAACGAGAACCCCTACCCGCCGCCGCAGGAACTCGTCGACGACGTGACCGCCGCGGTGCAGGAGGCCGCGACGGCGCTGCACCGCTACCCGGACCGTGACGCCAAGGCGCTGCGCGCCGATCTCGCCGCCTACCTGACCAAGGCCACCGGTGTCGCGCTGGCGACCGAGAACGTGTGGGCGGCCAACGGTTCCAACGAGGTCCTGCAGCAGATCCTGCAGGCATTCGGTGGGCCGGGGCGCACGGCGCTCGGCTTCGAACCGTCGTACTCGATGCACCCGATCCTGTCCGCGGGCACCCGCACAGACTGGGTGCCGGCGCCGCGCCGCGACGACTTCAGCCTGGACGGCGCGCAGGCCGCCCGCATCGTCGCCGAGAAGCAGCCCGGCGTGGTGTTCGTGACCAGCCCGAACAACCCAACCGGGCAGTCGGTGTCGCAGGACGACCTGCGCGCCGTCCTCGACGCCGCGCCCGGCGTGGTCGTGGTGGACGAGGCCTACGCCGAGTTCTCCGCCCGGCCCAGCGCGATCGAGCTGATCCGCGAGTACCCGGCGAAGGTGATCGTCAGCCGCACCATGAGCAAGGCGTTCGCGTTCGCCGGCGGCCGGCTCGGCTACCTGGCGGCCGCCCCGGCGATGATCGACGCCCTGCTGCTGGTGCGCCTGCCGTACCACCTGTCGGTCGTCACCCAGGCCGCCGCGCGGGCCGCCCTGCGGCACGCCAAGGCCACCCTCGGCTCGGTGCAGGCGCTCATCGACGAGCGCGAGCGGGTCGTGGAAGCGTTGCGGGAGCAGGGTTTCTCGCCGGTGCCCAGCGACGCCAACTTCGTCCTCTTCGGACGGTTCGCGGACGCGCACCGCGCCTGGCAGCGCTACCTGGACGCCGACGTGCTGATCCGCGACGTCGGCATCCCCGGCCACCTGCGGGTCACCATCGGCACGCCGGAGGAGAACGACGTCTTCCTGGCGGCGAGCAAGGTCGTGAGCGAGGAGATCAGCAAGTGACATTCCAGCCCGGGACCCGCATCGGGCGGGTCGAGCGCACCACCAGGGAATCCTCGGTGCTGGTCGAACTCGACCTCGACGGCACGGGGCAGGTCGACATCGACACCACGGTGCCGTTCTACGACCACATGCTCACGGCGCTGGGCACCCACGCGGCCTTCGACCTCAAGGTGAAGTCGACCGGCGACACCCACATCGACGCGCACCACACGGTGGAGGACACCGCGATCGTGCTCGGCCAGGCGCTGCGCCAGGCGCTCGGCGACAAGAAGGGCATCCGCCGCTTCGGCGACGCCTGGATCCCGATGGACGAAACCCTCGCGCACGCGGCGGTGGACGTCTCGGGCCGCTCGTACTGCGTGATGACGGGCGAACCCGAGCAGTACAACAGCTTCACGATCGGCGGGAACTACCCGTTCGTCCTGAACCGCCACGTGTTCGAGTCCCTGGCGTTCCACGCCCAGATCAACCTGCACACCAGGGTCATCCACGGCCGCGACCCGCACCACATCGCGGAAGCCGAGTACAAGGCGATCGCCCGAGCCCTCCGCGCGGCGGTCGAACCCGACCCCCGCTTCACGGGCGTGGTCCCGTCCACGAAGGGCGCCCTGTAGGCGCGAGTCTTTTCTAGAGGGGCGCCGTCGACCGGCTGAATCGGTCGAGGGCGCCTCTTCTTGTTGGTACGACAGTGCGGAGAGTACATTGATCAGCACTCTCCGCGCGGGGGCGGCTGCTCCGCGAGGCGGATGAGCGCGGCGTCTCACCGATCAGGAGCGCGCCCGCTTCGGCCTCGCCTGATCACCACGGTCCGTGGTGTTAGGAATGCCTACCGTTGCGCCGTTTGGCTGACGTCGGTGGTTCACCGTTGCGTCACTGCGGGTCTTACGCCGCTTGGCTTTCTTCGGTGACGATGTCCGCTCGTGACTGAGGTTTCTCGACGTCGGGTGTTGGCCGGGGCCGCTGGTGTGGCCGGTGGCGTTGCCGCCGCCTCGCTGCTGCCGCCCTCGCTGCACCAGGCCATGGCGAAGCAGGTTCCCCAGGGCGGTTTGGACGCTGTCGAGCACGTCATCGTGCTCATGCAGGAGAACCGCTCCTTCGACCACTACTACGGCACGCTGCGCGGGGTTCGCGGCTACGGCGACCGGTTGCCGTTGCAGCAGCCCGATGGGCGGTCCGTCTTCCAGCAGCCCGCCATCGGCGGTGAGGTGCTGCCGTTCTCGCTGCGGCAGGGCGCCGAGCGCGAGGGGCGGCCGGTTTCCGACATCCAGTACCTCGGCGACCTCGACCACAGCTGGGGCGGCAGCGGCAAGGCCTGGGCCGGCGGCTGGAACAACGACTGGGTCGCCGCGAAGACCTCCGCCACCATGACCTACTACGAGCGGCAGGACATCCCGCTGCAGTACGAGCTGGCCGACACCTTCACCATCTGCGACGCCTACCACTGCTCGGTCTTCGGCTCCACCAACCCGAACCGGAACTACCTGTTCTCCGGCACCACCGGCTACGAGCCGGGCACCACCAAGCGGGCCGTCACCAACGCCGCCTACAGCTACGACCACGCCGGCTACGAGTGGACGACGTACCCGGAGCGGCTGGAGAAGGCCGGGGTGCCCTGGCAGATCTACCAGGAGTGGGACAACTTCACCGACAACTCCGTCGAGTACTTCAAGACCTTCAAGGCGATCGGTCGCAAGATGCTCGCCGCGGTGGACGGCGAGTTCCGCACCACCGAGGAGTTCTACACCGCGCTGTTCGACAAGCCCGCCCAGGAGCAGCAGCGGCTGCTCAAACAGCTGGAGGCGGGCCGCGATGCGCTGACCGACGCCGAGCGCAGCCTGTTCGACCGCGCGATGTACCGCAGCAGGCCGGGCACCCTGGTCGAGCGGCTCCGCGCCGACATCGAGGCGGACCGGCTGCCGAAGGTGGTGTGGCTGGTTCCGTCCGCTGTGGACTCCGAGCACCCGGGCAGCTCCACGCCGGTCGGCAGCGCCAACCTGATCTACGAGGTGCTGGACGCGATCGCCGACCCGAAGATCTGGTCGAAGACCGCGCTGCTGCTCAACTTCGACGAGAACGACGGCTTCTTCGACCACGTGCCGCCGCCGGTGCCGCCGAAGCCCGGATCCGGCGAGGGCGACGACTACTTCGAGGGCCGGCCGATCGGCCTCGGCCCGCGGGTGCCGATGACCGTGGTATCGCCGTGGACGGTCGGCGGCTTCGTCAACTCCGAGGTCTTCGACCACACGTCGGTGCTGCGCCTGCTGGAGCGCTGGACGGGCGTGCAGGAGCCGAACATCAGCTCCTGGCGGCGCACCGCGTGCGGCGACCTGACCTCGGTGTTCGACTTCGAGAACGCGGCGAAGCCGCCGAAGCCCGCCGAGCCGGGCCCGGTGCCGGAGCCGATCGAGCGCTGGCACCCCAAGCCGCCGGCGGAGCAGGCGCTCCCGCTGCAGGAGCCGGGCCGCAGCCCGGCGCGGGCCCTGCCGTACCAGCCGCAGGTCTCCGCCGCGCTGAACGGGGAAGCGGTGGCGCTGCGGCTGGGCAACGCCGGCGCCGGATCGGCGCACTTCGCGATCTACGCGTACGCGGGCGAGCTGCCCGGACCGTCCCATGTGGACGTTCGCGGCGAGCAGGTGGTCAACGTGCCGGCGAAGGAGGAGTACCGGCTCGCGGTGCAGGGGCCGAACCGGTTCTGGTTCGAGCTGAGCGGCTCCCGCGAAGGCAAGGCCGCGGGCCTCGACGTGCGGACGAATCCCGACGCCCGCACCGGCGGCCTGTCCCTGGAACTGCGCAACAGCGGCGCCGAGCCGATCACGGTGCGCCTGCGAGCCCTGGGCTACGCGCCCGGTGAGCAGCGCGAGGTCCGGCTCGCCGCGGGCGGCGCGGAGTCGGTGGCGTGGCCGACGGACCAGGGCTGGTACGACGTCGAGGTGACGGCCGCGCAGGACCGGTCGTTCCGGCGCCGGGCCACCGGCCGCGTCGAGAACGGAGCCCCGGGCGTCACCGGCTGAGCCCGCGCCCCTCGGTACGCTGGCCGGGTTGAGGGGAGTGGTGATGCAGAGCTACCTGCCGATCATCCTGCTGGCCGTCGCGGGTTTCCTGATCGGCGGCGTCTACGCGACGTGGAAGACCGCCCGGTTCTTCGCCGTGGTGCTCGCGGTCGCCGCGCTGATGGCCACCGCCGGCGGCATCGGCTGGATGATCTACGGCTGAGCCTGAACGCGCGAAGGGCGCCCCCGACCGAGCCGGGGGCGCCCTTCGTCTGTGGAGCGTCAGATCTTCGCCGTGACGGGTTCCTTCTCGGGCTCGTCGCCCTCGCTGGTCGCGCCGCCGTGGCCCTCGTCCACGAAGGACTGCTCGTTGAACGGGCTTCCTCCCGAGAACACCTGCTGCATCTGGCCGCGGTCGATCTCCTTCGTCCACGCGCCGATGAGGACCGTCGCCACCGCGTTGCCCGCGAAGTTCGTCAGCGCCCGCGCCTCCGACATGAACCGGTCGATGCCCACGATCAGGCCCACGCCGTCCAGCAGCTCTGGCCGGTGCGACTGCAGGCCGCCCGCCAGCGTCGCCAGCCCGGCGCCGCTGACACCAGCCGCGCCCTTCGAGGCGATCATCATGAACAGCAGCAGCCCGACCTGCTCGCCCAGCGACAGCGGGTCGCCCATCGCGCTCGCGATGAACAGGGACGCCATGGTCAGGTAGATCATGGTGCCGTCCAGGTTGAACGAGTAGCCGGTCGGCACCGTGATGCCCACGACCGGCTTGCTCACCCCGAGGTGCTCCATCTTCGCGATCAGCCGCGGCAGCGCGGCCTCCGACGACGAGGTGGACACGATCAGCAGGAACTCGCGGCCCAGGTAGCGCAGCAGCGAGAAGATGTTGACCCGCGCGAACAGCCACAGCACCGGGCCCAGCACCAGGAACACGAACAGCACGCACGTGATGTAGAAGCCGAGCATGATCACGGCCAGGCCCTTGAGGGCCTGCACGCCGGTCGCGCCGACGACCGCGGCGATCGCGCCGAACGCGCCCACCGGCGCCGCCCACATGACCATCGCCAGCATCTTGAACACCAGCCGCTGGATGTGCTCGATGCCGCGCAGGATCGGGGTGCCCTTGTCGCCCATCGCCTGCAGCGCGAAACCGGCCAGCAGCGCCACCAGCAGCGTCTGCAGCACCTGTCCCTCGGTCAACGAGGACACCAGGGTGTGCGGGATGATCCCGAGCAGGAAGTCCGTGGTGCTCTCGGCGCCCTCACCGGCCTGCTGCACGCCCTGACCGCGCAGCGATTCGGTGATGTGCAGGCCCTCGCCGGGGTGCAGCACGTTGCCCACCAGCAGCCCGATGATCAGCGCCACCACGGACATGATCATGAAGTACGCCAGCGCGAGACCGCCGACCTTGCCGACCTTGGCGGCCTTCCGGACACCTCCCACGCCGAGCACGATGGTGCAGAAGATGACCGGCGAGATCATCATCTTGATCAGGTTGACGAACCCGGTGCCCAGCGGCTTCAGAGCCTTGCCGAGGTCGGGCGCGAGGAAGCCGACCGCGATGCCGGCCAGCACGGCGACGATCACCGCGATGTACAGGTAATGCGTTCGATCCCGACGGCGTGTCTGCGCAGCGTCTTTGCTTGCCACTGTTGCACTCCTACTGGGCTACCGGGTCACACTCGTACCAGCCGTGTCCCAGGTCACGGTCCGGCCGGGAGAGACTATCTGCGCCGGGTATCGTCGGCGTCACGCTTCTGTTCATTGTGTTCACATCTCCGACACGGATCCGTGATGCCCACCGCCGATGACCGGAACTGGTTCGGCCGCGTCCGGCCCAGCTGGAGCCTGGCCCGCCAGCTCTTCGTGCTGCAGGTGGTCGTGGTCGCCGTCGTCGTCCTCGCCGGTGCCGTGCTGGCCTGGTACGACGCGGGCCGGCGCAACGACGACGCGGCCACCGAGAAGGTCGTCGCGGTGGCCCGCACGCTCGCCGCGCAGCCCGCCGTCCGGGACGGCCTGACCGCGCCGAACCCGACCGCCACGTTGCAGCCGCTGGCCGAACGCGTCCGGTCGGAGACCGGGGTCGACTTCATCACGATCATGTCCCCGGCGGGCATCCGCTACACGCACCCCGACCCGGCGCAGATCGGGCAGCGGTTCCTCGGGCACATCGAGCAGGCCCTCGCCGGGGAGGTGTTCACCGAGACCTACACCGGCACCCTCGGCCCGTCGGTGCGCGCCGTGGTGCCGGTCTACGACGACGCGCACCGGCTGGTGGGCCTGGTGTCGGACGGCATCACGGTGCGGATGCTCACCGCCGAGCTCAGCGAGCGGGTCACGGCGCTGGTCGTGGTCGCGGCGGCCGCGCTGCTGGTCGGCGGGCTGCTGACCTACCTGGTCAGCGCCCGGATGCGGCGCCACACCCACGGGCTGCGCCCCGCCGAGCTCAGCCGCATGTACGAGTACCACGACGCGATCCTGCACGCGGTGCGCGAAGGGCTGCTGCTGGTGGCGCCCTCCGGGCGGATCACCCTGTGCAACGATGGGGCCGCTGTGTTGCTCTCGCTGGATCCCGTCGAAACCGAAGGCAGGCACGTGTCCGAGCTCGGCCTGCCGGTGTCCCTTGTGGACACCCTCGCGGCGGGGCGGGCGGTGCGCGACGAGGTCCACCTGACCGACGACCGCGTGCTGCTGGTCAACGTTTCGCAGATCCGCAGCGGCGATCGCGACCTGGGCACCGTCGTCACGCTGCGGGACCACACGGAGCTGCAGGCCCTCAGCGGCGAACTCGACTCGATGCGGGGCTTCGCCGAATCGCTGCGCTCCCAGGCCCACGAGTCGGCGAACCGGCTGCACACCGTGGTCTCGCTGATCGAGCTGGGCCGCGCAGAGGAGGCCGTCGCGTTCGCCACCGACGAGCTCCGGCTCGCCCAGCAGCTCACCGATCGCGTCGTCGGCGCGGTCGGCGAGCCGGTGCTGGCGGCGGTGCTGCTGGGCAAGAGCGCCGAGGCGGGGGAGCGCGGCGTGGAGGTCGTGCTCGGCGCGGGCACCGAGATCGACGACGTCGACCTGGAGCACATCGACTCCCGCGACCTGGTGACCATCCTCGGCAACCTGATCGACAACGCCGTCGAGGCGACGCTGGAGGGCTCGCGCCCGAGCGTCGAGGTGACCATCCGGTCCACATCGGACGGTGTGCTGATCCGGGTCGCCGACAACGGGCCGGGCGTCGACCCGGACAGCGCCCAGCGGGTCTTCCAGCGCGGCTGGTCGACGAAGGAGGACGGCCGCGGGCTCGGGCTCGCGTTGGTCGGGCAGAGTGTGCGCCGCCACCGGGGCGCCATCGAGGTGCACAACGACGGCGGCGCGGTGTTCACCGTCCGGTTGCCCGGCCGAGCGGGGACGGACGTGGCGCGGTGATCTCGGTCCTGGTAGTCGAGGACGATCTGCTGGTCGGCGAGGCGCACGAGGCCTACGTGAACAGGCTCGACGGGTTCGCGGTCGCGGGCCGGGTCCGCACCGGGCAGGCGGCCCTGCGGTTCGTCGAGCGCACCGCGGTCGACCTGGTGCTGCTGGACCTGCGGCTGCCCGACATGGACGGCCTGCAGGTCGCGCGGGCGCTGCGCACCGCGGGCAGCAACGCCGACGTGATCGCGGTGACATCGGCCCGTGACCTCAAGGTCGTCCGCGCGGCGGTGTCCAGCGGAGTGGTGCAGTACCTGCTGAAGCCGTTCACCTTCGCGGCGATGCGGGAGAAGCTGGAGCACTACGCGCGGTTCCGGGCCAGCCTCGACGACGACCGGGAAGTCAGCAGCCAGGCCGAGATCGACCGGGCGTTCTCCGCGCTGCGCGGCGTCGACCGCGCGGAGCTGCCGAAAGGCATGAGCGAGGAGACGCTCGCGGCGGTCGTCTCTGCGCTGCGCGCCGACCCCGACGGCGCCCCGGCGGGAACCGTGGGCGAAGCCGCGGGGGTGTCCAGGGTGACGGCCCGCAGGTACCTCGAATACCTGGTCAACAACGGCATGGCCGACCGCCGCCCGCTCTACGGCGCGGTCGGCCGGCCGGAGATGGCGTACCGCTGGATCGGCGAAGCCTGACCGGAGGCCCGGGCCCGGCCCGGCCAGGTGTGCGGGTACGGGCGACGGAACCAGGAGACCGTCCCGAACGCCGCAATTTCCATTGAAATCGAACCTTCGATTTCAATGGAAATTGCGGACCACCGGTGTACCGCACCCCCGACACGCCGAAGGATGTGGACAACCCCGGGTGCCTGTGGACAACTTCCGCAATTTCAATGGAAATTGGACCTTCGATTTCCATTGAAATTGCGGCAACACGTGGCGCGGGGTGGTCAGGTGCGGTCAGCCGCCGGGCGCAGGAGCGGCGCGCCGGGGCCGAATTCGGCGAGCTTGTCGTCGGCGTTGTGCAGCGTGCAGAGGCGCAGCGACAGGCAGCCGCAGCCGATGCAGCCGGTGAGGCGGTCGCGCAGCCGTTGCAGGCCGTCGATGCGCGCGTCCAGCTCGTCGCGCCACCGGCGCGACAGCCGCGCCCAGTCCGCCTTGGTCGGAGCGTGGTCGTCCGGCAGCGTCGCCAGCGCCTCGGAGATCTGCTCCAGGCTCAGGCCGACGCGCTGCGCGGAGCGGACGAACGCCAGCCGGCGCAGCACCGAACGGTCGTAGCGGCGCTGGTTCCCGGAGGTTCGGGTGGTGGCGATCAGCCCTTTCTGCTCGTAGAAGCGCAATGCGGTCTGGGCGACACCGCTGCGGTGGGCCACCTCTCCGATGGTCAGTAGTTTCGGTAGCTTCGACACGTCCGCCAGGTTACCGAAAACTTAGACCAAAGTGCAGGTATTTCCGCTTGACTTCGAGTGCGCTTGAAGTTCCACCCTGGTCGCATGACGATCACCGCACCGAGGGCCGGGTTCGGATACGCCGATCTTCGCCCGCTGATGAGCGAAATGACCGGCGACGAGAAGCATTCCGCCGCCGCCACCTCGACGCTGGACGTGCTGTGGGTGCTCTACGACCAGATCCTGTCGGTCGACCCGCGACGTCCCGACGACCCGGACCGCGACCGCTTCCTGCTCTCCAAGGGCCACGGCCCGATGGCCTTCTACGCCGTGCTGACGGCCAAGGGCTTCCTCGACCCGGCGGAACTCGCCCGCTTCGGCGAGTTCGACTCCCGGCTCGGCTTCCACCCGGACCGCGTCCTGGCACCCGGCGTCGAGATCGGCAGCGGCTCGCTCGGTCACGGCCTGCCGCTCGGGCTCGGCGTTGCGCTCGGCCTGCGCGCCCAGGGTCGCACCGGGCCGCGCGTCGTGGTCCTCGTCGGCGACGCCGAACTCGACGAGGGCAGCAACCACGAGGCGATCCAGGTCGCCGGCCGCTGGGGGCTCGGGCAGCTGACCACCGTCGTGGTGGACAACAGCTCCTCCAGCACCGGGTGGCCGGGCGGCATCGCCGACCGCTTCGCTCGCGAGGGCTGGGCCGCGCACACCGTCAACGGCCGCGACCACGCCGAACTCCGCGCGGCGCTGGCCGACACCCACCCGGACCGCCCGCTCGCGGTGGTCGCCCAGGTCGAACCCAAGGAGCTGTGATGACCGCACCGACCACCGAAACGGCCGCCCCGACGATGCGGGAAGCGTTCGTCGACACCGTCACCGAAGCGCTCGACACCGATCCGCGGGTCGCCCTGGTGCTGGCCGAGATCTCCGCCGACCGCTTCGTGGACGCCGCCGCCCGCCACCCGCGGCGGGTGCTCAACGTCGGCATCCGGGAGCAGGCGCTGGTGAGCGTGGCCGGCGGGCTGGCGCTGACCGGGCTGCGGCCGGTGCTGCACTCGATCACGCCGTTCCTGGTGGAGCGGCCGTTCGAGCAGCTCAAGCTCGACCTCAATCACCAGGGCGTCGGTGCCGTCGTGGTCAGCACCGGCGCCTCCTACGACTACCCGACCGCGGGCCGCACGCACATGGCCCCCGGCGACGTCGCGCTGATCGACACGCTGCCCGGCTGGACCGTGCAGGTGCCCGGCCACCCGGCCGAGGTCTCGGCGCTGCTGCGGTCGGCGATGGACACCGACGACCTCGTCTACCTGCGGCTCTCCGAGCAGGTCAACGCCGAGCCGCTGGTGACGGGGCCGGGCTGGCACACCGTCCGGCGCGGCAGCCGGGGCGTCGTGCTCGCCGTCGGCCCGATGCTCGGGCCGGTCCTCGCGGCGACGGCGACGCTCGACGTGACCGTGCTCTACACCGCCACCATCCGGCCGTTCGACGCCGGCGGACTGCGGGAGGCAGTGCGGGCGGCGACCGCCGACGTGGTGCTAGTGGAGCCCTACCTGCGCGGCACGTCGACGCACGAGGTCAACGACGCGCTGGCCTACACCCCGCACCGGGTGCTCGCGCTGGGCGTTCGCCGCGACCTGGAACTGCGGGCCTACGGCACCGCCGAGGAGCACGATGCGGCGCACGGCCTCGGCCCGACCGGTATCGGCGCGGCAGTGCGGTCGTTCCTGGCGGGGTGACCTGCGCGGCTGCCGCCCGCGACGTGGGCCGATGCGTCCGGGCGGTAGCCTGGGCGCGTGGCACGAGTCGTCATCTTGGACTACGGATCAGGCAACCTCCGCTCCGCCGAACGCGCGCTCGAGCGCGCCGGGGCCGACGTCGAGGTCACCGCCGACCATCGTGCCGCGACCGAGGCCGACGGCCTGGTCGTGCCCGGCGTCGGGGCCTTCGCCGCGTGCATGGAGGGCCTGCTCCACGTCGGCGGCGACAAGATCATCGACCACCGGCTGGCCGGCGACCGCCCGGTCCTCGGGATCTGCGTGGGCATGCAGGTGCTCTTCGATGAGGGCGTCGAGCACGGCATGCAGGCCAACGGCTGCGGCCAGTGGCCGGGCACCGTCGAGCGGCTGCACGCCGACGTCCTCCCGCACATGGGCTGGAACGACGTGCAGTCGCCGGAGGGCAGCACCCTGTTCGCCGGTATCGAGCCGGGCACCCGGTTCTACTTCGTGCACTCCTACGGCGTCCGCAAGTGGCAGCTGCCGGCGTCGGAGACGATCGCGCCGCCGCTGGTGACCTGGGCCGAACACGGCGAACCGTTCGTCGCCGCGGTGGAGAACGGGCCGCTGACGGCCACGCAGTTCCACCCGGAGAAGTCCGGGGAGGCGGGCGCACGGCTGCTGCGGAACTGGCTGGGCAGCCTGTGACCCGCCGGGGCGGCCTGCTGGGGCCGACGGCGGTGCGGGTGATCGCGCTGGTGCTCGCACTCGGGATGATCACCGGGATCGGCGCGCCCTACCTGCTGCAGGCCGGGGTGCCGCTGTGGGCGGTCCTGATGCTCGTGCTGATCGTCCTCGCGGTGCCCGTCGTCGCGGTCGTCCGCTCCGAGCGCAGCCGCCGGTGAAGGGGCCGAAGCCCTGGCAGTAGGGTTGGGGCGTGACTTTCACGCTGCTTCCCGCTGTTGATGTCGCCGACGGTCAGGCGGTCCGCCTGGTGCAGGGCGCTGCCGGTACCGAGACCTCCTACGGTGACCCGTTGGAGGCCGCGCTGGCCTGGCAGCGCGCGGGAGCCGAGTGGATCCACCTGGTCGACCTGGACGCCGCGTTCGGCCGCGGCTCGAACCGGGCGCTGCTTGCCGAGGTGACCGGCAAGCTCGACGTGCAGGTGGAGCTCTCCGGCGGCATCCGCGACGACGCCTCGCTGGAGGCCGCGCTGGCCACCGGCTGCGCGCGGGTCAACCTGGGCACCGCCGCGCTGGAGAACCCGGAGTGGGCGGACCGGGTGGTCGCCGAGTACGGCGAGCGGGTCGCGGTCGGCCTGGACGTGCGGATCACCGAGCAGGGCCACCGGCTGGCCGCGCGCGGCTGGACCAAGGACGGCGGCGACCTGTGGGAGGTGCTGGCCCGGCTCGACGCCGCCGGCTGCCGCCGCTACGTGGTCACCGACGTCAGCAAGGACGGCACCCTGCAGGGGCCGAACATCGCGCTGCTGCGCGAGGTCTGCGCCCGCACCGAGGCGCCGGTGATCGCCTCCGGCGGTGTGTCCAGTGTGGACGATCTGGTGGAGCTGTCGAAGCTCGCGCCGGTCGGACTGGAGGGCTCGATCGTCGGGAAGGCCCTCTACGCCCAGAACTTCACCCTCGAAGAGGCCCTCGCCGCGGTGCGCTGACGCCCGCTGGAGTGCGGGTGCGCTCAGGATTGAACGCCCCATCCACCGCGCCGCGCGGCCGTGTCTCTACCCTGGGGACATGGCCGTTGCGGTGCGTGTGATCCCCTGCCTGGACGTCGATCAGGGGCGGGTCGTCAAGGGTGTCAACTTCACCAACCTCCGGGATGCCGGCGACCCCGTGGAGCTCGCCCACGCCTACGACGCGGAGGGCGCCGACGAGCTGACCTTCCTCGACGTCACGGCGTCCTCGTCGGACCGCGAGACCACCTTCGACGTGGTGCGGCGCACCGCCGAGCAGGTCTTCATCCCGCTGACCGTCGGTGGCGGCGTGCGCAGCACCGACGACATCAACCGGCTCCTGCGCGCCGGGGCGGACAAGGTCAGCCTGAACACCGCCGCCATCGCCCGGCCCGAGCTGCTCAGCGAGGCGTCGCAGCGCTTCGGCGCGCAGTGCGTGGTGCTGTCCGTGGACGCTCGGCGCGTGCCGGAAGGCGGTCAGCCGACGGCGTCCGGCTTCGAGGTCACCACGCACGGCGGCCGGCGCGGCACCGGCATCTGCGCCGTGGAGTGGGCCGCGAAGGGCCAGCAGCTCGGCGTCGGCGAGATCCTGCTGAACTCGATGGACGCCGACGGCACCAAGGCCGGCTTCGACCTGGAGATGATCCGCGCGGTCCGCGAGGTCGTCGACGTGCCGCTGATCGCCAGCGGCGGCGCCGGCGCGGTCGAGCACTTCGCGCCCGCGGTGCGCGCCGGGGCAGACGCGGTGCTGGCCGCCAGCGTGTTCCACTTCGGACAGTTGAAGATCGGCGAGGTCAAGGACGCCATGCGGGCGGAAGGGATCACTGTTCGATGAGCGGTCTGGACCCGGCGATCGCGGCCCGGCTCAAGCGCAACGCGGAGGGCCTCGTCGCGGCGATCGCGCAGCAGCGCGGCACCGGCGAGGTGCTGATGATGGCGTGGATGGACGACGAGGCGCTGCACCGCACCCTCACCACCCGCCGCGGCACCTACTACTCCCGCAGCCGCCGGCAGTACTGGGTCAAGGGCGAAACCTCCGGCCACACCCAGCAGGTGCACGAGGTCCGCCTGGACTGCGACGGCGACACGATCCTGCTGGTGGTCGACCAGGAAGGCGCGGCCTGCCACACCGGCGACCGCACCTGCTTCGACGCCGACGTCCTGCTCAAGTAACCGCAGTTTCAATGAGGTTTTTCCAACCGCGTTTTGCGTGGCGGTGCGGGTGGCGGAACCTCAGAGGCTCCCTGGACTGTGGGTGCCCCTCCTGATGTATGTCCAATAAACGGCGTCAGGGCCGTCCTCGCCAGGAAGCCTCTGAGAACCCGCGGCGGTGCGGGTGTCGTAGGTGGGTTATGCGCCTGCGGCGCATGCGACAGCTCATCGACGTGTGGCTTTGCGACCCGCGGCTGCGGGCCGACCAGGATGAAAAACGCTCAATTGAAACTGTTCACCGGGACCGATTCGGTGGGTGCCAGTTTCAATCTTGGTCTCAAGGGGTCGGTGCAACACCTCTGGAATGATCTTGGTGGAGGTGTTGCGGGTGTCGGTCGCGCGGCGGTGTGCCGATGAGGTGTGGCGGCTGTGGCAGGAGGGATACGGTCAGCGGGAGATCAGTCGTGAGCTGGGGATTTCACGCAAGTCCGTGAGCAGGATCGTGGCGCCGGCGGGCGGGATCCCGCCCGCACCACGCCGACGGGCGGTGAGGGCGTTGAGTTTCGCCGAACGGGAGGAGATCTCCCGGGGGCTTTCAGCAGGGAAGTTCCTGCGGGAGATCGCCCGCGAGCTGGGCCGGGACGTGTCGGTGATCTCGCGGGAGATCAACCGCAACGGCGGGCGCCGGCGTACCGGGCAGCCGAAGCCGACCAGGCTACGTGGCAGCGGGCAAAGCGGCCGAAGACACCGAAACTGGCCGGGAACCCGCAGCTGGCCGCAGTGGTGGCCGACGGACTGGAGCAGCGGTGGGCGCCGCAGCAGATCGCTGCCACACTCCGCCGGGACTACCCGAATGACCCGGAGATGCAGGTGTCCCACGAAACGATCTACCAAAGCCTGTTCGTCCAGGCCAAAGGCACCCTGAAAGCGGAACTGACCCAATACCTGCGGCGCAAGCAGCGCCAGCGGCGGCCCCGCGCGGCCACGGCCCGGGCCGCGAACAACACAAACGGGCGTGGGCAGATCCCCGACCGGGTGCCGCTGTCGGCGCGCCCACCGGAGGCCGCCGACCGGGCCGTGCCCGGTCACTGGGAAGGCGACCTCATCCTCGGCTCCCACGGCGGTGCCGTGGTCACCCTCGCCGAACGCCACTCCCGCTACCTGCTGCTGCTCGCCCTACCGAACGGCAAGACCGCCGAGGCCGTCCGCGACGCCCTCGCCCACGGCATCACCCGGCTACCCGCCCTCCTCGACCACGACCTGCGTCACCATTTCCGGCTCAATCCCGCCGCGCCCCGGAAATCCGCGGTCGAGTTCCCGCCACATTTGTCCATACAGGACATGTGGAAATCGGTGGCGTGGGATCAGGGCAAGGAAATGTCCCAACACGCCCGCTTCACCGCCGACACCGGCGTGCCGGTCTACTTCTGCCCGCCCGGCCAGCCCTGGCTACGCGGCACCAACGAGAACACCTATTGGTTCATGATGATCAACGCCGGGCTTCTTCGACGGGAGAGGCTTCGGTCGGGCCGTTGGGTGACTCGGAGAACACGTGCCGCAAGGC
>NZ_JBWKKU010000024.1:0-35749 GCF_056431445.1 Saccharopolyspora sp. NPDC045941
TGGACGCAGAACTCGGCCCGCTGACCCGGCAGGCCGCCCCCGTACTCCTGGAGCTGTTCGGCGTCGGCCCCGAGACCGCCGGCCAGCTACTGGCACCGGCCGGGGACAACCCCGAGCGGATGCGCTCCGAGGCCGCATTCGCGCACCTGACAGGGGTCGCACCGATCCCGGCGTCCTCCGGCCGCACCCACCGCCACCGCCTCAACCGCGGCGGCGACCGTGCCGCCAACAACGCCCTGCACACCATCGTGCTGGTCCGCATGCGCCACCACGAACGCACCCGCGCCTACGTGCAACGCCGCACCAAGCAAGGACTATCCAAGAAAGAGATCATGCGCTGTCTCAAGCGATTCGTCGCCCGCGAGGTCTACCGCGCCCTGACCACCACACCAACCGAACGAACCAGTCAAAACGACCTTGCTCCTGCCGCTTGACATCTATAGGAGCATCCCGTTGCTTACCGAGAGGTACGCCGGGAGCCGATCCGCCGGAGGATGAGCACCGGTTCAGGTGAACGCCGAAGGGAGCCCGGTCATGGGCGGGGTCATGAAAGCCGTGCAGTACCAGCAGGTCGGGGCGGCACCGGTGGTCGTCGAGGTCCCGAAACCCGAGCCGGGCCCCGGGCAGGTGCTGCTGAAGGTGACCGCCGCCGGGATGTGCCACTCCGACATCGGGGTGATGAGCTGGCCCGCCGACAAGCTGCCGTTCGAACTGCCGCTCACCCTCGGGCACGAAGGCGTCGGCACCGTCGCCGAGCTCGGGGCGGGCGTGCGGGGCGTCGCCGAGGGCGATTCCGTCGCGGTGTACGGGCCGTGGGGCTGCGGGGTGTGCTGGAAGTGCGCGCAGGGCAAGGAGAACTACTGCACCCGCGCCGCCGAGCTGGGCATCCGCCCGCCCGGCCTCGGCAGTCCCGGC
Organism: Saccharopolyspora sp. NPDC045941; assembly: GCF_056431445.1. Classification (NCBI taxonomy): domain Bacteria; kingdom Bacillati; phylum Actinomycetota; class Actinomycetes; order Pseudonocardiales; family Pseudonocardiaceae; genus Saccharopolyspora; species Saccharopolyspora sp. NPDC045941. Next base: position 916 of record NZ_JBWKKU010000024.1, read on the forward strand.
GCGATGGCCGAGTACCTGCTGGTGGACGACGTCCGGCACCTGGTCCCGCTGGACGGGCTGGACCCGGTGCAGGCCGCGCCGCTGACCGACGCCGGGCTCACCCCGTACCACGCGATCAAGCGATCGCTGCCGAAGCTGGTCGGCGGCAGCACCGCGGTGGTCATCGGCGCCGGCGGCCTCGGGCACCTCGCGGTGCAGATCCTGCGCGCCACCACCGGGGCGCGGGTGATCGCGCTGGACGTGGCCGACGACAAGCTGGCGCTGGCCCGCGAGGTCGGCGCGCACGACGTGGCCCGCTCGGACGAGAACGCGGCGCAGCGCGTGCGCGAGCTGACCGGCGGGTTGGGCGCGGACGTGGTGCTGGACTTCGTCGGCATCGCGCCGACGGTGCAGATCGCGGCGCAGTCGGTCGCGGTGGAAGGCGACATCACCATCGTCGGGATCGCCGGAGCGCCGCTGCCGGTCGGTTTCGGCCTGCTACCGCACGAGGTTTCGGTGGCGTCGCCGTACTGGGGCTCCCGCGCGGAGCTGATCGAGGTCTTCGACCTGGCGCGGCAGGGCGCGCTGCGGGCGCACGTGGAGACCTTCGGCCTCGACGAGACGCCGGAGGTCTACGAGCGCTTCCACCACGGCCAGATCAAGGGCCGGGCGGTCATCGTCCCGTAGCCCTGGGACCGTCCGCATCAACCGATCCGATCGTTGGCGAGCGCGAGCGGAAAAGCCGGATGCCCCGAACCGGTTTCGGTTCGGGGCATCCGTGCGCGTTGCTCGTCAGTACGGCCGGTCGGTGACGTTGCCGGTCGCGGCGTCCCAGATGACATAGCCGTGCTGGAAGTCGCTGCGGCGCCCGCCCGGGACCGCGTACTCGTCGCTGGACGGGTAGCCCAGGTACGACCGCTCCCAGCCCAGCTGCGCCCAGCGGTCCTTGATCGCCCCGCGGATCTCGTGCGCACCGGTGCCCGGCGTCCAGTAGACCGAGCCGTTCGAGCGGTCGAAGTGGTTGTAGCGCCCCACCCCGTCGGGCGTGCCCAGCTCATCGGTGCGCGGGTAGCCCAGCGGGCCGTTCTCCCACCCGAGCTGCGCCCACTTCGCCTTGATGAGGCCACGGATCTCGTGCGCCCCGGTCCACGGCGTCCAGTAGATGGAACCGTCGGCACCGGCGAAGTGGTTGTAGCGACCGGAACCGTCCGGTGTGGACAGTTCGTCGGTGCGCGGGTAGCCCAGCGCCCCGGCCTCCGCACCGTGCTCGCGCCACTTGTCCCGGATCATGCCCTCGATCAGCGACGCCTCGGTGGCCGGGGACCAGTACGCGGACTTGGCTCCGCGCGCGAACGTGGTCTGGCGCCCGCCGTCGGCGGCATCCTGCTCCAGCTCGTAGGCGCCGCCCAGCGGGCCCGCGTCGGCGCCGGCGGCCTGCCACTTCTGGTAGATCGCGCCCGCGGTCCAGTCGCCCATCAGCTCGGCCACCCGCTGCCGCAGCGCCGGGAGTTCCTGGTAGGCCACGTCGCCGGGGCACTCGGTGTAGCCGACGTCGCGGTGGCCGTGGATCACCGGCAGGGTCACCGCGGTCCCGAGCGGGTACTTCGCGGACGCCCCCCCGTAACCGGACACCATCGTGACCTCGCCGAGCGGATCGCGGTAGTTGCCGGCGAGCTTCCACGCCAGGACCTGCGCCACGGATTCGAGCTGCGTCGCGCTGGGCGCCACCGAGGTGAACTCACCGAGCATCGACACGCCGACCGTGTCCTTGTTGAAGCCCTGCGCGTGCGCGCCCCACACCGGGAGTTCCAGGCCGCCGTAGCGCCCTTCGAAGACCTGCCCGAACTTGTCGACCAGCACGTTGTAGCCGATGTCGCACCACTGCAGTTCGCTCGCGTGGTAGGCGTAGATGCCGCGCACGATGCGCGCGGAGTCGGCCGCGGTGTAGTCGTTGCTGCCCGCGGTGTGGTGGACGATCGCGGCCTCGACCGTGTCGCCGTACTCGACGCCGACGCCCTGCTGCTGGAAGCACTGGGTGCGCAGCGACTCGTCGGCGCCCCATTCGGCGCGGCTGATCGCGGTGGGCTTCGCGGCGGTGCTCGCGGCCTGCGCGGTCCCGGGGTCGATCAGCAGCACGGACACGGTTTTCGCGTCGACCGGGGCGCCGTCGGATTCGGCGCGCACCCGGATCGCGGTCGAGTCACCGAGCCAGGCCGCTTCGCTCGCCTGGTCCTTGCCCGGTCGGCCGCGGTCCTGCCCGTCCACCGCAGGCAGCCGCAGCCACTCGCCCCAGGTGCCGTCGAGGTGCTGCGCCTGCACCTCGACGAGGTCCGGGTTCTTGCCGTTCCACCGCAGGGCGGCCATCGCGAACGGCTTCGACCGGCGGATTTCCCGTCCTTTGCCGGGGACTTCAGGCGCGGCGTCGGCGAGCGGCACGCGCTCGACGGACACCTTCTTCGACGGCGGCTCGGCCGTTGCGGACGGCGCTGCGACACCCGCGGACAGGACCACGATGAGCGCAGCAAGACATCGACGGATCACGCTACTCCCTTACCGAACGATCACGAACGGTCGCGGGGGAAGCGGCGACCACGGGAGATATTAACCCGATCAGACGAAAAAACTAGTCCACAATGGTCACTGATCGTGCCAACTTCCCGCGGCGAGCGGAGATCACCGCTCGCCGCGCCGGACGGCCGGCACAGCCGTCAGAGGTCGGCCGCGTAGGGGATCTCGTTGGATGCTTCGGAGGTCATCCAGCGGCGGATCGTCCAGGTCGCCCGGACGTCGTCCTCGTTGTAGTCGAGGATCCGGTCGCGCTGGGACAGCACCTGCACGCCGCCGCCGAGGCCCACCGCGTCGCGGTACCAGCGCATCGAGTTCTCGCCGCTGGCCTCCGCGTCCCGCCAGCCGAACCCCGCGCTCGGCGCGATCACCTTCAGGCCCTTGCCGTTCGGGCACAGGAACTGCTCCCGCACCGACGCGAACAGGTCGACCCACTCGGCCGAGCCGATGAACTCGCGCACCTCGGCCACCGAAGGCACGCCCGGTTTGCCGGCGAACCGCTCGGCCGAGGCGAGCATCCAGCGGTTCTCCGCGAGCTCGTTGTAGCAGTAGGCGCGGAAGCTCAGGCCCCGCTCGTACGCGCGGCGGCGCACCGAGCCGAACCACGTCCAGAACTCCGCGAAGGACCGCGCCTCGTCGTCGGACGGCAGCGGCTCCCAGCTGACGAACGCCCGGTAGCCGGGCTCCTCGCCGATGTCCGCACCGGACAGCCAGCAGCCCCACAGGTAGGCCCCGGCGTCGGCGTAGCTCTCCATGTCCACGTCGACTTCCACGTCCGCGCGCGGCACCGACAGGTCGCGGACGCGCCGCACCAGCGGCAGGTTCCGCAGCCACGCCTTGGCGAGCAGGATCGCGTCGGTGTTGCGGACCCCGGTCAGCGGCAGCGATTCCGCCTCCGAAAGCGGCATCGCGGCGAGTTCATCCACTGTGGACACGCCGACCTCGCGCAGCGCAACCGCGTCCTCGCCGCGCACGACCAGGCTGACGTCCCGGCCCTCGCGCAGCTGGGCCTCGCAGGTCGGCCACCACGGGCAGCCCTTGCACTCGTTGATCCGCGAAGGCAGCGCGAGCGGCTCCGCCTCCTCGGCGGCCGCCGAGGCCACCGCCAGGCGATCGGCGAACCGCGCCTCGTACTCGGCGATCGCGGTGCGGCCGCCAGGCCAGTTCGGCACGTCCAGGTAGTGCCAGACCACCACGTCGGCCTCGACGCCGATCACGCCGCCGAGGTTCGGCGCCGCGCTCATCCCGCACGCCTCCAGCAGCCGCAGGGCGTGCGCCAGGCGCAACTGGTCGCGGGGCTGCGCCCGCACCTTGCGGGCCTGGTCGATGTGGGCGGCCGCCGGCACCGGCCGGTCGATCGGCGACACCCGGGCACCGCTGCCCGGATCGGTGATCTTGTGGCGCACCACCAGCACCGGAACGTAACCGTCGCCGCTGCGCACCAGCAGGTCGACCGAGCCGCGGCGGCCGCCGGCGGGGTCGGCGGGCAGCTGGGCGGCGGAGATGTAGGGCGTGCCGGCGCGCATCGCGGCGAGCGTCAGCTCCTCGCGACCGGCCGCGGCCCCGCGCGGGATCTCCACCCAGTCCTCGCCGAACGCGTTGCCCAGCAGTTTCGCGACGTACCGGCGGTGTTCCTGGGCATCGGCGATGCGCTGCTCGATGCCCAGATCCATCTGCGCGGGCGGTTCGTCCTGCGCCGGATCGTTCTCGAGGTGCACGCGTCGACGGCACCGTGTTACGACGCCCGCGTCGAGCAGCACCTTCTCCTTCACGTGTGAAGCGTATGCCGTCGCTCCGACAGCCGCGCCCATCACCCCGGTGACACGCCTCCGAGGCGACTACCCACCGTGCCCGAACGGGCGCAGCTCGATGTCGTGCCGCCCGAGGTCCGGTCTTAAGGTGATCGCAACGCCAACGCAGGACGGGGAGGTGTCGGCCGCGGTGAGGAAGCGCACGACCGGACGCGGGGTCCGGAAGACGGGCACGAAAGGCTCCCGCAAGGCCGTCAAGGCGGCGAAGAAGGCGGACAAGAAGGTCGCCAAGGCGATCGAGAAGGGCGAGCACGGGCGCATCACCCCGGGCAACGTCAAGAAGATCATCGGGGTGGCCAAGGTGGTCGGCCCGGTGATCGCGCCGTTCGCGATCCACGCGGTGTCGGTGGCGCGCGAGCGCTACGAGCGGATGCGTGCGCATCGGCTCGGCGTGCCGGTGGACCAGCTGGGCAGCTTCACCGGCCGGGGCGCGGCGCTGCACGCGCGGATCGCCGGCGACGGCGAAGCGCTGCGCGAGCTCCGCGAGCAGTCGGCGAGCGGCGAGGAGGCGGCCGTCGCAGAGCAGTACGCGGAGCGGACGGCGACGCGGCTGGCGCAGCTGACGAGCGCCGTGCGGGCCGCGGAGCGGATGCCCGCGCAGCGGCGGAAGTCCGCGCACCGCGCGGTCGGCGCCGAGCTCGGGCAGATCGAGGACGACCTGCTCAGCCGCTTCGGCGTCGCCAGGCCCCGGCGCTGAACCCCCTGCCGCATCGCGCAAGCCTGTTCCGGCTCCCGGCTCCCGGCACGCGCCGGGGCCTGGGCGTGAATCCGGGTGACCCTCGCTCGGGTCACCTTCCGCAATTTCAATGGAAATCGAACCTCTGATTTCCATTGAAATTGCGGACCCGATCGGCCCGGACTCGATCGGCCCGGAGTCGTTCGGTCGTGGGTGCCCCTTCGGTCAGCGGCCTGCGGCTTCTCCGTCGGGGAGCCTCACCAGGCCCTGCTGGACCATCCACTCCCTCGCCACGTCCGCCGGGTCCCGGCCGTTGACGTCCACCTGTGCGTTCATCTTCAGCAGTTCCGCGTTCGTCAGCTTCCCCGACACCTGCTCGAAGACCGACGTGATCTGCGGGTAGCGCTTGAGGAGCTCGTCCCGGGTCGTGATGCCGAGGTTGTACCTCGGGAAGAACTGGCGGTCGTCCGCCAGGACCTTCAGGTTCAGCGCCCGGATCCGCCCGTCGGTGGTGAACACCTCGCCGAAGGTGCAGGTCCCGTTCTGGGTGGCCTGGTAAATGCTGCCCTCGGTCAGCACCTTCACCTTCGACCGGTCCGCGGTGAAGCCGTACGCCTCCTCCACCCCGGGCATGCCGTCGTTGCGGCTGGCGAACTCGGTGTCCACGCAGAACGAGGCCTCGTCCGGCTTCTCCGCGATGATCTTCGGCAGCTCGGAGAGCTTCTCCACGCCCAGCCGCCGCGCCGCGTCCTGGTTGACCGCGAACGCGTACGTGTTGTCCACGTTGTAGGTGATCGCCGTCCAGGCGATGCCGTTGCGCTCCAGGTCCAGCTTCTTGACGGCCTCGTACTGGGCGCGGGCGTCCGGGATCGGGTCGGTGTTGCCGTTGTAGCTGATCCAGGACGACCCCGTGTAGTCCCACAGGATGTCGATCTGGCTGCTCTCCAGCGCCTTCCGGGCGCTGGCCGAGCCGACGATGCTGGTCAGGTCGCGGACGTCGGCGCCTGCCGCGGACAGCGCGAACTCGGCGATGTAGCCGAGCACCAGCTGCTCCGTGAAGTCCTTGGACCCGACGGTGATCGTGACGCCCTGCAGCTCCGGCACCGGCCGGATGGTTCCCGGCGCCACCGCGAGCGGCACCGAGCCGCCGGAGCTGAGCCCGCAGCCGGTCAGCAGCACGCCGGTCGCCGCCACCGAGGCCAGCTTGAACGCGCCGCGGCGCGACATCTTCCGGTTCATCGCAACCCCCTCGGCGACAGGTACGTCTCGGCCAGCGCGCCCAGCCAGTCGACCAGCAGCGCCAGTGACATCGCCAGCACCGCGCCGACGACCATGACGGTCCAGTCGTTCAGCTTGTACCCGGTGTTGATCATCTCGCCGAGCCCGCCGGCGCCGACGAACAGCGCCAGCGTCGCGGTGCCGACGGCCAGCACCAGCGCGGTGCGCAGGCCCGCCAGGATGTAGGGCACCGCCAGCGGCAGCTCGATGCGCGCCAGCACGCCCGTCGCCGACATGCCGATGCCGCGGCCCGCGTCGATCAGCGAGGGATCGACCTGCTGCAGGCCGACGATGGTGTTGCGCAGCACTGGGAGCAGCGCGTAGAAGGCGATCGGCAGCACCGCGATCCAGAACCCGGTCGTGCCGCCGGTGATCAGGAAGAACAGCACCAGCAGACCCACCGAGGGCGCGGCCTGGCCGATGTTGGCCAGGCCGATGACCAGCGGCACCGCCCGCCGCGCCCAGCTGCGGCTGAGCACCACGCCCAGCGGCACCGCCACCACGACGACGATCCCGGCGACCGCGAGGCTGAGCAGGAAGTGGGTCCAGGTCAGGCTGAGGATCGTGGTCGAGTTGATGCTGCGCGCGGTCACCTCGTCGTTGTCCTGGCTGAACGCCCAGCCCAGCACCCCGGCGACCAGCGCCACGACCGCGATCGGCTGCGCCAGCAGTCGCAGCCGCTCCGCGCTGCGGGACCCGGAGTCCGAAGCGAACTGGCTGCTCATGACTGGTCCTCGGTCGGTTCGTCGTCGGCGTGCTCCTCGCGCAGCGCCTTGATCGTGTTCATCACCGTGTCGATGTCGACCACGCCGACGTACTCGCCGCGGGAGCCGGTGACCACCGCGACGCCGTCGTCGTCGGTGAGGATCGCTTCCAGCGCGTCCTGCAGCGTCGACGCCAGCGCCACGCTGTCCTCCACCGGCCGCCCGGCGCGGCCCAACGTGGACACGGCGCCGGCCTCGCGGGCGGTCGCCCAGCGCAGCGGGCGGTTGCGCTTGTCCAGCACCAGGCCGATCGCGCCGCGGCGGGTGCCCAGGCGCTCCTTCAGCACCGCGGGCGACTCGTCGATGGTCGCCGTCGGCACCTGGCCCACCTCGATCTCGCGGACCCGCCGCAGGGTGAGCTGCTTGAGCGCGGCACCGGCGCCGACGAAGCCGGCCACGGTGTCGTCCGCCGGGTTGGCCAGGATGGCCTCCGGCGTGTCGTACTGCAGGATCTTGGAGCGATCGCCCAGCACCGCGATCCGGTCGCCGAGCTTGACCGCCTCGTCGAAGTCGTGCGTCACGAACACGATCGTCTTGCCCAGCTCCGCCTGCAGGCGCATCAGCTCGTCCTGCAGGACCCCGCGGGTGATCGGGTCCACGGCTCCGAAGGGCTCGTCCATCAGCAGCACCGGCGGGTTGGCCGCCAGCGCCCGCGCCACGCCGACGCGCTGCTGCTGACCGCCGGAGAGCTGCCGCGGGTAGCGGCCGCGGAACTCGCCCGGGTCGAGGTTGACCAGGTCGAGCATCTCGTCGACCCGCTCGCGGATGCGCTTCTTGTCCCAGCCGACCAGGCCGGGGACCACGCCGACGTTCTCGCCGACGGTCAGGTGCGGGAACAGGCCGGCCTGCTGGATCGAGTAGCCGATCTCGCGGCGCAGCTTGTCCGGATCGAGGCCGAGGACGTCCTGCCCACCGATGGTGATCTTGCCGGCCGTCGGCTCGATCAGCCGGTTGATCATCCGCATGGTGGTGGTCTTGCCGCTGCCGGACGGTCCGACCAGCACCACGGTCTCGCCGGCCGGGATGGTCATGGTCACCGACTCCACCGCGGACAGCTTCTGCCCCGGGTAGCGCTTGGAGACCTCTTCCAGGCGGATCTCGACGCCGTGCCCGCCGGCGGGGGTGTTCTTGTCGTCAGCCACGAATACCTCTCGATGTCGTCAACCGCCCGAACAGCACGAAGAGGGCGTCCAGCAGCAGCGCCAGGATGATCACGCCGACGGTGCCGGCGATGGCCATGTTCAGCGCGTTCGCGCCGCCCAGCTGGCTCAGGCCGCTGAAGATCAGGTTGCCCAGGCCGGGGCCCTTGGCGTAGGCCGCGATGGCGGCGATGCCCATGAGCATCTGGGTGCTCACCCGCATGCCCGCGAGGATCGCGGGCCAGGCCAGCCGCAGCTCGACACGGGTCAGCACGCCGAACCGGCTCATGCCGATGCCGCGGGCCGCGTCCAAGATCGGCTGGTCGACTGTAGACAACCCGACGATGGTGTTGCGGATGATCGGCAGCAGCGCGTACAGCACCAGCGTCACCACCGACGGCGCCACGCCCAGCCCCAGCACGGGGATGAGCAGGCCGAACAGGGCGAACGACGGGATGGTCAGGATCGCGCTCGAGAGAGCGGTGGCGATCGCCGCCCCGGCGGGGCTGCGGTAGACCGCAACCCCGACCAGGACGCCGACGATCGTCGCCAGCACGATGCACTGCACCACCATGCTGGCGTGCTGGTAGGAATCCACCAGCAGCGATTGCCACCTGGATGCGACGTAGTCCAGGAAGTCCACGCTTCTTACTCTTTTCCGCCGGCAGGCGCCGTCGCGGTGGCCTCGCTCTCGTCGGCCTCGGCCGGCGTGGTCACCAGCTGGAACTCGCCGTCGTGCTCCTCGGTGCCTGCGATGACCGCCTGCTCCAGCACCTCGGCGCCCTTGGCGTCGCGCAGCGTCATGTCGTCGCCGCGCAGGTCCTTGAGCAGGGCCACGCACATGAACACCATGACGATGGCGAAGGGCAGTGCCCCGATGAAGGTCAGGTTCTGGATGCCGTCCAGCGCCTTCTCCTCATCACCGCCTGCGCTGCCGATGACCAGCATGATCGCGGCCACGGCACCGGTCGCGGCACCCCAGAAGACCACCACCCACTTGCTCGGCTCGATGGCGCCCCGCTGGGACAGCGTGCCCATCACGATCGACGCGGCGTCGGCACCGGAGACGAAGAAGATCGCCACCAGGACCATCACCAGCACCGAGGTGACCGTCGCCCACGGCATGGTCCCCAGCACGTCGAAGGTCTGCGCCTCCGCGGAGCCCTCGCCGTAGACGTTGGCACCCGCCTTCTGGGCGTCGATCGCGGCGCCGCCGAAGATCGCGAACCAGACGAGGCTCACGCCGCTGGGCACCAGCAGCACGCCGGCCACGAACTGCCGGATGGTGCGGCCGCGGCTGATGCGGGCGATGAACATGCCCACGAACGGCGTCCACGAGATCCACCAGGCCCAGTAGAAGATCGTCCAACTGGCCAGCCAGCTCTGCATCTCGTCGCCGCCGGTGGCGCCGGCGCGCGAGGCCATCTCGCCGAACTCGCTGATGTAGGACCCCACCGAGGTGGGCAGCAGGTCGAGGATGAACACCGTCGGGCCGACGACGAACACGAACAGCGCCAGCACGCCGGCCAACACCATGTTGATGTTGGACAGCCACTGGATGCCCTTCTCCACGCCCGATACCGCGGACAGGATGAAGCACACCGTCAGGACGACGATGATCGCCACCAGGACGGTGCTGCCGGCCGAGTCCTTGGCCAGCCAGCCCGCGCTCTCCAGACCGCTGCGGATCTGCAGGGTGCCGATGCCCAGCGAGGCTGCGGAACCGAACAGCGTCGCGAACAGCGCGAGGATGTCGATCACCTTGCCGAGCGGGCCCTCGGAGTTGCGCTTGCCGATCAGCGGCAGGAACACGGCGCTGATCGTCTGGCGGCGCCCGCGGCGGAAGGTGCTGTAGGCGATCGCCAGACCCGCCACGGCGTAGATCGCCCACGGGTGCAGCGTCCAGTGGAACAGCGAGGTGGCCATAGCCGTCTTGATGGCCTCTTCGCTCTCCGCGGGGGACGTCCCCGGCGGCGGGGAGACGAAGTGACCCAGCGGCTCGCTAACGCCGAAGAACATCAAACCGATGCCCATACCGGCGCTGAACATCATGGCGATCCAGGAGATCGTTCGGAACTCCGGCTGCTCTCCGTCCTTGCCGAGCGGGATCCGGCCGAACTTACTGAAGGCCAGGTACAGGGCGAAGATGACGAACGCGGTGGCCGCGAGCACGAAGCCCCAGCCCGTGTTGGTCAGCAGCCAGTTCAGGGCCGCCTTCGACGCGGTGCTCAGCGAGTCGGTGCCCACCGCACCCCAGAGCACCACGGCGAACATGATGGCCGCGGTGACCCCGAACACGACCCAGTCCGTGCGCGGTTTTCCCAGGAACTCGGGGCTTCCTGTCAATCCAGTTGTATGGTGGCCCTCGGTGGGCTCACCACTTTGTTTTGTTTCGGTCGACACAGGTTTCGGCGCCGACTTTCGGCGACGCCCCCTCCTCTCCGTCGTCAGTTACGACGATCTGGAACTAAGTGGCCGGCAAATGTGCAGCTGGTAGCTCCGGACCGTCTGCAACCCGTAAACCGTGACCCAATCGGGTGACCAAGGCAAGCTCACCTGCGGTCAGCGTGGCCGAACCGACACCTAGACTTGCCTGTCGTGACAGCCGGAATCAGACCTACGCAGGGCGCGTTGCGCGTCCTGCGCGGTGCCGGTTTGGCCACCACGTCGGCGTCACTTTCCGTGGCCGCACATGCGGCCGCCGGGGGGTCGCTACCCGATCCGGGTACAACCTTGGTGATCACCGGCCTGTTGGCCGGTGCCGGTGTGGCACTCGCTGATCGCAAGCGCGGGTCGTGGGGCATTCTAGGGGCCTTGAGCGCCAGCCAGCTGGCACTTCACGTATTTCTCCAGCTCGTGGCTTCACACCAGGACGGTCTCGGGTACGCCGGGATGCGGTTCTCGCCGCTGGTCATGACGCTCGGGCACGCCGCCGTGGTGCTGCTGACCGGCCTCTTGATGGCCCGCGCCGAGCGGGCACTCTTCGTAGTCGCGCGTCTCCTCGGATCCATCCTGCCCCGCAGGTCTACCCCACTACCGGCGGTTGCGCAGCCGCGCACGGTGTGCGTCACGGTGGTCACGGTGCGTACTCTGGCGCAGCTGATCTACCAGCGCATTCATGCCCGTCGCGGGCCGCCGGAACCTCCTGCCGCCGGCGGCGATCACGTGGAATTCGCCACCTGATCGTTGCTCTTTCGTCATTTCGTCGCGTATTCGCGCGCGCGAATAGCTCGAAGCGCAGGAGATTCAAGTGAACATGTCGACAAATCGATTCGCGGTTCGATCCGCGGCGCTGACCGCCGCTTGCGGGATTGTTGCGCTAATGGGCGCAGGCACGGCGTCCGCGCACGTTTCCGCACAGCCCGGCGAGGCGGCCAAGGGCGGCTACGCCAAGGTCGCCTTCCGCGTCCCGAGCGAGCGGCCGAACGCCGGAACCGTGCAGGTCAAGGTGAACTTGCCGGAGCAGTACCCGCTGAGCTCGGTGCGCACCAAGCCGATGCCGGGCTGGACCGTCGAGGTGGAGCGGGTCCAGATCGCGCCGGTCGAGGTGGCGGGCGCGCAGGTCACCGAAACTGTGCGCAGCATCACGTGGACCGCGCAGCCGGGCAACCGGATCGGGCCGAACGAGTTCAACGAGTTCGAGGCGACGCTCGGCGCCCTGCCGACCAACACCGACGAACTGCTGCTGCCCACCACCCAGACCTACGACAACGGCGAGGTCGTGAACTGGGACGCTCCGACGCCGCCGAACGGCGAGGAGCCGGAGCACCCGGCCCCGACGCTCAAGCTGGTCGAGGAGGCCGAGGAGGGGCACTCGCACGGCGGGAGCTCGCACGGCCAGGAGGCCGGCGAACAGGCCGCCGGCACCGGTGACGACACGGCCCGCTGGCTGGGCGGCGCCGGACTCCTGGTCGGCGCGCTCGGCCTGGGCGTGGGGGCCGGTGCCCTCGCGCGCAGCCGGAACGCCGGACAGGCTGCGAAGCAGCAGGAATCCGGGAAGGACGAGTCGTGAAGCGGTTGATGGCGGTCGCGGTGCTGGCGCTGGCCGCGCTGCTCGGCGGCGCGGGCACGGCGCTCGCGCACAACGTGCTGGTCAGCAGCGACCCGCCGGAAGGCGCGCAGCTGGCCACCGGGCCCCGTGAGGTCCGGTTGACCTTCGACCAGCCGGTGCGCACCGGCGAGGGCTACAACACGGTCAACGTGGTCGGCCCGGACGGCACGTACTGGACCGACGGGGAGGTGCGGGTCGAGGGCAACTCGGTCGTCGCGCCGGTCCGCGAGCTCGGCCCGGCGGGTGTCTACACGGTCGGCTACCGGGTGCTGTCCAACGACGGCCACCCGGTGCCCGGCAAGGTCACCTTCACGCTGACCGCGCCGGGCGGGGGCACGCCGGCCCCGGCCCCGCAGAACGCGGACCAGCCCGGCCAGCAGGCGGAGTCGGCGGAGTCCGGCGGCATGCCGATCTGGCCGTGGATCGTGGGCGCGGTGGTCGTGGTCGCCCTCGGCCTGGTCCTAGCCCTGCGCCTGGGCAAGCCGAAGGACTGACGCAAGAAGGGGCGCCCCAGGCCGGGTCTCTCGACCGGGGGCGCCCTCGTTTTCGCGCCGGGACACGTCGAGCACCTGGCCCTTCCTGCGCAAGGTGACCGGTTACTTGCTGCGCAGCCGGATGCGGTCGAAGACCGCCGGGTCGAGCGTTCCGGCGCGGCCCACGGCCCGGGGCTGGACCATGAACCACGGCTGGGCGCTCTCCCGCGCCGCGCGCACCGGCACGAAACCCTGGTCCACCAGCGAAATCGCGTAGTCGACCGACACCTCGCAGAGGTCGTTGAGCGCGGCCGTGCCGTGCCACGGCATCACCCCGGCGCCGCCGAGCGGGACGAACCGCAGCCGGCCCGCTGCCGGGCGGATGGACAGGCTCATCCGCACGCAGCCCTCCCGCCACAGCACCGAGTAGTCGAGTTCCTCGTCGACGTGCTTGTTCGCCAGGTAGGTGATCGTTTCCCGCCACGCCGTCGCCAGCAGGTCGCCGCGCGCCCTGCGGATCTCGGCCGGCACCGCCGGATCGGTCAGGTCGAAGGGATTCGCGTAGATCCGCTGCGACCCCGCGAACGGATCGCCGCCGGTGCAGGGGACGTCGACGGCCTGCAGCACGGAGCGGAACAGTTCGGCGAACCGCGGTCGCCCCGGCCCGGCCGGATCCCGGGCGTCGGCTTCCCCCAGCGCCGCCCGCGGATCGCGGCGGACGTCCAGGCCGGCGAACGCCGTGGTGTACCGGTCGCGGTGCTTCGCCAGCAGCCCCGGCCGCTGCGTGCGGTCGCCGCACCGCGGATGCGCGTCGGCGGCGTCGTCGAAGTCCTCGACCGCCACCACGTCCCGCAGCCCCGCGCTTTCCACCTGCGCGACCAGCTCCCGGTGGTAGCCCGCGTAGCGGTCCGGCTCCCGGAACCTGAAGTGGCTGGCATCGGTGAGCGCCCGCACCGCGATGCCCGGCGGGTGGATCTGCCGGACGGCCTCGTCGAGCTGCCGCAACCGGATCAGCATGGCCAGCTCGGCGAGGTCGGGCAGCCCACCGAGCGCCTTCAGCCGGGAGCCGTCCTGCTTCAGCGACGGCCCCACCACGACGAACGGGATGCGCTCACCGGCCTCGATCGAGGCGAGCATGTCCCGTTCGGCCGCCTCGGGCGGATACACCGTCCTGGACGCGCCGAACGGCTTCGCCGTCACGACCCGCCACACCGCCCGGCAGATCGCCGCCGGATCGGCGCGAGCACCGACCTCGCGGCCGAGCCGCCACCCGTCGGCCACCGCGGTCGCGACCAGCGAGTCGACGATCCGCGCCTGCTCCCCCGCGGTCAGTTCCACGCCGTGCGACCAGATCGTGGGGCGGGTGCTGAGGTCCCCGATCCGCAGCCTGCTCAACGACGTCACGTGCGACAGCTGCGGCGCGTCGGCCGAGTGCCCGCGCCCCAGCGGAACCGGCTGCGGCAGCGACTCGAACGTCCGTATCCCGACTTGGTCTCCACCGTCCACAGTGAACCCCGGTGGACGTGCGGCCACCACCGAGGCGGCGGGGAACGCCGCCCGCAGCGCTTCGCGATTGCCGGCCGAGTCGTCGAAGGCGGCGACGAGCTCGTGCTCCGGCATGTCGTGCAGCGCCGCGACCTTCTGCCCCGCGACCGGACCGTCATCGGTGGTGCGCAGGTCGAGGTGGCCGAGTCCGTGGCGGCTCAGGACCTCTTCGGTGGCGGCCCGCATCCGGTGGCGGCGACCGGTCAACCAGACGACCCGGGCACCGGCCTGTTCCAGGTCCCGGACGAATTCCACCAGGCCCGGCGCCGGTTCGTCGGTCAGCAGGGCTTCCCGGTGCCACGCGACGTTCTGGCGGTACTCGGCGTACAACGCGCCCCAGTCGAGTTCGGAATACCGCGCCGGCAGCCCGTTCGCCGCCAGGAACGGGCGCCAGCCCGGCCGGTACAGCCCGGGCAGCACGTCGAGCCGCGCCGGGGCGGCGAACTCGTCGATGCCGTGCGCTTCGCCCAACCGGCGCAGCGCCTCGCCGACCCGGCGCTTCGGGTGCAAGGCGCAGAAGTCGAGGTCCACGGCGACCAGCGGGCGCGGCAAGCCAGGCTCGTTCCGGCACCGCGCGCTGCGCGCCCGGACCAGCCGGACGACCCGGCTGAGGATCTCGTGCTGCTCCGCCGCGACGACGTGCACGAAGCGGAGCCACGGGTGGTCACCGGCGAACGCGGCCGCGGTCGACTCGGCCAAGTGGCGCAGTTCCTGCGCGATGACGCGGTCGAACGCGGCCCGGACCCGGTCCTGCTCGTCGCCGCTGATGAGCACGCACGCGGCCGCCAGCTCGTCCAACTGCTCGTCCAGCGCGGCGACGACGCCCGGCACCCCGGACCACGTGCGGCGGATCCCGCCGAGCACGATGCGCCCGGTGGCCGTCGCCGCCGAGGCCAGCTCGACGCCGAGCTCGCCGGCCGGCAGGAAACCCCGCGCCAGCAGCCCGCGGAACGTGATCAGCAGCGGCCGGACCACGAACTCGGCGAGGTGCTCCGGCGCCGTCCAGCCCGGCGGCCGGCCGGCCACGATCCGCTTCAACCACAGCACATCGCCGGGGAACTCCCAGCGCGCCAACTCACCCAGGGGGATCGCGTTCCGCGCCGCGGACAGCGCTCCCACCGCCCGGTGCTCGCCGGTCCCGGCCGTCGCCACGCAGTAGAGCCGCAGCAGCGGATCCTCGTCCAGCAATTCCCCCAGCTGCTCCGACCGGACATCCGGACCGCACAAAACCATCTCCAATCCAATAATTCCGGAAAAAACGCACGCACCATGAAGTCCCGCTCGCGTGCGCGAGCGGGCAGCGCAAAAATCAGCGATCACTCCCGAGCGAATTCGCCCGCGCTCGGGCAAGAAACACCGGCACCGCGGGCACTACCGGCTCGCGATACCGGAAAAGCGACTACTACCAGGGAAAACGTCGAATTCGCCCCGACCGAACCGGCCCGCGCCGATCGTCGAAGCCCCAGTTCAACCGACGCGTCGGCGCGCAGACACCCGACGGGACCGCCGATGACGCGCCCGTCGCCGAGTGGTCATTCACCATCGGCGAGCTGCACGAGCGGGACGCAGCAGTCGCCTTCCAGCCGCTGCACCGCGATCCGGCCGCAGCGCTCCAGCTCCTCTCGGGTGATCCAGCCCGCGGCGTAATGGCGGTAGGCCTGGGCCAGCAGGACGAGCTCCGCGAGGTGATCGGCGTGCCGGCGTCGGAGGTCTTCGGGCAACCGGGGCAGCGAACCGGCCTGGCTGTCCACCACGTCGTCGAGCACCTGCGCAGCGCACAACGCGTGCGCACGGCGCCAACGCGGCATCCGCGGCAAGAACTTCGCGATCCTCATCGACAGCCCGTCCCGTAGCAACGCACCGATGGAGCAGTTCGCCCGTATGGTTTACCCCTTCCACCGAACGCTCGTCAGCAGAAATTGCCCAACGAACGCGGCGATCGACCCAACATCGCCCGTTCGGCCTAGCAAACGACCGGATCAGCTGTACGGCACCCATTGCGTGAAGAGATCTCCGTCCCTGATCGTGCGCAACCGCTGGTGCAGTTGCTCGCGAACCCCGGGATTGCTGCGCAGAATCGGGAGCACCCCGGTGGTGATCTTCAGCTCGCGCAGTTCGCGCAGCACGGGAAAGCCTTCCCAGCGCGTGATGTCGAATCCGTAGGCCCTGGCCAGGTCGTCGTGCCAGCCCGGCGGGTGCCCCATCCGCAGGCGCCCCACCGCGATCGGCGTCAGATCCCACTCCGGCGGGCCCATGCACAGCGAATCCAGGTCGCACAGCAGCGGCCCGTCAACGCCGCCGATCACGTTGCCGAGGTGCGCGTCCGCGTGGATGACGCTGCGCGCCAGCGGGAACCGCAGCTCCGCCAGGCGCTCTTCCAACACGTCGCAGCGCTGCGCGAGGAACCGGTGATCGGCCGGATCGATGTCCACCGCGTCGGTCAGCCTGCGCCGGATGTCGGCCATCGGCTGCCAGTCCAGGAACGTCGGGGACGGCGGTTTCGAGTGCATCTGGCGCAACAGCTCGCCGAGGTCGGCGCCGCCGGGCATCGGCCCGGTCTCGGGCACGTACTCCCAGAAGGTCGCCAGGTGTTCGCCCACCTGGACCGGCTGCTCAAGACCCGGCAGCAGGCGCACGGCGGGAACCCCGTGCGAGGCCAGCCAGCGCGCGGCTTCCACGGCGTTGAAGGCTCGATAGGTGAACGACGGGGAAAGCACGACGCGGACGACCACGCGGTGGTCCCGAAGCAGGAAAACCCCGTTGTTGACGATTCGGAGCAATCGCGCGGCGGTCGGGTCGAGGCCGACGGCGGCGCAGATCTCGGTCAGTGCCAGCTCCAACTCCGGCGGGATGCACCGACCCTGTTCCAGTGGTTGTGTCTTCATGCTCATCGTTTCGGACCGACGGCACCGCTGCCCCGGCGCGCCGAGCTCACACCCGGCGGAACCGCCGGACGGCCTCGAACAGGTCGCGGACGTCGGAATTCATCCGGTGCTTGCTCGCTTCGAGCTCCAGCGGCTTGAGCCGGTCGGCGACGCGCTGGGACTTGACCCGCTCGCCGTGCTCCAGCGCCCGCCGCCCGACCTTGACGCCCTCCTGCAGGTCGCCGGCCCGGATGTGGTTGGTGGCCTGCAGGCTCAGGCCGAAGACGTGGGTGCGCGCCATGTCCGCGCCGTAGGCCTCGTTGCACTTGATGGTCTCGGCGACGGCGATCGACGCGTGCTTCTTGGGGTCGAACACCGACAGCGCGTCGTGCGCGGAGCCGATCATGCCGTGCAGGTCGTTCTCGGTGAAGAAGCGCACCCAGTCCGGCGCCTCGTCGGCGCGGGCGCGGGCGAACTCGTCCTTGGTGCGGCCGACCATCTTCCGCACCTGGTCCGGCTTGTTCAGCATGCCGTAGGCCCAGGCCTCGTTGGCGCACAGCACGGCCACGGTCAGCGCGGAACCGGAGTCCTGCGCGGCGATCTGGCCCAGCTGGAACAGCTTCAGCGCCTCGTTGGGCTCCTCGTAGTGCAGGTAGACGCGGCCCATCCGGTACAGCACGCTGGCCACCAGGCCGTCGTCCTCGGCCTGCTTCGCGAACTCCAGCGCCTTGCCGAAGTGACCGCGGGCGGGGTCGAGCAGGCCCACGTCGAACGAGGTCCAGCCGGCCAGGCTGTGCATGTCCGCCAGCGCCACGAAGAGCTGCTTGCGCACGGGTTCGGCGGCACTGGACTCGAGCAGCTGCTGCGCCCAGGACAGCTGTGCCACCACGGCGTCCCGGCAGGTTCCGCCGCCGTAGCGGTAGTCGAGGTCGCGCAAGGCCTTGGTGGCGGCGTGGATCTGCTGCACGTCGGTCATGCCGATCCGGGTCGGCGCCGGGGTCTGGGCATTGGCCGGCAACCAGGAACTGGTTTCGGTGCCGAAGACCGCGGCGCCCATCGTCACCGCCGCGGCGTGGGACAGGAACTTCCTGCGCTTCACCGACTCGTCCTCCTCAGCGTCGGGGGCGTTGGTCGCCTTCGCGACCCGCATCGCGGTCGCCCCGTCGTACGCGAGGCCCATGTAGCCCCGCGGGATACCCAGCCCGTCGGCGATCCGGGCGAGCACGTCATAAGCCATGACCTGCCGCCCCTTGAGGATCTCGGACACCTCGGATTGCGACTGCCCCGTCGAGGCTGCAATCTGTCGCTGCGAAACGCCGTGCCGGCGAAGCTGCCGGTAGATCTCACTGACGTCCCGCCGGGCCAGTGCATCCCGCATTTCCCGCTCGTTCCAAACGTCGGGTGTAACGGGAGAGCCGCCAGAACCGATGATGTTCATTTAGACCCCCTGACGCTCTGCTCGGGCGTTGGTCGCAGAGTAAGGGCACTGCTGCATCCCGGTGAAGCGCGTATCGGTAGAGGTGATCGGCAGCGGTGAAGTCCACCGACCGCTCGTCGTTGCCGTTGGCCCGGTTATCGCCTGCGCCCTAGGCGCGACGCCCCGGTCCGTTCCAATCTAGTCACCACAGGCAACCGAGCACGAACGGGAACGGTGACGCGAGATGCGGGAAGCACAGGGCGGGAACGGCCGGTCGGCCGGCTTCCCCTCGGCCCCCGCGGAAAGCCGCCGGTGGTGGCGAGTGGACTGCCGAGACGTGGCGAACTCGCACCGCTTCCTGGACGTGCTGGTCAACCGGGACAGGGTGGTGCTCGTCGGACCGCCCGGCCACTCCGCGACGCTGTCGGCCATCGGCCTCGGCCAGTTGTCGGTCGCGTTGCGGGATGCCGCTGTGCAGGCGAGAAAGTGACGGTGACGTTTCGGTGGATGAGATCCTGGGTCAGGTGCTGCGAAGTGCGGTGCGAGAGCGGCTCGACATGTTGACCGAGCTCGCGAACCGCGCGGACGCCCCTTCCTTGCTCTCCGTTGCGCGTTCCGAACTCCCCCGGCTCACGGAGGGGTGGCGGACGCTGCTCACCGCGCACGACGCCGACGAAAAGGGCAACTGCCCGGAGTGCTCCAGCCGCTGGCGCCCGCAGAAAGCACCGTGTTCGGTGTGGCGCACGGCTTACGAGCACCTGGTGGCAGGTGCCCTGGCACCCCGTCCCGCACGGCACCAGCGCCCGGCGCACGCTTTGCGCCCGGCCGCGCCGGTGCCGTAAGCAGGCGGACTCGGCCCCGGACAGCATCACCTCCTCCCCGACCCGGGTAGCCGAGAAACCGCCAGGCGGCGGTCGATGAGCGGATGGTCGTGTTTCCCCGACCTCGACCACTCGATCATCGGCCGCCGCCGCGAAAACTCCACATCGGACCGGCTGGCACGCCAGCGCGGTCACCCAGATTTCCGCGGGCCGGTGCTGACGCACTCCCCTCCCCCCGACCGGTGCCGGTCCGCGGAACTCCAACCACTCCGGTCACGCCGTTTCCCCGGACGGCCCCGGAGTCTGGAAAGGCCCTGGAGCTCGATTCCCCGACCGAGCCCAGGGCCTTTCCACGTCCGCACGACCGACCCGTGCGCACTTCTTGCTGCTATGGCGACAAGAAGTGCGCACGAGTCTCTCAGCGGAGGCGGGCCTCGACCGCCGGGTAGTCGGTGTAGCCCCGCTCGCCGCCGCCGTAGATGTGGTCGGCGTCCACCGGTGCGAGCGGGTGGCCGCCTGCGAACCTGATCGGCAGGTCGGGGTTGCTGATGAACAACCGGCCGTAGGACATCACGTCGGCGAGACCGGATCGCAGGACGCGTTCCCCGGCTTGCCGGGTGGTCGGTTCGGGGCCGTTGAAGTTCGCGATCAGCGTTCCCGCCCACCGGGGCCGCAGATCCGCCAGCGCCGGGTAGTTCCCGCGTTCCACGATGTGCAGGTAGGCGAGCCCGAGCGGTTCGACGGCGTCGACCAGGGCCCGGTAGGTGCCTTGCGGATCCTGCTCGGCGATGTCGTTCTCGGGGTTGTCCGGCGAGATCCGCAGTCCGACGCGGTCGGCGCCGACCTCGGCGGCCACCGCTTCGACCGCCTCCACCGCCAGCCGCAACCGGCCGCTGCGGGAACCCCCGTAGCCGTCGCCGCGCACGTTGGTGTTCTCCGCGAGGAACTGCTGGATCAGGTAGCCGTTGGCGCCGTGCAGTTCCACGCCGTCGAAGCCCGCCCGGATCGCGTTCCTCGCCGCCACGCCGAAGTCCCGGATCGTGGCGTCGACCTCGGCGGTGGTCATGGCCCGCGGCGTGACGTGGTCGAGCAGGCCGTCGGCGGTGAAGATCGTGCCGGAGACCGCGCGGGCCGACGGCGCGACGGGGAGCTCGCCGAGCGTCCTCGGATGGCTCATCCGGCCGACGTGCCACAGCTGGGCGAAGATCCGGCCGCCGCCGGCGTGCACGGCATCTGTGACGTGCCGCCAGCCGGCGACCTGCTCATCGGTGACCAGGCCGGGGATCCCGGGCCCGCCCTTGCCGAGCCGGTTCGGCCAGATCCCCTCGCTGACGATCAGCCCGGCGGCGGCGCGCTGGGCGTAGTAGTCACCAGTGATCGCGGCGGGCACTCCGGTGCGGTCGTCGGCGCGTCCCCTGGTCATCGGGGCCATCGCGATCCGGTTGGGCAGGCTCAGGCGCGCGCCGCGGTACGGCTGCAGCAGCGGACCGGTGGTCTCGATCGTGGTCATGGGTGGCTCCTGGAGTTCCGGTGCGGTCAGCGGGCGAGGGCGATCGCGTCGATCTCGATCTGCCAGTCCGGTCGGGCCAGCGAGGACACTTCCAGCAGCGTGTCGGCGGGGTACGGCTCGGCGAGGAATTCTTCGCGCAGCTCGATGACCGCCGGCAGGTTCGCGGCCATGTCCCGGACGAGGATGGTCACCTTGACGACGTCGGCGAGGGTGGCCCCGGCCGCGGCGAGTACCCGCTCGATGTTGGCGAACGCCTGCCTGCCCTGGGTCTTGAAGTCGCCGCCGACGGTGCGGCCGCGTTCGTCGATGCCCGCCTGACCGGAGACGTGGATGAACCCACCGGCCTTGATCGCCTGCGAGATCCGGTACGGCTCGTACCAGTCGGGATCGGTGGCGATGCGCTCGATGTCGGTGGCGGTCATGGCCGTCCTCCAAGTTTCATGCTCAGTATTTGTATGTGCATGCATATTTTGAGCATTCATGTACCTTGATGTCAACCACGACCGCCGCGACACCTGGGAGACCCGATGGCCGAGCCCGCTGCGGACGATCAGCTGTGGAGCCGGGTCGTCACGTTGTCCGGCCGGGTGGAGAGCGAGCTGGCCAAGGCCATGCAGCGCAAGCACCGGTTGGGCCTGTCGGAGTACCGGGCGCTGTGCCACCTGGCCGACGCGGACCAGGGCGAGCTGCGGATGCAGGAGCTAGCCGACGCCGTCGGGCTGAACCAGAGTTCGGCGAGCCGCCTGGTCGCCAGGCTGGAATCAGCCGGGTTCACGGTCCGCGACCACTGCCCGGCCGACCGCCGCGGCGTCTACAGCGTCATCACCGAAGCCGGACGCGAACTGCACGCGGCGGCCCAGCCCACCTACCTGGCGGCACTGGCCGCCGCGCTGGACCGCGCCGCCGCCGACCCCGACCTGGCCACCACGGTCAAGGCACTCCGCGGGTAGGACGTTCCACCCGGCGCAGCAACCGGCGCGCACTCCTTGCCGCTGCAGAGGCTGTTCTGGATGTGGTCGCGGCAGATCGGCTGGTGGCTTCGAAGTGGCGAGGCGAACGGCCTGTTCACCTCGCCTATCGGAACAGACGGGCCGTTCACCCCACACCAGCCGATGCCGGACAGCTGCAGCGAACGGACCGTTCACCTCGCCTGTCGAGGCGAACAGGCCGTTGACTCCACCAGCCAACGGCGACTCACCACTGCCTGGGGGTTCGCGGACAGCCGCTACAGCGACACTGGGCCGCTACTTCCGGCGGAGGCGGGCCCTGGCCGCGAAGTCCGGGTCGAGCCGGATCCCCGGCGGGGTCCGCGATCCCCTCGGGGCCGGGACCGCCGCGCCGATCGCGCCCGTCAGGTGGGTTCGCTGGGACGGGACCATCAGCCACGGCTGGCGGGGGCCGAGCAGCGGCGAGTACACCGGCACGAAGCCCTGGTCCAGCAGCGAGATCGCGAAGTCCACCGCCACGTTGCCGCGGTCGTCGAGCACCCCGGTGCCCTGCCAGGGCAGCAGGCCGGAGCCGCCGAGGTAGGTGAACCCGAGGCAGCCTTTGCGGACCGCGCTGAGCGTCAGCCGCACCCGGTTCGGGAACATCCGCTCGTAGCCGAACTCCTCGTCGACCTGCATCGTCGCCATGTAGCGGAGCACCGTGTGCCAAGCCCGGCGCAGCACCGCGCAGCGCGCCTGGCGCACCTCGGCCGACACGGTCTGGTCGGTCACGTTGTAGATGTCCGCGTAGACCGCCGTGGACCACTCCAGCCGGTCCGTGCCCGCGGGCACCACGACCGGCACCGAATACACCAGCGACATCAGGATTTCCCGGAACAGCCCGATGACGTGCGGCGCGAACTCGCCCATTTCGGCGGTGCGCAGGTGCACCAGCTCCAGCGTCCGCAGCGGGTTGTCGGTGATGTCGAAGGACCTCAGCGACTCCGCGAGCAGCCGGCGGTAGCGGGCGACCCGCGACGTGTGCTCGGCCTTCAGCCCGGGTAAGCCGAGCCGCTGCTCGGCGACCGCGTCGATCTCCTCGACGGTGGTCCGGTCGCCGATGCCGACCAGGTCGACGTACTCGCGCAGCTTCTTCTGGTACGCGTCGGTGATCGCGTGCGGGCGGCTCCGGAAGTGCCTGCCGTCGGTGAGGATGTTGAAGTGCAGGCCGGGCCGGTGCACCGCGCTGACCGCCTGCTGGAGCTCCCGAAGCCGCGCCATGGCACCGAGTTCGGCGAAGTCCGGCAGCGGGCCGCCGGCCTTGAGCCGGTTCAGGCACTGCTTGACCGGGAAGCCGAGCAGCACCACCTCGATGGGCTCGCCGCGGCGCACGAACGGTTCGGCGTCGCGCCGCAGGTCGGCGGGTTGGTAGTTGGCGCGGGAGCCCTTGATGAACTGCTTGCGGGTGAACACGTGGTGCAGCGCCGCCAGCACCTGCTCGGGTTCGCTGCGCTCGTCGATGCCGAACTTCGCGACCGCGCTGCGCCCGGTCCGCGCCGCCGCCCGGTCCGCGTCGGCCACCACCGAGTCCACGATGGACAGCGATTCCTGTTCGGTCAGGTGCACGGCCCAGCGCTGCGCCTGGCGGTTCTTGCGCAACGCGCCGATCTGCAGTTCTTCCAGCGAATGCGTGTTGGACAGCCGCTGACCGCTGCGCGTGCCGGGCCGCGGCGTGGTCTCGAAGGTGGCGATCACCGCGGCGGCATCGGCCACCGGCTGCGTCGGGAGTCGTTCGGCGGCCAGGCCGGGGATCTCGACGGCGACCGGAAGGGCCCCGCCGAACTCCTTGGTCACGGCGATGCGGTTCGCCAGCTCGTCGTCGAAGACCGCCACCACGTCGACATCGCCGAGCTCGCGGAGCTTCTCCACCTTCAGCTCCGTACGCGGGCGGCCGCCGTCCTCGGACAGGCACAGCAGCGTCGCGCCCGGCACCCCGGCGGCAGCCAGCACCTCCTCGGTGTGCTCGCGGAACCGCTCGCGCCGACCGGTGCAGAACACCACCCGCCCGCCGGCGTCCTGCACGTCCCAGACGAACCGGGCCAGCCCGGCGTTCACGCTGTCGGTGCGCAGCTTCTCCCGCGGCCGGGCCAGGAACGAGCGGGTGAAGTCGGCGCGCACCTCTTCCCAGTCGACGGACGGGTAGCGCTCGCGCAGCCCGCTGTGGGAGACGAAGTTCTGCCAGGTGGCGGCCGCGTGGGTCGGCAGCAGCGGCAGCGTGCCGGGGCCGGCCAGCTCCAGGATGCCGCCCGGCGCGCCCGGCCGAGGCCCCGAGACCGAGCGAGCGGCGTCCAGGATCCGCTGCAGCGGCACGAGCCCGCACAGGTCGACGTCGATCACAACCGCGGGCTGCGGCAGCCGGTCGTCCCAGCGGCGCCGGCGGGTGCGCTGCTGGACCCGGTCCAGCACCGATTTCAGCACCTCGTCCTGCGCTTCCGGCACGGTGTGGACGTAGCACTGCAGCGGCTGTTCGCCGGAGAGCAGCTCCGCGGTGCGCGGCCCCAGGAAGCGCAGTTCCTCGGCGATCACCCGGTCGACGGCCCGCCGCACCCGGCTCTCCCGCCGCGCGGATTCGAGGCGGCTGAACCCGGCGCTGAGCTCGTCGAGGGTCTCCACCAGCGCGCGCGCTCCCGCCGACACCTCGGCGCGGGTCGGCTCGTGGCTCACCCGCAGGTAGTCGGTCACCACGATCCGGCCGGTGGCCTGCAGCTCCGGCGAGAGCTCGAAGGCGATTCCGCCGCCGCCCAGGGCGAACAGCCCGATCCCGTGCACGTCCAGGGCCAGCCGGAAGGTGCGCAGCAGCGGGCGGACGAAGTGCTCCAGGAAGTACTCGAGTTCGTCCTCGCGCCGCTCGAAGCGGTTGTCCAGCACCACGCGCAGCAGACCGGGGGTGCCGTCGTCCACCGGTTGCAGCAGCGTGGCCAGGTCGGTCGCGATGGTGCCGCCGGGGTGCGTCGGATGGGCGGGCGCGGGCTCGGCGATGCGGGTCAGCGCGGCCGAGCCGGTGCCGGTGTCCACCACGACCGCGGGCACCGGCTGGGTGGCGCAGTGCATCCGCAGGTCCGGATCGGATTCCACAATGGACGACAGCCGCTCCCAGCCGCGCAGTTGGCGCAGGGCGCGCTCGCGGGGACCGGCGGCCTGCAGCTGCACGGTGCGCTCCGGCCCGCTGACGGTGATCCGCTCGGCGGGGAACGGCACGCTGCGGTTGGGACCGAGCACCGCGGCGAAGCAGTCCTCGGCGAGCTGGTGCCGGGTCGAGGTCAGCAGGTCCGCGCGGTCGGCGGGCAGCGGCACCGAACCACCGGTGTCGCGGTCCGCGGCCAGCGACCGGGTCAGCCGGTGCAGCCACGCCGGGTCGAACACCCGGCGGGTGCGGCGCAGCCGGACCAGCGCGCGGTAGAGATCGGACCAGTTCGGATCGTGCCCCAGCGGCAGCCCCGCCCCGGCCCCGGCGCCGCTGAGCTGCAGCGATCCCCCGGCCGAGCGCTCGACCCGCAGGCCGTAGCCACCGGCGGAGAGGAGGTCGTTCGCGGCCGGGATGGTCAGCGGGTGCCACAGCCCGGGCGGCACGTCCGCGGCCGTGGCGGGCGGGCTCGCCGGTGCGGCGAGCTCCGGGGACAGTCGCGCGGTCACGGGGCTGCGGTGCGCGTCGCGCGCGTGGCAGCCGAACAGGCACGGGTACCGGCGGCAGGTGTGCCACCGCACCAGGTTCTTCCCCCAGTCGATGTCCACCTGGCAAGCAGAGCACGTGGCACGGCGGGAAAACGAGGGGCGGCCGGGCAGTAACCCACGATGACCTTTCTGTCACTGAGAATGACGGCTCGGATCACACTAGATAGCGACCTTGTGCGCTGACAACATGACTCACTGCATATGCCAACGGTGTAACGCGACAAGATCCGCAGGTCAGAGACCCGCCCAGAAAGCACCCGATGACCAACCAACAGGGTCTGGTCAAGCCATCAACAAAGAAATCACCCAAACGACTGATACCGTCCCCGGCATGTCCGGAGCGCACGACCGCCCGCGGGCCGGGAAACTGTGGACATCGCCGGCACCGGGAGAAACACCCGGAACCAGCCGGTGAACCAGACCGCCGAGTCGAACTCGGCAACCATCTCCCCCAGGGCTCCCCTGAAAGAGAATCATGGTCGTGGTCGGCAAGATGGTCAGTGAACATGATCAAGGAGTCGCCTTGCCTGCCGAAGTAGCCCCGTTGCGCCGGAAGCCGGTCCAGCAACGCAGCGCACAACGTGTGGAGAAGATGCTCTCGGCCTGCGCCGAGCTGATCGACGAGGTGGGCTATGACGGTTTAACCACCACGCTCATCGCCGAGCGGGCCGGCGTCGCGGTCGGCTCGCTCTACCAGTTCTTCCCGGACAAGCGCGCCGTGGTCCAGGAACTCACGCTGCGCAACCTGGACCGCTTCGTGCGCACCGTGTCGGCCCGGTTCGACCAGCTGGAGCTGGCGCACTGGTGGGACGCGGTGGACGCCGTCTTCGACGTCTACCTGACGATGCACCGGGAGGTCCCGGCGTTCAGCCGGCTGCACTTCGGCGACGTGGTGGACCTGCGGCTGCTGGATCCGAGCAAGGACAACAACGCGGTGATCGCGGAGAAGCTGACCGGGCTGATCGCCGAGGAGTTCAGGCTCGACCCGGCGGACCTGCTGCTGCCGCTGGCGGTCGCGGTCGAGGCGGCGGATGCGGTGCTGCACCTGGCTTTCCGGCGCGATCCCGCCGGCGAGCCGACGCTCGTCGCGGAGGCGAAGGAACTGGTGCGCGGCTACCTGTCCAACCGGATGCCCGAGGATCAGCCGAAGGATCTGCCTTCGCCGCGGTAGGTCGGCACGGTGGCGGTCAGCCGGTCGGCCGCCACCAGGTGGTAGTGCGCGAACCGCTCGGCGGGCTCGCCCGCCTTCGCGTGCCGGAACCACACCCGGTCGCCGAGCCGGAGCCGCCCGGCCGCCGCCCCGGCCACGGGCGTCTGCACCTCGCCGGCGCCTTCGGTCGCGAGCAGCCGCAGGCCGCCCGGCGAGTGCGGCACGGGCACCCGGTCGGCCCCGACCGGCCCGGAAGCGAGGTAGCCGCCGCCGAACAACGTCGCGATCCGCGCGGTGGGGCGGTGCACGACGGGCAACGCGTAGAACACCGCAGGCCGCGGGCGGAAGGAGCGGTAGCCGTCGAACAGCGTCGGGCCGATCAGCCCGGAGCCGGCGGCGACCTCGGTGACGGCTCGTTCCGCGGCGGTGCCCTCCAGGCTGCCGGTGCCACCGCCGTTGACGAACTCCAGCGGGGTCAACGCCTGCACCGCGCGCACCACGGCGGCCCGGCGTTCGGCGAGCTCGGCGGCCGACCGGCGCTGCATCCAGCGCAGCGCGGCGGCCTTCATCGGCTTGCCGTGCGGCGCGTCGCCGAGCCCCGCGATCTGGCCCTCGTACGCCATCAGCCCGACCAGGCGAAAACCCTTGCGGCGCAACACCGACTCGGCGATCCGGCGAGTCTGCGCGACGGTGTGCACCGGGGAGCGCCGGGTGCCGACGTGCAGACCGGGCAGCGGCCGCCAGGCCGCGTCGACCTCCAGGCAGAGCCGGATGGCGGGCCGGTCGGGGCCGAGCGTCGCGTCGATGAGGTCGAGGTGGTCGACGGAGTCGACCATGAGCGAGATCGACGCGGCGGCGGCCGGGTCGGCCGCGAGGTCGCGCAGCGCCGAGCGGTCGACGGTCGGGTAGGCGACGAGGACGTCGTCGCTGAGTCCTTCGCGGTGCAGCCAGATCGCCTCGGCGAGGCTGTAGCACATCAGCCCGGCGTAGCCCGGGACCTGCAGCACCCGGTGCAGGAGCTCGCGGCAGCGCACCGACTTCGTCGCCACCCGGATCGGCCGCCCGGCGGCCCGCCGCACCAGGTCGGCGGCGTTGTGGTCGAACGCGTCGAGGTCGACCACCGCGAACGGGGGGTCGAGCTCGCTGGTGATCTCGTCGAACCGGCGCACGGGGACAACAGTAGGCCGAAAACTCTTGTTATGTGAATCTCCTTCACATAATTTCTCCGCGATGGCACCCGAAGGAGGGTTGGCGATGCAGCGTTGGACCAACTGGGCGGGCACTGCCACCGCCACGCCCAGCGCCTTGGTGGCGCCGCGCGACACCGACGAGGCCGCGGCGGCGATCCGCGACGCGGCCCGCGGCGGCGGCACCGTCCGGCCGCTGGGGACCGGCCACTCGTTCTCCGGCATCGGCTCGCCGGACACCGGCTGCGCCCTGGATCTCTCGCACTGGTCCGGGATCGTGCACGCCGATCCGCACACCGGGCTGGTCAAGGTGCGCGCCGGCACGCCGCTGCACCGCCTCAACGCCGAGCTCGACGGGCTCGGCCTGGCGATGGCGAACCTCGGCGACATCGACCGGCAGACCATCGCGGGCGCCATCTCGACCGGCACCCACGGCACCGGCGCCGGGCTCGGCGGCCTGGCGACCCAGGTCGCAGAGCTGGAACTGCTGCTCGCAGACGGCACCGAGAAGCGCTGCTCGGCCGCGGAGAACCCGGAGCTGTTCGCCGCCGCCCGGCTCGGGCTCGGCGCGCTCGGCGTGATCACGACCGTGACGCTGCGCTGCGTGCCGGCGTTCTCGCTGGTCGCCGAGGAACGACCGGCGCGGCTGGACGACGTGCTGGACGGCTTCGACCAGCTCGCCGACGACAACGACCACGTCGAGTTCTACTGGTTCCCGCACGCCTCGAACACGCTGGTCAAGCGGAACAACCGGCTGCCCGCCGGGCAATCGCCGCGGCCGCTGCACCCGCTCCGGCACTTCCTGGAGTACGAGGTGCTGGAGAACCGGCTGTTCGGCGCGGTCTGCCGGCTGGGGCGCGCGGTGCCCGCATCGGTGCGGCCGCTCAACCGGTTCTGCGCCGCGACCTGGTCCGCGCGTTCCTACAGCGACAGCTCGCACCGGGTCTTCACGACGCAGCGCAACGTCCGGTTCGTCGAATGCGAGTACGCCGTGCCGCGGGAGGCGCTGCGCGACGTGCTCCAGGAGCTGCGGGCCGCGGTCGGCCGGCTCGACGATCCGGTGATGTTCCCGGTGGAGGTGCGGGTCGCGGCCGCCGACGACGTGTGGCTGTCGACCGCGTACCAGCGGCCGTCGGCCTACATCGCGATCCACCAGTTCCGGGGCATGCCGCACCGGCACTGGTTCGACGCGTTCGAGGACATCGCCGGTGCGCACGGCGGACGGCCGCACTGGGGCAAGATGCACCGGCTCGACGCCGCGGCGCTGCGCGAGCGCTACCCGCGGTTCGACGACTTCCGCCGGGTGCGCGCCGAGGTCGACCCCACCGGGGTCTTCCGGAACACCTACCTGGACCGGGTCCTCGACGCCTGTGGATAACTCCCGCAATTTCAATGGAAATCAGAGGTCCGATTTCCATTGAAATTGCGGCCTACGGGTCAGCGGAGGGCCGCGCGGACGGCCTCGGGGATCGGGGTCTCGCCGTTGACGAGCTCCAGGGCACGCCTCGCCGCGGCGGGCTGGTCGAGCAAGGCCAGCAGCACCGCGGCGACGTCCGCGCGGGTCACCTCGGCCCGGTCGACCGATGCCGCCAGCGCGACGCGCCCGGTCGGCGGGTCGTCGGTCAGGCGACCCGGCCGCAGGATCGTCCAGTCCAGCGATCGCGGCCGGAGGTCCTGCTCCGCCGCGCGCTTGGCGTCCAGGTACGCGCCGAACACCGGGTCCACGTCCGGCGGGTTCGGGCGCGTCGTTCCCATCGAGCTGACCTGCAGGAATCGGCGAACTCCGGCCCGCTCGCAGGCGTCCGCCAGCAGCGCGGAGGCCGCGCGGTCCACGGTGTCCTTCCGCGACTCGCCGCTGCCCGGACCGGCCCCGGCGGCGAACACCGCGGCGTCCACATCGGACAGCAGAGCGGCGAGCGCATCGGCGTCGAGCCGCTCCAGATCGGCCAGCTGCGGCTGCACCCCATCGGCGCGGAGGTCGTCGGCGTGGTCGGGGTTGCGGATCAGCCCGAGCACGGCGTCACCGCGCTCGACGAGCATCGCCCCCAGGTGCCGCGCGATCTTCCCGTGCGCCCCGGCAATCACGATTCGCATGCCGCCCAACCTAGGGCACATGCGCCCGCACAGCCTGTGGACAACTCACCACAGGCTGTGGACAACTCGCCCCGTCGGTCGTGAGTGCGCAGCCGGGTGGCGCGCCCGATTGCGCTGCGCACTCACGACCAGACCCCAGGGGCTGGCTTCGGGGTTCAGCGGCGCGACGGGGCGGGGGCCTCCGTCGCGAGCAGCTGCTGGTAGACGACCTCGTTCACCCAGCGGGACACCGCGGTGTGCTCGACCGGCGGGGCGTCGTCGAAGCACCGCCCGTCCAGCTCCACCTGCACGTCGTCGCCGTCGGCGCTGAGCACCGCGATGCCGAACTGGCGGGCGCGGATCAGGCAGGTCGAGGCGAAGTCCGGGGCCACCGCGACGTTGCGCGGCACCACGATGGCGGCGCTGGCGAACCGGGCGAACGGCACCGCGGCGGTCAGCGCGCTGCGCCAGTGCCGGGCCGGGGCGAGGACGCCGGTGACCCGGGCCGCGGGCGGCGGCACGCGCCCGTCCATCTCCGGCCACACCCAGGTGGCGATCTCAGCGCGGTCCAGCACCGGACCGCTGCCGAAGCACAGGCGTTCGGCGTGCGCGTCGGGGAGCAGCTCGGCGGTCGCGATGATCTGCCGCCCGAGCAGCTTCACGGGCGGCAGCACGCTGCCCGCCCAACCCAACGTGTCCACCGACCGCTGGGCGAGCCGGCCCATGGAGGCGGCGAGCCCCAGCGGGGACCGAAGCTGCGTCGTCGAGCAGGCTCGGAGCTCGTCCTCGGTCCATGCACGTCCCGGCATTCCGGTCACGGCGTTCCGCCTCCCTCATGCACTGCGCTTGCACTCCGCGGCCTCCGACAACGGGGCCACTGCCGACTTAAACAGCTCGGAGCGGGTTTTGCGCTGCTCACGGGGGTCCCTGCGACCGGCGGCGGGCATCGGTCGGTGACTGGTCGACGAATGACATCAGGACTTCAGCCCAGCGATGCCGCCATTCAGGTGATGCCGGTACGGCACCTGCCAATCGGGTTTTCCGCGGCCACCCGAGGCGAATACGGCCGGCCCCGCAAAACGACCACCGGCGGGGCGGTCAGTGCGACAGCAGGTCGAGGTTGATCCGCTCCTGCTCGACGAGCCGCTGGCGGATGCCCTCCGCGGCCGGCAGCAGCGGCTTGACCAGCTTCGAAACCTCCGCGCGGGCGCTGTGCGCCACCACGCCGAGCGCCGCGACGACCGTGCCGCCCGCGTCGTGCACCGGGACCGCGACGGAGCAGTTCCCGAGCGTCATCTCCTCGTTGGCCTGCGCGAATCCCCGGCTTCGCACGGTCTGCAGCTCGCGCCCCAGCCGACCGGGCTCGGTGATGGTGTAAGCGGTGTAACGGGACAGCCCGCGTTCGCAGTAGTGGTGCATCACCGTGCTCGGCGCATGGGCGAGGAGCACCTTGCCGACGCCGGTCGAGTGCAACGGCAGCCGACCGCCGCTGCGCGAGATGATCGGCACGGCCCGCGGCGTGGTCAGCTTCTCGACGTAGACGACCTCCAGCCCGTCGCGGACCGCGAGGTGGACGTTGTCGTGGGTGTTCTGGCACAGCTCCTGCATGTACGGCAGGGCGATCTCGCGGAGCCGGCTGTTCACCGGCGCCAGCAGCCCGATCTCCCACAGCCGCAGCCCTATCGCGTAGCGGCCGTCGCCGTCGCGCTCCAGCGCACCCCACATCTCCAGCTCGCGGACCAGCCGGTGCGCCGTGGCCAGCGGGATCTCCGCACGCCGGGCGATGGCGGTGAGGGTGAGCCGGGTGTGGTCGATGTCGAAGGCGGTGAGGACGCTGAGCGCCCGAGCCGTGACCGACCGGCCAGGATCCCGGCTGTTGCCCGCCATGACTTCCTCCCGTGCAGGTGCTTGAACTGTTCTGCGTAGCGGTGCCGGTAGCGGAGCAAGCTGCGAGGGCGGGCTGAGCGGCTGTGCCGCTGCGAGGGCATGCACGTGCCCGCCTCCAGTGTCGACCCCGACGATGCGCAAGCCCAGCACAGTCCGCGGCTGTCGCCAAGATCTGTTTTACCGCGCACCGACGAGGTATCGGAGCAGCCATCAGGCGAGGCCGAGCAGCGCGGTGAACGCCTCGGCCTGTTCGACGTTGGCCAGGTGCGCGGCGTGCGGCAGCACTTCCAGCCGGGCATTGGCGCCGATCCCGGCGACGATCGCGGCGCCGTGCTCCGGCGGCGTGGCGGGATCTTCGTCCCCGGCGACGACCAGCGTCGGCGCGGTGATGGCGGGCAGGTCGGGGCGCAGGTCGGCGCGACCGATCAGCTCCGAGCACAGCGCGTACGCCTCGTCGTCGATGCTGGCGATCATCGCGGAGTAGATGGCGGTTTCGGCATGGCACTCGCGGAAGTGCGGGGTGAACCAACGCTCGATGGTCGGCGAGACCAGCTCGTTGGTGCCGTGCTCGCGGGCGGCGGCGGCCCGGTCGAGCTCGACCTGCTCCTGCCCCAGCCAGGCGGAGCTGCAGCAGATGGTCAACGCCTCGATGCGGTCGCCGGCGTGCGCGCCCAGCCACAACCCGACCATCCCGCCGAGCGAGGAACCCATGAACGAAGCCCGCGGCACCGCCAGGTGGTCGAGCAGCGCGAGAACGTCCGCACCGAGCTCGGCCAGCGTGTAGGGGCCGGGCAGCACCGGGGACTCGCCGTGCCCGCGCTGGTTGTACCGAACCACGCGGTACGCGCCGTTGAGCGCGTCGAGCTGCGGATCCCACATCTCCCAGGTGCAGCCGAGCGCGTTGGACAGCACGAGAACGGGAGCGTCGGGACGCCCGGTCTCCCGCCACTCCAGGCCGAGTCGTTCCCACCGAGTCACGGAAGTCCCCCTGTCAGCTCACAACCCGAGCAGCGCCCGCATCCGCGCGTATTTCCGTTCAAGCCGCTCCCGCGTCACCGCGTCCAGCACGGCCAACCGCGCGGGATCGGCGTTGTGCGCCAGATCGGCCTCCTTCACCAGCAGTGCTCCAGGAGTTCCCAAGATCCGGGCGGCGTAGTCGGCGGGATCCTCACCGGCCCGCTTCGTCACGGCCAGCACGATCGCCTTGGTCTCCGGCGGCAGCGCGGCGGCCAGCAACCATTCCTCGGAGAGGGCGTCGTCCTCGACGGCGTCGTGCAACCAGGCGGCGGCGACCTGCGCATCGCTGCCACCCCGCTCCCGAACCCCGGAAGCGACGGCGGCCAGGTGCTCGACGTATGGCCGCCCGGCCTTGTCGACCTGCCCGAGATGAGCGCGCGCGGCGATGGAAGCGACCTCATCGAGCCCCAGAACCGGACCAATCACACCGAAACCGTACAACCGACGGCGAAGGAGAAACCTGTTCGCTGTCCGCTGAAGAAGAACCCGGCATCAAAGCCCCAAACACCCCAAACCACACGCATAAGGCGGCCCAGCCCAACGAAAACCCAACAACGACCAGGAAAAGCGACCTTCGCCACACCCCAAGCGAAGCACCAGAGGTTCCCGCTGGTCACGGGCCCGTGAGCGCTTTGGGACGCCATAGCAACCCAAAACACGCACGACCCCGACCAGCAAGAACAGCAGAACACCAAGAAAAGAAAGAAGAGCCACAAAGCCCGTCACCACGCACCCGAGGACCGAAGGACCGAGGCCCCAAGCCACGGCGAACGGAAGGCAGAGCGGCCAAGTCGCAAGAAACGACCCCGGAGAACCGACGAAGAGAAGCAATGACCAGGCACAAAGCCAGGAGTAAGGAGAGACGGCAGGAACGGGGAGGAGAAGAAGGAAGAAGCGACGTACCCCACAGGCTGGTCGCTGAGCAGGCCGGGAACGCTCGAGAGGTGAGGAGCAGCACGAAAAGCGCCCACCGCACCGTGGGGGCCTACGGGGGCTCGGCCCCCGTACAGATATAGGAAGAGGCCCCCCGGCGAAGCATGAGCCGGGGAGCCTCTTCCGAGTGGGCGAGGAGGGAGTTGAACCCTCACGTCCTTTCGGACACACGGACCTGAACCGTGCGCGTCTGCCATTCCGCCACTCGCCCGTGGCTTGCCTGGAAGCTTACCTTGCTGTCTTCCGGGCCTTGGCACCGGGGTTGCTTTCGCTTCCCGCTGCCCTGTTGGCGAGAAGAAGATTAGCACGGGCTGACGAGGGGGTTCGGCGGGGGGTTGGACGAGTTGGGAACAGGGCGGTGTCTTGACCCGTTGGCCCAGATACGATGGTCGCCAGGAGTCGTACGCGTGAAGGGATTTTGCCGTGGGCCTCGTGCAGCGCTTTGAGCGCCGACTCGAAGGCATCGTCGGTAACGGCTTTGCGCGCGTGTTCGGCGGAAAGGTCGTCCCTCAGGAGGTCGCCCAGGCTCTGCAGCGGGAAGCCGAGCTGCAGGTCCGGGAGCTCGCCGGGGGACGGCTGCTCGCTTGCAACCACTACGTGGTGCAACTGAGCCCGTCCGACCACGATCGGCTCACCGGTGATGAGGCCCGGGTGACCGACCTCCTCGCCGACTGCGTTCAGGAGCATCTCACCGAGCAGGGGTGGGACACATATGGTGACGTCGTAGTCTCCCTGGAGCGCTCTGAGACGCTGCACACGGGACAGTTTCGAATCAGCTCGACCGTCGACCCCGACGTGACTCGACGGCCGGCACAACCGCGTACCGCAGGAGACCGACCCATGAGCCAGCCACCAGGCCACTACCCCCAGGGAGATCCGTACAACCAGCAGGGGCAGTACGGCTACGACCAGGGTTACGGCCAAGGCCAAGACCCCAACTACGGCTACGGCCAGCAGCAGCAGCCGCAGCAGCCCGGTTATGACCAGGGTTACGGCCAGCAGCCGCAGCAGCCCGGTTACGACCAGGGCGGCTACG